>JAGCBF010000309.1 GCA_017652285.1 Atopobiaceae bacterium
ACGGCCAAGTGTACGCAGATAAGGAACTTTGGCGGCCGGATTGGTCGTGACGTGGCGCCTGGCGCCCGGACCGCGACGTGCCCAAACGACCCGGAAGTGGCCGAAAGGGGCCTAGCGCAGGCGGACCAACCGGCCGTCTGGGCGAACCGTAGCGGTCTCGCAACGGCAGTGCCTGTGGAAATGATCGTCGATGGGGAACACTTCCCGCGAAAGTCCGTTTGGCGAGCCGAGATTCCCGAGAAAACGCGTTTGGCGAGGTTCTTTCCTGCAAAAGTCAATCTGGCGAGCCTCGCCAGACGAGAAAACGCGGGAATTTCCCTCGCCAAACGGAGTTTGTGAGGAATCACCCCTCGCCAAACGCAGTTTCGCAGGAATTCCAGCTGCGGGGCGCTCGCCAGATGGACTTTTGTAGGAATTCCAGCCGCGGGGCGCAGCAACGGTCGTTAGGTGACGAAAGGCCCGTCTCCTGTCATCCGTCTCCCGTCACCCGTGCGTGGCCGGGGGTGCCTGCGCGGGGGCGCCTGCGCGGGTGCGTCTGCGCGCGGGGGGCGGTCGCGGCCACTATGAGCATCGGGGTGTTTAGATTGCTTTAGGCATTGCGTCGACTTTGTGATTGCTACCCGGTTGATTAAGTGAACTTAAAGGTTTAGCGCGTATCGTTGATATAAAGATTGGGCGTTCAAAGGAGTTACGATGCGAGTTTCTAGACGACAGTTCGTGGCGGGCGCAGGTGCGGCGATGGCAACGCTGTTGACGGCATGCGGTACGCAAAAGGCGCAGGACCAGGGTGCCTCCCAAACGGAAGAAGGCGCGAACGATGTTGCCAAGCAGACCGCGGCCACGTCGTCGCTTTCGCTCGATTCCGCGGCATGGAGCTACGACGCTGATAACGATGTGTACTATCAGCTGGGCGTATCGTATTGCGAGACCCCAGCGGACGCAGACTACGAGCAGCTTGCGATTTTGGTCCCCGGCGCGTACTTCAAGGCGACCGACAACGGCGATGGCACCTTTACCTGCGAAGTCGACGCGTCCGGCACCGTTGGTGACTACACGGCGGCGACAGCCCCCATCGTGATGCCCGTCAACACGCCCGGCTACTCGGCGCAGTCGCCCATGAGCGAGTATTCCGCCCAGACCGCCTACACCGGCGCGGGCATGGTGTACGTGCACGCCGGATGCCGCGGACGCGACACCGGTGCCCCCGCAGGCGTCACGGACCTCAAGGCGGCGGTGCGCTTCTTGCGACTGGTGGCAGACAAGGTCGCGGGCAACACGGACCGTATCTTTACCTTTGGTATGAGCGGCGGCGGCGCGCAGTCGGCACTCATGGGCGCGACGGGCGACTCGGACCTCTACGAGCCGTACCTCGAGGCCATCGGCGCGGTGAGCGGGACGAGCGATGCGATCTTCGGCTCGATGGACTGGTGTCCCATCACGGGCCTCGACGTGGCGGACGAGGCGTATGAGTGGATGATGGGTTGCACGCGCACGGGCTTGTCCGATGACGAACAGGCGATTTCCAACGGGCTCGCCGCATCGTTTGCCGCATGGGTCAACGAGGCCGGGATCGTGGACGACAACGGTGCCGCGCTTGAGCTTGTCGAGTCCGACGAGGGCATCTATCAGGCGGGAAGCTACTACGAGCTGGTGCGCGCGACCATCGAGGAGTCGCTCAACAACTTTTTGTCCGATACCGAGTTTCCCTACGATGCCTCGTCTGCCGGCGGCATGGGTGGCGCTGGCGGACCCGGGGGCGCTGGCGGTCCTGGTGGCACCGGCGGTCCCGAGGGTGCCATGGGCGCTGGTGGCGGCCCTGGCGGTGCCATGCCAGATGGCGAGCTTCCCGACGGAGAAAAGCCCACGCGCATGGGCGGTAACGGTGACAACGCAAGCGCAGAAGCCGCGGCCGGCGGAGCCGCGGATGCGACGAACGACATGGCGAACGCCGAGCAAAACGATAACATCACGCGCACCCAGGCCGCCAGTGGCGTAACGGTATCGGGGACCTACGAGACGGCGGCCGACTACATTGCCGCGCTCAACGCCGACACCGCATGGGTCACCTACGACGAGGCGACCAACTCGGCGACCATAACGAGCGTCGCGGACTTTTGCGTGGCGCTCAAGCAGGCGTCCAAGAGCCTGGGGGCGTTCGACCAGCTCGATCGCGGCCAAGGAGAGAACACCCTGTTTGGCGAGGACGGTACCGCCTCGCACTTTGACGAGCGCATGGCGACCGTTCTGGACGAGCTTGGCAGCTCGTATGCCGCCGAATACGCGGATGACCTGTCCAAGACGGATGCGCTGGGCACGGCGGTGCAGACGCGCGTGAACATGTACACGCCCCTGTATTATCTGCTGGCCTCTTCCGACGGCAACGGGTCGAGCGAACCGGCAAAGCATTGGCGCATCCGCACGGGCATCGAGCAAGGCGACACGGCCCTGACGACCGAACTCAATCTGGCGCTTGCGCTCAAGGCGGACGCGCGCGTGGAGTCGGTTGACTTCGCGACCGTGTGGGGCCTTGGCCACACACAGGCTGAGCGAACCGGCTCTGCGGACGAGAACTTCATAGCCTGGGTCGCCGAGTGCATAAAAGGATGAAAAAACAAGTGTTAGCTACACTTAACATTTGGTACACTACAGGGGTCGGCATACGGGTATCGTCCCTTTACCCACGCTTGGGTCGCAGGCCTCTCCCTCTTTGCACCAGGCGTTATGGCTGACACGAAAGGACGTGGTGCACCCCCAATTTGCATCACGTCCTTTTTGCCTATCTAACTCAGACGTCCGAAGACAAGCTCGTGCCGATTATCGGTGGCCGAACGAGGCTGGTGGCCTAAAGGTGCCTAGCGCAGGCGGCCAGTTTCCCCAATCGGCCCCCCAATCGACCAGCTTCCCCAATCGACCAGTTGGCCATCCCCAAATGTCCAGTTTATACTCATGACAGTCAGTCGATGGCGTCCAGCCCGCGCCTCGACCGACCATAGGACAAGCACATGTTTATCCCAAAGGGGGTGCACGATGGCGTTTCACTGTATGAATTGCAACGGCAGCATGGTCTTTGACATATCGCTGCAGCAGATGCGTTGCGAGCACTGTGGCAGCACCTGCGATCCGCAAGACTTTGACGCGCGCGACGAGGCCGTGGTCATGGCGAGCATAACGTGTCAAAACTGCGGCGCCGTGCTCGAAGGCACGGAGGACTCCATGGTGGGCTTCTGCCCGTATTGCGGTGGCCAGAGCCTGGTCTCGATACCAGGCGCGGATCGAAAGGTCGAGCGCATCATTCCGTTTAGGATCAACCGCATTGCGTGCGCAGACGCGTATGCGCGCTACACGCGACGCATTCCCTATCTGCACCGTGAGTTCCGGAACGCGGACAATATCAAGAAGTTTACGGGAATCTACATGCCGTTTTACCAGTACGACGCGACGTTTGGCGCTGCTCGCATAGAAGGCCAGACGACCACGCATGGGCCGAACTATACGGAGTACAAAACCTATAGCATAGACGTGCAGATGGAAGGCGACTACCGGCACGGCACGCCGTTTGACGCGAGCAAGTACTTGGATGACGAGATCGCGGCGCGCTGCATGCCGTTTGACGTGGGGGAGGAGCGACCATATGCGCCCGCCTACCTGGCGGGGTTCTATGCCGATACCTCCACGGTCCGACCCGAGCTGTACTACGCGGACGCCGCGGCGCAAGCCGAGCAAGACCTTATCGGCGAGGTGGGAGACCAGGTGCTGCACCAGCACGGGATTCCCCTCACAGAAAACTCGCACGTGGAGACCACCGTGGTCGGGCATCACTCGGCGCTCTTTCCGCTGTGGTTTCTTACCTGGCGCAAGGACGACCGCGTGGCATATGCCGTCGTCAACGGGCAGTCCGGGCACGTGGTCTCCGACCTTCCGATCGACCTCAAGGCCTTTGCCCTTGGGTGCGTGTTGGCAAGCGCCTTGTTGTTCGTGCTGCTCGAGCTCGTGGCTCAACCGACGCCGGGCCTTACGGCATTCTTGAGCCTGGTTGCGGCGTCGCTCATGGCATGGGGCATCCACGCCAGCGCCGCGCGCGTGCATCAGACGCAGACGCATGCGCATGACAAGGGCTGGACCAACACCGATGCCGTCAACGGCGAGCCCGTGGGCAAGAAAAAGAAGTCGCGCATTTGGAGAACCATCACCACCATAGCCTTATTCGTCATATCCTGGGTCGTGATGGGAGGGCTGCGCGTTGGCATCGACATCGACCGCCTGTTTGACGCGCAGGGTTCGTTGCTCATGCGCGTGACGCCGCTTATCGTGTCGCTTATCGTCGGCTTCGTGGTGGTCCGCGTGCTGAGGTGGCATCAGGACACGAAGGAGCGCAACTCTCTCGTGGCCATAGGTGCGCTTGGGCTGTCCGTGCTCGCCAACGCACTGGTCATCTACGTGGCGCCGGTCAATGATGCATGGTATTACCTGGGTGTTGCGCTCTGCATCGTGGGACTCGTGGTGTCTTCGGTCGCGATGCTCAAGGTGTACAACCTGGCCACCACTCGTCCCCTGCCCAGGCTCTTCGATCGCGAGGAGGTGTAGGCCATGCGTCATATGCGACTATGCCTCGTGTTGGCACTGTTTAGCGTCCTAGCGTGCGTGCATGCCGCGGTGCCGTCCACCGCGTATGCCGCGGGAACGTTTACGGTGGATGACCAGGCGATGCTTTTGACAAGTGCGCAGGAAGACAAGCTGCGTGCGGACTATTCCGAGCTGACGGTGTATGTGGACACGGCGTTCGTGAGCACGACGGAGGCCACAAACGACGTGGAGGAATTCGCGCATGCCTATGTCAACAGCAACTTCAACGACACCCCCGCCGTCATCTTTGTGATCGACATGCACAATCGCCAGATCTGCGTATATGCCAACAAAGCGGGCTTGAAGTACGTGAGCGAAGCCGATGCGCGTGCCATTACGGACGGCATCTACCAATATGCCAGCATGGGGGACTACTATGGATGTGCGGACGCCGCGTTT
This sequence comes from Atopobiaceae bacterium, assembly GCA_017652285.1. Taxonomy (GTDB): domain Bacteria; phylum Actinomycetota; class Coriobacteriia; order Coriobacteriales; family Atopobiaceae; genus RUG440. The sequence continues at coordinate 5,023 of JAGCBF010000309.1, forward strand.
GGCCGCATGCTAGACAAGTGCCAAGGCAGACAAATCTCGAATCCGGTAAAGCACATCACCAACCTCTTGATAGCCGTGGTGTTTGGCGTGCTCGTCAACTTCTTTGTCTTGTACCACTCGCGCGCAAAGATCATGCGGCAGCGCGCGAGCTCAGAGAGCATGCGTGGCATGGCGTCCCTGCCGACCATCGTATCGTCCACGCCCACCATGACAAACCGTGTGCGCCACTATAGGTCCTCCGGCAGCAGCGGCGGTCATGGTGGTGGTGGCCACGGCGGAGGTGGCGGCGGAGGCGGCGGAAGCCACCGCTTCTAACGAGCGGCGACCGTCCGCCTGCGTTCGGTCCCGCCCACCCGACCAAAGTGGCCGATTGGGGCTAGGCCCCTTTCGGCCAACGCAGGCGGCGAGACGCCCAAAAGTGGCCGATTGGGGCTAGGCCCCTTTCGGCCACTTTGGTCCCGCTCGGCCCGTCGGCCGGGTGTCGCGTTTGCTACACTGATGCGCAGGTCGTTACCAGCCACAATTACGGACGGAGAGAGGCCATGGACGAAGAGGCCCGCACCACGGTCGCAAGAATGATCGCAAGCACGAACGGCGCCCTATACGACGCGAATTTCGATGCGCAGGTTCTCAGGGCACTCGACGAGTGCAAGGAGCTGTGCTATGACTACAACATGGTGCGACCTTCTCAGCGAAAAGAGCTGCGCGAGCGTCTGGCGCAGATTGTGGGCTCGATGGGAAGGCACGCGCACGTCACGCCGCCGTTTTGGTGCGACTATGGAAAGAACATCCATCTGGGCGAGAACTTCTATGCGAACCACGGGCTTGTCATCTTGGACGGGTCACCGGTGACCTTTGGCGACAACGTGTTCATCGCACCCAACTGCGTGTTTTCCACGGCGGGGCACCCTGTGGACACCGAGCGCCGCAACCTGGGACTTGAGTACGCGCTGCCCATAACCGTGGGCGACAACGTCTGGTTTGGCATGGGGGTCATGGTGTGCCCGGGCGTGACCATTGGCTCGGACGTGGTCATCGGGGCGGGCAGCGTGGTGACCAAAGACATTCCGTCTGGCGTGGTGGCGGTTGGGAACCCCTGCCGCGTCATGCGCAGGATAGGCCCCGAGGACGCGGCGCGTTACGAGGTCTTTGCTCAAAAGGAATAAGCCGGCGGTTCGCGGCGGCATGACTAACGTAGGGGAGAGGCGTTTTGAAGGGCAACGAACTTGAGCTCTTTGCGCGGTGCGCAAGTGGATTCGAGAAGGTCTTGGCAGGCGAGCTCAAAGGCCTTGGGATGCGTCGCGTGCGGCCGCTCAAAGGCGGTGTCGCCTTTTTTGGGCAGCTTGCCGACGCGTACCGGGCATGCTTGTGGAGTCGCGTCGCGACGCGCGTGCAGTTGGTGATCGCGCGTGTTCCCGCGACGGACGCCGATGCTCTGTACCAGGCGGTCTTGTCGTTTGCCTGGGAGGAGCACGTGCCAAAGGACGCGACCATAGCCGTGGACGCGCACGGTCAAAACGACGCGCTGCGCAACACCAGGTTTACGGCGCTCAAGGTCAAGGACGCCGTGTGCGACCGGCTGCGCGACGTGCACGGCGCACGTCCCAACGTGGACACGCGTGAGCCGGACGTCGCCCTCGACGTGGCGCTGCATGCACAGCGAGCGACGCTGTACCTCAACCTGTCTGGAACGTCGCTGCATAGGCGTGGGTACCGCGAGGATGGCGTGCAGACCGAGGCCCCGCTCAAGGAGACCCTTGCGGCGGGGATGCTCCTTGCCGCCGGCTGGCAAGACATCGCGTCGAAAGGCGGCGTGCTGGTCGACCCCATGTGCGGGTCGGGAACCCTTGCCATCGAAGGCGCGCTCATGGCGACCAACCGCGCGCCGGGCCTGCTGCGGGACCGATGGGGCTTCGAGGGTTGGGCGCAACACGATGCCGATCTTTGGGGCCAGGTGCTGACAGGGGCATACGAGGCCATCGACGATGCGGCCGACGTGCTGGTGCTTGCGGGCGACGTGGATCCCTCGGCCATCGCCGTCGCTCGCCAAAACGTGCGCCGTGCAGGTGTGGAGGCCGTCGTGCGGCTCTTCGTGGACGACGCCGCCCGCCTGGGCAGGCATCTGCGAGGCCCACGGTTCGGCAAAGGCGCGACGGGAGAAACCACCGCGGCTGGACTCATGGTCGCAAACCCGCCGTACGGACGGCGGCTGTTGACCCAGCGGGACCTGCCGCATGTCAATGAGGCGTTGTCGGCTGCCGCCAACGCGCTGCCGAGCAGCTGGTCGCTTGCCCTTATCACGCCCGACACCAGCGTAGACACGGCGTTGGGGCGAGCCCCGCGCGCGATCATCGACTGCTACAACGGGCCGATACAGGCGTACGTGCGCATGTATGCGCTCGACGTCGAGTCGCGGCGCGCGTGCGATGTGGTGTCGCTGGGCGGGGTGCGGCACAACGTGTCCGTAGCCGAGAAGAACAGCGCGCAGTTCGCCGCGCGCCTTCGCAAGGCGGCGAAGGAACGCATGCGGTGGGCGCGCAAGCAAGGCGTCACCTGCCTGAGGGTATACGACGCCGACTTGCCGGACTATGCGCTGAGCGTTGACGTGTACGAGGGTGCGCGCCGTGACGAAGGACGACGCGTCGCGGTGGTGGAGGAGCATCGACGTCCGGCATCGGTGGATACGCGGCGGGCAGACAGGCGTCTTGCGGACGCGTGCGCCTTGGTTGCAGCGGTGCTCGACGTGCCGCGCGAAGCGGTGATATCCGTGCCGTGGCAAGCGGACGCGGAGGGAACGGGGCAAACGCTTGTCGTGGAGGAGAACGGCCTGGTGTTCATGCCCGACTTGGGCGATGCGTTCGAGTCCGGCCTTCCCTTGGGCATGCGGGGCGTGCGCGAGCTGGTGCGCGCGCATGCGCGTGGGGGCGCCTTTGTCAATCTGTTCGACGCGTCGAGTGCCGCCACCGTGTACGCGGCGGCAGGCGGTGCCTCGACAACGGTGACGATAAACGCCTTCGCACACGACGCGCATCGCATCGAGGAGGAGCTCAAGGCCAATGGGTTCACGGGGAAGCGCCATCGATTCGTGCGCGAAGACCCGCTGGCCTGGATGGAGCGCGAGGCTAAAGGCGGCCGTCGCTACGACCTGGTGCTCTGCGCACCTCCTGCAAAGCTGCTCGCCAAGCAGGGCATGGAGCTGGTAAGGAGCGCGTTGTCGCTGGTCGACAAGGGCAAACAGATGATCCTTGTCTGTGGCGACAGCAAGATCGACCCCAGTGGGCTCGACGAGGTCGAGGTCCGCGACGTCAGCGCGGCGACCCTGCCGCACGACTTCGAACGTCGCGCCGCGCGTCATCGCTGCTACGTGCTCAAGAACGTGGCCGATTGGGGCTAGGCCCCTTTTGGCCAAAACCCGGCCACGCGCCATTTTGGCCGATTGGGGCTAGGCCCCTTTCGGCCATTTTTGCCCCTCTCGGCCAGTCTCCTGGCGACAGGGGGCACAGAAGCTAACAAAAAAGTATTATCCTGTTCGTATCCACGTGTTGGTACGAGAGCGTATAGCGATTGCGGATTAAGGAGAAGACATGCCCTACACATCGGACTACCTTGGCCACGACACCCCCAAGCTCGGCTTTGGAATGATGCGCCTGCCCAAGCTCGAAGACAGGACCATGGACATTCCACAGATCTGCGACATGGTCGACGAGTTCATGGGTGCGGGGCTCACCTACTTTGACACCGCCTATGTCTACGATGAGGGAGACTCGGAGATAGCCACGCGCAAGGCGCTGGTGGAGCGCTACCCGCGCGACAGCTTTACCATAACCACCAAGGCCAACGCATGGTTGGGCAGCCCCACCGCAGAACAGACGAAGAGCCAGCTCAAGACGTCCATGGAGCGCCTGGGCGTAGACTATCTTGACTACTATCTTCTCCACGCCGTCCAAGACAACAACCAGCAGACGTATGACGACTTTGGCCTGTGGGACTGGATCCGTGGCCTCAAGCAAGAGGGCGTCATCCGCCATTGGGGGTTCTCGTTCCATGCCGGTCCCGAGCGCCTCGAGCGCCTGCTGAGCGCCTATCCCGACATAGACTTTATCCAGCTGCAGGTAAACTACGCGGACATGGAAGATCCCGAGGTCCAGTCGCGCGCGAACATGGAGGTGGCGGCCGCGCACGGCGTGCCCTTTACCGTCATGGAGCCCGTCAAGGGTGGCTTGCTGGCAAAGCCGCCCCAGCCGGTACGCGAGGTCTTTGACGCGGCAAGCAAGGACTTGTCATATGCCAGCTGGGCCATTCGCTACGTCGCGAGCATGCCGGGAATCATCACGGTGCTCTCGGGCATGTCAAACTTGGAGCAGGTGCGGGACAACGTGAGCTACATGCGCGACTTCAAGCCGCTCTCTTCGAGCGAACAGGCCGTAGTGGCCGCCGCACAGGCAGAGCTTGCCAAGGTCGACACCATTGCCTGTACAGCCTGCCACTATTGCTGCGAGGGCTGCCCCATGCAAATACCCATCCCCGAGTTCTTTAAGGCCATGAACCGCAAGACGGCGTTTGGCGACGAGGAAGGCGCCCGGATTCGCTATAAGAGGGCCTGCAAGAAGGCCGGCGTGACCGCAGAAGACTGCATCCAATGCGGCCAGTGCGAGGATGCGTGCCCGCAGCGACTTCCCATCATGTCGTACCTCGAGCTTGTCGACGAGGAACTTGGCGAGTAGACAAAAGTGGCCGCGCTTGGCCCCTTTCGGCCAGTTGGCCGTTTTTGGCCGATTGGGGCTAGGCCCCTTTCGGCCAAAAAAGGGACCAAGTGGCCAACCGCGCCAAAGTGGCCGATTGGGGCTAGGCCCCTTTCGGCCACTTTGGGCGTCTGGGGCTAGCGACCCATGATGCAGGAGCCCGTGCTGGGGCGGTCGCGATCGCTCTTTACGTATGTTGTCGAGGCGCCGCGCATGTTGCACTCAGCCAGCTCCAGCTCGCCGTCTATGTAGGGCTGGTACATCGCGTCGACGCCACTCGACAAGCCCGAAACGCTATCGCAGTCGTCGCCCCAAGCCAGCGCGCTCTGCACAATGCGCATGCGCTCTTCGCGCGTGGTGTCCTTTATCAGCTTGCTCCTTGCCATGCTCTCCTCTTTTCGTCGAAGCCGCGCACCATGATACTCCATCGTCCGAGCGCTTATCCGATAAGCCCAAAGTGACGAATCGCCTTCGCGATGCCGTCTTCGAGCGGAGGCGCGGTCACGTAGGTGGCGTGCTCGAGCGTGCGCGGGTCACGTGCGTCGCCCATCACGATGGCCTCGTCGCAGGCGTCGAGCATCTCGATGTCGTTTGCGCTGTCCCCGAACCCATAGGTCCGCACCTCGTCCAGTCCCAGGTGCTCGAGCAGGCACCTTATGGCGGTGCCCTTGTTCACGCCCTTGCGCGACATCTCCCCAGACACGACGTCCGTCCTGCCATAGCTTGCATGCACGAGATAGAAGCGATCGCCCAGTGCCCGTACGACGTCTTCAAACGACAGGCCGCCATCGTCGCACCTAAAGCAGATCTTGTTGACGTCGTCTCGATTCGCCTCCTCGACCGGGTGCACGATCTTGAGCCACGTGTCGGGATCGCGTATGCCCCACTCGCGCAGCGCAAAGTCCAAAAACATGTCGTCGAAGTACATGCCGTAGGTGCTTTCCAAATAGTAATACGCCCCATGTGCGCTCAAGAACCGCTCGGCAGCCTCGACGTCGTCGCGATCCAGTCCCTGGTGATACACCATGGTTTCGCCATCCAGCACATAGCTGCCCGCAGCACCGATCACGCCGTCTACGGGCAGGTCTCCCAACGTGCGTACCTCGGCAAGCGAGCGTCCGGTGCACAGGTATGCCCGCGCGCCTTGGCGTCTGGCCTTCTCTATGGCCTCGGTCGCCGACGTGGGTATGACCTGCCGGCCGTCCTTGGTAGCCAGCAACGTGCCGTCTATGTCCAAAAACAAGATGTTGGTCATGCGAATCCTCCCACAGGGCAACATTGGCGGTCGTTCCCATGGTACAACACGCGTGGGGACGTATACTAGAGGTCGCGGGATTCCCCGATCCAAGACAAGGAGGTCGTCATGCCCTACAAGCTGCTTGCGCTTGACATGGACGGAACGCTGCTCACGTCGGACAAGCGCGTGTCGCCACGCACGCGCGCCTCGCTGGAGCACCTTGCGCAGCGCGGAGTGCCCTTGGCGTATTGCACGGGCCGCAACGTGCTCGAGCTTCTGGAGTACCCCCGCGAGCTGCCGTTCGTTCGCTACGGCGTGCTGGCGAGCGGGGCGGTCGTGCACGACTTCGCCACGCAGGAGGACCTCGAGGTCCATGCGCTCGATCCGGACGTGCTCGTCGGCGCCATGGAGGTCGCCCAGGCAGAGGGTCCCATGACGCACGTGATGGCGCTGAGCCAGTCCGTGGTGCGACCGGACGACCTGCGCGACATGGCGCGGTTTGGCATGGGGATCTACCAGGGCATGTTCGATAACATCTGCACACGGGAACGTGACCTCGAGGGGTGGGTGCGCATGCATCCCGGCGAGGTGATAAAGATCAACTTCTACCATGCGAACGCCGCGTCACGTGACAAAACCCGGCGGCGCCTGGAGGAGTCCGGCCTGCCGCTCACCCTCGCAAACGCGGAGCAGGGTTCGGTCGAGTGCAGCGCCCTCGGGGTGAGCAAGGGCAAAGGGCTTGCGTCGCTTGCCAAGATGCTGGGCATCGAGCTGTCGGAGGTCGTGGCCGTGGGGGACTCGGTAAACGACGCGGAGGCGCTCAAGGTGGCGGGCATGCCCGTTGCCATGGGCAAAGCCAGCGCCGGTGCGCGTCAGCTCGCACGCTTGGTGGTTGCCGACAACGATCACGACGGCATCGTCGAGGCAATCGAGCGACTCTTCTAGGTGCGCGATCGGCGTCCGAGCGCTGCCGTCCGAGCGCTGCCGTACGCTTTCGCTTGTGGCCGGCAACGCG
>JAGCBF010000310.1 GCA_017652285.1 Atopobiaceae bacterium
TTCTTTGCGTCTGAGCCATGTTTACTCCTTGCAAGCCATCGAGTCGCACGTCGTAAGGAACTGCCACACGACATGCGGTCTCGCGCCCTCCAGCGGGCACACGTCCACTCTACCCAAAGTCGGCGCAAAAGGACAGTCAACAATCCAACACGTCACTATCCTACCTTCTTTCTGTGACGCCATACGGACTGCACCAGGCCAGCCGACAACAGCTGGGACACCATGGAAGACGACCCAAAGCTCACGAAGGGCAGCGGTATGCCCGTAATGGGCATGATGCCGATGCACATGCCCACGTTTTGCATGAGCTGAAACGTCCACATGGCAGCCACGCCAACGCACACGAGCTTGGCAAACGGCGACTCCACCCGTAGGCCAAGCCCGATGGTGGCCAAGATCATCCAGCCAAACAGCCCAAGCATCGCCACCGATCCCACGAACCCAAACTCCTCGGCCAGCAGCGCAAACACGAAGTCCGTATGGGCCTCGGGCAAAAAGCCGCTGCCCGCTTGCGACGCGTTGCCGATGCCTTTGCCAAGGAACCCACCAGACCCGACGGCGATCTTTGCCTGCTGGAGGTTGTATCCGTTGCCCGCCGGATCGACCGACGGGTCGACGAACACGATCAGACGGTTGAGCTGGTACTGCTTGAGCAAGTGCGGCATGCCCTCCGTCATGGACGTCGCGACGACGGCAAAGGCGCCCACGACGATGATTCCCACCGTTATCAGGACCCACTTGCCCTTGGCGCCTCCGCACACGATGATGGCCGCACCGAGCACCAGCACGATGAGTCCGGTACCCAGGTCAGGCTGCGTCAGAATGAGCAGGAACGGAACGCAGAGCACCCCACAGAGCTTGATGTAGTCGCGCAAGGTGTCGATCTTGCCGTTGTAGGACCCGACCAACGAGGCCATGAGGAGTATGGTGACGACCTTGGCGAGCTCGGACGGCTGGAACCTAAAGTTGATGAGGGGTATCTGCACCCAGCCGGTCATGCCCATGGCGTTGTATCCCAAGCCGGGCACCGACGGCAGCAGCATGAGGACGACGTCGAATATCAGCAGCAGTCGGGTCTTGTCTGCGAACACGCTGTAGTCATAGGACCACATGGCGATGGCCGATGCCAGCCCCAGCACTATGCCCACGAGGTGGCGTGGAAACGAGGCCTCCGGTATCGTGAGCGACGCAGACCATATGACGACGGAGCCGAACAAGACCAGCAGCAGGTTGGGCACGAGCTCCATTAGGTACACCTTGCTGACGAACCCCTTGTGCTGGAACTTCGAGCTGCCCATCCTCGACAAGTTAACGCCCATACGCGCAAGGATGATGTCGAGAAGCCCCTTAGGCTCTCCTTCGCGAATCCCCTGCTCGTTTGCCATGCCGCATCACCTCCTAGTCGCCCGTAACGCTGGTAATGACCACCGGGAGTTCGTCGGGCGCGCCGTAGATGGCACCCATGGCATCTCGGTTGATGTACATGGCGGACGTGCTTGCCCACGTCGCCTCTTCCAAGGTCGCGGCGACCACATACTTGGGATCGTCAACCGGCGCATAGGAGATGAACCATGCCGTGGGATTGTGGCCCGCGCGCTCTCCCGTTCCGGACTTCCCGGCTACGCGCACGGGCAGGGACGCATAGTGTTCTGCCAGCCAATCGCTCTCGTCATAGATCATGCCGACGAGTCCCGCCTTGACGATGGATAGGTATGATTCGTTTTCCTCGATGCTGCGCAATACCTGCGGGTCATAGTCCACCACGGAGCCGGTACCCGTCCTCGAGCGCACGCTCTTGAGCACGTGCGGACGCCATACCGTCCCGCCCGTCGCTATGCCCGCATACGCGCAGGCCATCTGTATGGGGGTGACCAGCAGGTCGCCCTGGCCAATGGCCAGGTTGGTAAAGTCGCCGCCCTTCCATTGCCGGTCAAGGTCCGACGAAGTCGTATAGTAGCTCCACTTCCACGCAGCGTCCGGAATCCTGCCCACGCTTTCGCCCGGCAGGTCGATGTTGGTGAGGCTACCCAGCCCCCATTCGCGCAACTTGGCCTGAAACGCCTCGGGGTCGCTCGACTCGTAAAAGCCCTTGCCGATCTCGTAGAACACCACGTCGCACGAATACGTTATGCCCGTCTGCACGCTCATCTCGCCATGGCCGCCGTGCTCCCAGCAGTATTGCCCCGAAGCCTCGCCAAATCCCGTCCACCAACCCGTGCAGACGTAGCGACTGTCGCTGGTCGCTATGCCCTTGTCCAACGCAGCGAGCGCGGACAAGGGCTTGATGGTGGAAGCCGAGGGATACTGGCCGGAAATCGCCCGGTTCATGAGGGGGTTGGCGCTCTCTTCCGATTGCAGCGACATCCAGTCGTCGTTTGATATGCCGCCCACAAAAATGTTGGGAGAATAGGTCGGCGCGCTCGCCATGGCAAGGACTTCTCCGTTGGTGACGTCCATGACGATGACCGAGCCCGCGCAGCACGCCGGACTCACCTTGGCGCTCACCGCGTCGATCGCCTTGGCCAAGGCGTCCTCGCATGCCTTTTGCAACGTCGCGTCTATGGTAAGCACCAGGTCCGACCCGTTTTGCGGCTCGACCGACGTGGAGTACTCCAAGACGGCCCCGTTGGCATCCACGTGCACGTTTTGCTCTCCGCGTATGCCCTGCAGCACCGACTCGTACGTGTACTCGATTCCCGCCTGCCCCACGGTATCGCCGGTCTCGTACACGATCGCGCCCTCGTCGTCCTTGAGCTTGGCGCTCTCCTCGAGCTGCTCCTGGGTGACCGTGCCCGTGTAGCCCACCACATGCGCGGCAAGGCGACCAAAGGGATACGAGCGCACCGATCGCTCCTGCACGCTAATCCCCTCAAACAAAAACGGGTGCTCGCCAATGAACGCGACGACCCTGCGCGACACGTCGATCGCGACCGTTCGATCGGACTGCGCACCTTCCGTCTGGTCCTGCATCTTTCTGCGGACCGCAGCCGCAGGCATCCCGATGAGGTTCGCAAGCAGCTGAACCTCTATTTCGTTGTCGACGACCTCTGGTTTCGAGATGACGGCCAGGCTCGGGCGATTGCCCACGATCTCCGTCCCGTTGCGGTCCAAGATCCTTCCGCGCTGTGCCGCGAGCGAAATCGTGCGGGTACGGTTTGACTCTGCCTGGCTCGTGTACTCGTCATAGGACAAGAGCTGCATGGACCACAGACGAGCGAGCAGGCCGGCGACGACCGTGGACGAGACAAGACCAAGGCCCAGCAACCTTGACCGAACGGTCCGCTCGGCAGAACCGTCCGATCCCCCGGCAGCCCGAGGCGACTGTCCGCCGATGTCAAACTGCAAGCGCTCGTCGCCGCGATTGTAGAACACGTAGAGCGCCACCAAGGCGCACACAAGAATGACGAGCAGTATGATGATGACGGTAGAGATGCTCATAGGCCATACCTAGAGATTTCGTATGTCGTAGTAGTTTTCGCGCAAGCCCGCAGACTTCGATCCCGCATGTTTTCCGCGCAACCCCATGCTCTTTCGCACCTGATAATACGCAAACGGCAAAAAGCACACAAAGGTGAGCGCAAAGGACGGCAGCACGCGCATAAAGAGCACGTCAACCAGACTGCTTGAATCTCCCAGCATGGAAAGCGCAACATGATAGAGCACCAACACCACAAACGATCCCACGCCAAATGCCGAAAGCGCCGACACGAACCCGTCGCTAAAGCGGTTGCGCTCCTCTAGCCCAAGCGCGAGCGACATGACCGTAAGCAAACAGCCCATGACGCCCAAGGGACCTACCGTAAGCGCGTCATAGAGCAGCCCAGACAAGAATCCCGTGATCACGGCCTGCCGGCCACCGACCGCCAACGCGTAGACGCCGGCATAGATGAGCGCGAAGTTTATGCGTCCGTACCCCATCCCGACGTTTGGAGACAACATGACCTGCAGCAAGAAGCACCCGAGCGCAAGCGCGATGTGGCTCCGCCTGCTCTTGTTCGTATCCTTTACCTGCATGCCTCAGTCCTCCTTCCTTCGCGCGGAATAGGGCGACACGTACGCGCCTTCGATCTCCTCGTCCTCTTCGTCTTTCTTAGATGACGACCCCTCCTCGTCATCTGCGTCGGTCGTCTCGGTGTCCTCCTCAACCTCGTTGCTCTTCGACGACTCCTCGACTTTCTCCACCTCGCCCGAGGCCGCCTCCATGTCGGCAGCGTCGGATTGCTCAATGTCTTCCGCCGTTACCTGCTGCTCTTCGGTAAGCGAGGTGATGACAAGCACCTCTTCCAGGTTGTCGATGCGCGCAAAGGGCTCCACCGTTATGCTGTAATACGTCGATCCAGGCGATCTGTCCACCACGGACACCTTGCCGAGTGGCAATCCCTTGGGAAACACGCCTCCGAGCCCACTGGTGACCACGATGTCGCCTACGTTTACCGTCTGATCCGTGCGGATGAACGAAAGTCGCATCGCTGCGTCTGGTGTGCCCTCAAGCATGCCCTGCGCCCTCGTTGACTGAATCATGGCCGCCACAGACGACGCCTCGTCGGTAAGCAGCCGTACCGTGGAGGTCGTCGCCGAACACGCGATGATCTGCCCGACCGCGCCAGAGCTGTCGGTCACGGGCATGCCGACCACGAATCCCGAAGACGTGCCCTTGTCCAGCGTGACCGTCGCCGACCACGAATCGGTAGCTCCTGCGATCACATGCGCCGCACTTGACTGGAGGTTATAGGTGCTCCGCAAGTCCAACAGCTCCTGAAGCTGGCGCGCGGTCACCTCGGCCTCCTCTAGTTCGACGTTGCGGGCCTGAAGACGCTCGTTTTCCTCTATGAGTTCCGTCAGCGTCTTTTCGTCGGCAGTCAGGTTTCGCATGACGTTGGACATTCCTGCAAACGGGGCGAGTATGCCTGCCCCCGCAAGCCGCAGCGGCGCCACGATTGTCTGCACCACACCACTTACCGCGGTCAAGGGGCCACCATTGGTCTCGCCCACGTTAAAGGTAAACAGGACCAAAGAAACAATCACGAGCACCATAGCAAGAAGACCGGAGCCGCCCCCGGTCTCTTTGCGCATAAGCTTGGACGTCGACGGCCTGCTATGGCCGCTTGGCATCGATGGCAAGGTTGGCATGGGCCAGCTCCTATAGACCAGCGCTCTGGACGAAGCCTCCGGACAAGGCGTTGGCCTCGAGCACGCGGGCACAGCCGTTTACGACGTTTTCCAATGCCGTGGGACTCACATTGACCGGGACGCCGGTCTCTTCTCGTAAGCGTTGATCGAGCCCGCGCAGATAGGCGCCGCCACCCGTAAGCAGGATTCCGTAATACATAAGGTCGCTGGCCAAATCGGGCGGCGTCGCGTCCAGCGTGTCCTTGACCGCCTTGGTGACCTCGTCGAGCGGCTTGTCCAAGGCCCGGCGGATCTCCTCGCTTTCGATGCGAACGGTCTTGGGCATGCCGCTCATGACGTCTCGGCCGTTGACCTCGACGTCGAGCTCCTCGCGCAAGGGCGCAGCAGAGCCTACCTTGATCTTGATGTCCTCTGCCGTGCGCTCGCCAATGGAGAGCTTGTACACGTCGCGCACATGCTCAAGAATCGTTTGGTCAAACTCGTCGCCCGCCGTCCTGATCGACTTCGACACAACGATGCCGCCCATGGCGATAACGGCGACTTCCGTCGTACCGCCGCCAATGTCCACCACCATCGAACCCGTCGGGTCCTCGATGGGCAAGTCGGCGCCAATCGCCGCAGCCATGGGCTCTTCGATAAGAAACGCCTGGCGGGCCCCTGCCTGTATGGTCGCCTCAAACACGGCACGCTTTTCCACGGAGGTGACGCCAGAGGGAACACAGACGACGACCCGAGGACGAGGCGTCCAAGGATACTGGCGCTCGCGTGCCTTCTCGATAAAATAGCGCAGCATGACCTCGGTCACGTCAAAGTCTGCAATGACGCCGTCTTTTAGCGGACGTTCGGCAATGATCGACCCAGGCGTTCGACCAATCATACGTTTGGCGTCGGAACCAACGGCAAGCACGCGGTCTTCGGTCTTGTCTATGGCAACCACCGACGGTTCATTAAGTACTATTCCTCTGCCCCGGGCAGAGACAAGCGTGTTGGCGGTGCCCAGATCAATGGCCAGGTCACCACCATACTCGCTGAACAGTGCATCAAAAAACGCCATTTCTTCCAATCCTTCGTAAATGAGCGTGTTGTGCGGAAGATTTACTGACGCCCGTTTATTCCGCGGGGGCTTCCTCGGCAGAAGCCTCGGCGGGCTGTTCTGACTCCGCAGGCTCCGCCTCCGTCGCCGGTGCAGCCTGTTCGCCCTCCGCAGTCTCCGCCTGCTGGTCGCTCGAAGACTCCGTGGTCGCACCATCCGCCACGGCACTACCGGAGGTGGAGACAAAGGCAGGCTCAAAGCTGCTGATCTTCCAGCCGATGCCGTCGCGAACCAGGGTTATGTTGTAGGTACGCTCGCCGCCTTCTTCGAGCGTGGCGTTTGCCTGCACCTCGGAAGTCGACATGGCGCGCTTTACGCCCGTAACGGACACCGTCGCTCCAGTCGGCACGAGTGCCTCGATCTGCTTGCGCGTGCCATCGTCCAATGATGTCGAAACGTACTTGTCTAGGCTTTCCCCATTGGTCTTAGCCGCAAACACGTCTTCGACCACGGACTCCTGCATGGGCCAGCCAAAGCCGTTATAGTAGGCAAATCCAGCGGCTGCGGCAAGAAGCAGCAAGATGATGAAGATCACCAGGAACACCCTGCCTCCGCGGCCGCGCCTGCGCTCGCGATCGTCGTTGACGATCTCTTCCTCGCTGACCGAGAAGAATCCCGTGTCCTCCGGGTTTGGCATGAGGTTTCCCGTGCCGTCACCGTTGGGATCGAGCGGGTCAATGGCATAGTTGCCATAACCGGCAGCCGCCAAGAAGATGTCGGTTTCGGAATTGCGGCGCTCGCCCTGGCGGGCAGCGACGGCATTGCGTGCGGCATCGTAGGTCGCACGCGCCTCGGGTGTCAGAATGAGCGTACCGTCCGCCGTTGCGTTGCTAAACGCCTCGACGGCCTCGTTCATGCGATTGCCGGCAACATAGGCGAGCGCGAGCTCGCAATAGATCGAGTTCTGCTCGCGCGCGTTTGACGAGAAGTCCAACGCGGTGCGATACGACTCGACGGCGTCGCCCGGACGTCCCAGATCCATAAAGCAGCTGCCCAGCTTGCGCAGCGCGGTGCTAGGATCCGGATTGGCCTCGTCGATGGCGGCGTTTCGATACGCGATTCCCGCACTACGAATGTCGCCCAAGGCACGATAGGCGCCACCCATCGACATATATGCTTTGTACGGCGTGGGATACGAGTCATCCTGCGTCGCCATGTTGAGCGACTCGACGGCCTCACGAAGCTTGCCGGAGGCGACGAGGGCACGCCCGCGGTTGGTGCACAGCGCGCCAACCATGCCATACTCCGTGTCCTTTAGCGCTTCGGAATAGGCATCGGCGGCCTCCGCATATCGTCCGAGCTGCATGAGCGCGTTACCCCGCAGGTGATCGGTCTTGCCAGACACCTCACCCTCGCCCTTTGCCTGGGACAACGTCATTGCCGCAGCTGCCCAATCGCCAGTCTGGTATGCTGCATAACCGGATTCAAAAATCTGCTGATTCACGTTTGCTCCTCGATGCCCGACATTGCCTGCTAAATGTGTTCGATCGTAACGGACACCAAGGTATCGCCCGCACGAAGCGCAGAGATTACCGACATGCCCTCAATCGTGTTTCCAAACACGGTATACCCTGAGTCTAAACCATGCTGCGGCCCAAGGCAAAAATAGAATTGCGAACCGGCGGAATTGGGATCTTGCGAACGCGCCATGGCAAGTGCCCCGTCCACATGGCTGTTGCGAGGATTGGTCGTGAACTCTTCTCGAATGCGGTAGCCGGGTCCACCAGTTCCTGGCGCACCCTTAGGCCCGCGCCTGCCCGCGGCGACGTCTGCCGGTGCCATGGCACGCGTGTTGGGGTCTCCTCCTTGGATCACGAAGCCTGGCACATAGCGATGAAACTTCGTGTCATCATAGAACCCGGACTCAGCGAGCTCGCAAAAATTCGCGACGTGAATGGGCGCGCCAGCGCCGTCAAGCTTGACGCGAACCTTGCCCTTTGAGGTCAACAGCACCGCGACCTCGTCACCCGTCACCTTGTATTTTGGCGTATAGAGCGTCTCTCCAAAAAACGCCATACCAACCCCCCAAAACCTTTCTAACGACTCCTAGAAGTCGATTCTAGCAGTACCTGTCCATTTTCGCACACATCCTGTGCCACTTTAGTGTGCCACGCTCCCTTACTCCACACAACATTCTTTAGCGCGAACGAGCGTGTGGCGCCGCTAAGCATACCATGCTCGGCAGGCGCCTTCAAAGCGCTATTGGGCCAAACTGTCAAGTACGTAGGGCAGTATTCCCCCCGCCTGCATAAACGCCTGCTCCATGGGCGTATCTATACGCACGGTACACGCAAACGTGATGTCGCCGTCCTGGCCGTGGGCCGTCACCCGTGCGTTGCGGTCGTCCAGCATGCGGACGTCGAACGTCTCCGCGCCCGTGATTCCCAAGGATTGCGCGTTTTGGCCGTCTTGGAACTCCAAGGGCACCACGCCCATCTGCACCAAATTGGAACGGTGTATGCGCTCGAAGCTCTCGGCGATCACCACGCGAATGCCCAAAAGCGCAGGTCCCTTTCCGGCCCAGTCGCGGCTCGAGCCCGATCCGTAGAGCTTGCCGGCGATTCCGACGAGGGCGATGCCCCTGCGGTCGTAATCCATGGCGGCCTCATATACGGACGTGAGCTCGCCCGTTTCGAAGTCACGCGTCCAACCGCCATTGATGCCTTGCGCAAGGAGGTTTTGCAGGCGAACGTTTGCGAACGTGCCGCGCATCATGACCTCGTGGTTGCCGCGGCGACTTCCGTACGTGTTGAAATCCTCGCGGCTCACCCCATGCTCCTTCAGGTATGCCGCTGCCGGAGAGTCCTTCGCGATGCTGCCGGCGGGAGAGATGTGGTCGGTCGTGACGAAGTCTCCCAGCAGCACGAGTGCCCGGGCACCGTCCACACGTAGGTCCTGTCGACGCGTCGCCTGCTCGAAGTACGGGGGGCGGCGAACGTAAGTCGAGTCCGGGTCCCAGGGGAAGGTGTCGGACTCGCCCGACTCGATGGCCCTCCATGCCGCAGAGCCGTCAAACAGGCCGAGGGCGCCCTTCTCAAAGAGGTCGGGCGTGAGCACGCTGGACAGCACCTCTTCGATCTCGGCGCTCGTGGGAAGCAGGTCGCGCAGCATGACGGGCATACCCTGCGCGTCGATTCCCACCGGCTCGCACGAAAGGTCGACGTCCATGGATCCTACCAACGCGTATGCCACCACCATGGCGGGCTGGCTCAAATAGTTTTGCGCGACGTCGGGAGATATGCGCCCGTCAAAGTTCCTGTTGCCGCTCAGTATGCTGGTGAGCTCCATCTTGTTGGCGAGCTCATGCAGGGCGGGATGAATCTCGCCCGAATTGCCTATGCAGCTCATGCAGCCAAACCCGCAGGTGTAGAAGCCGAGCTGGAAGAGGGCATCGGTGAGGCCGGCACGCTCGAGCAACAGCTCAGTCGCCCGGCTGCCGGGCGCCAGGATGCGCTTTACCCACGCCTTGGCCTCAAGCCCGCGCTCGACGGCCTTCTTCGCACAAAGACCGGCCGCTATCATCATGGCGGGGTCGGTCGCCGTGGTGCAGCTCGTGATGGCCGCGATGGCGATGGCGCCGTGCGCAAGTTCGAAGGTCTGATCGCCACACGTGACTTCAAAGCGCTCGCCCAAGTCGTCGTGCCCATGCTCTGCCGCGGCAGCGCGGAAGCGGTCGCGCAGACCCGCGGGCTCCACGTAGTTGTGCGGACGGGACGGACCGGCCAGACATGTGTGAACGTCTGCCAGGTCGAGCTTGAGGGTGCGGGAATAGCGCCGTCCTTCGGTCTCGCCCCAAATGCCTTGCCGCGCATAGAACTCACGCGCGAACGCGACTTCGTCGGCCTTGCGCCCGGTAAGCACCAAATAGTCGCACACGACCTCGTCTACGGGGAACAACGTGGTGGTGGCGCCATATTCGGGCGTCATGTTCGCCACGGCGGAGCGCTGCGTCGCGGTAAGCGTCGCGACTCCAGGACCGGTGACCTCGACGAGCGTGCCCACGACGCCCGCCTCGCGCAGAAGGCGTGCCACGGTAAGCGCCAGGTCCATGCCAGACACTCCGTCGGCGAGCCTTCCTTCCAAGCGAAGCTCGACCACGGGAGGCACGAGCATCGATATGGGCTGACCGAGCGCCGCCGCCTCCGCCTCGATTCCGCCGACGCCCCAGCCAAGAACACCGAGACCGTTTGCGGTCGTCGTATGCGAGTCGGTGCCGACCAACGTGTCGAAGCACGCTACGCTCTGACCAGCAGGCGCCAGCGCGTCCGTCGTCGCCACGCTGCAAAAGCGCTCTATGTTGAGCTGGTGGCAGATGCCACCTCCCGGCGGCACGATCTGCACGTTGTCAAACGACTTGGATGCCCATTTGAGGAACGCAAAGCGCTCGTGGTTTCGCCGTGCCTCCAGCGCCTCGTTCTTGGAGGCGGCATCGCATTCGCCCGCGCAGTCCGCGATGACGGAATGGTCCACCACCAACGTGCAGGGGATGCGCGGATTGACCTTCTTCGGGTCTCCCCCACGCTCCACCATGGCGTCGCGCATGGCGGCAAAGTCGACGAACACCGGCACGCCGGTAAAGTCCTGGAAGAGCACGCGTGCGGGCATGAACTCGATCTCCTCGCCCTGTCGTGCCTGGGTCCCGGCCTCGATCACGCGAGCGGCGGCCTCCGTCGCCGCCTCGTCTGTCGTGGCGTTGCGGACGACGTTTTCGAGCAGCACCACCAAGGCACGCGGAAGCTCCGTCGCCCCCGGGATGCCCGACACGTCGTACATCTGACGCGCGATGTCGCCAACAACGAGGGTCTGTGGTGTGCGCGCGGCGCGCACCTTGTCTGCAAAGGTTGAATCGTACGTCATGCTCTCTCCTTAAGCGTTCTTACGAGGCTCGCCACCGGGTCGTCCGTGCCCTCCCTGCCGTTGAACCGTGCATACAGCACCAGGAACAATGCCAAGGCTGCGATGCCGGCCGCAACGAGGAACACTGCCATGTTACCCGAAATCGGTGCCAGCTTGAAAAAGTCACGGAACATTATGCTGCCGCCCAAGAGGACGCACATCACAAACGCCAACAGCGCGTAGCGCAACGGAGTCATGGGCAGCGAGATCTTGACGATGAGCGCAATGCCCACAAGGCCCGTAAGGTACATGCTGAGCGTCGACGCCTCCTCGAAGCTCAGCCCCGCGATGCGCTCAAACGCCTGGACGGAGATGAGGGCGACCACGATGGCCGCAGACGCAGGCAGCGACCTGCGCAGAACGTTTGCCAAGAAGTCGCCCTGCACGCGGTCGTGGTTTGGCTCGAGGGCCAGCACGAACGACGGGATGCCGATGATGGCCGACGATATGAGCGTCATCTGTATGGGGATGAACGGATACGGGGGCAGCACGATGCAGACCAGGGCGAGCAAGGCCGAGAACACCGTCTTGACCAGGAAGAGCGAGGACGAGCGCTGCAGGTTGTTGATGGACCTGCGGCCTTCGTCCACGACCTCGGGCATGTGGGAGAAGTCGTTGTCGGCAAGGACGATTTCCGCGACGTTGCGCGCGGCGGCGGAGCCGGCGGCCATGGCGACCGAGCAATCCGCCTCCTTGAGCGCCAACACGTCGTTGACGCCATCTCCCGTCATGGCGACCACATGACCGTCCTCGTGCAGCGCCCGCACCAGGCTCCGCTTTTGCTGGGGGGTGACGCGCCCAAAGACGCTCTTGGTCCGCACGGCCTCGAGCATCTGCTCCTCCGTGACGAGCGTCGAGGCGTCGACGTAGTTCTTGGCGCCGCGAATGCCCACGTCATGCGCGATGGCGGCGACCGTGGCCGGGTCGTCGCCCGATATCACCTTGAGGTCGACGCCCTGATCCGCGAAGAAACGGATGGTCTGCGGGGCCGACGCGCGCACCTCGTCGCGTATGCCCACGTACCCAAGCACGTGAGGACGACCTACCAGCGAGTCGTCGTCGCCAAAGCGCTCGACCTCCGCCACGGTCAGCACGCGCTCGGTGGGGGCGAAGGCGCGGACCTCGTGCTCGTGGTCGGCATACGCCTCGCGCAACACGAACTGCGCCGCACCGACCACCAAGCAACGTCCGTCCTGCGTGACGCAGCCCGAGTACTTGCGCGCAGACGAAAACGGTATCTCGCGCGCCACCGGCAGCGGAGTGAACCCCATCTCGTCCGCATAGGCCATCATGGCCAAGGCGGTCTCGTTGGCATCCTGCCCGTTTGCGGACATCACCGTGGTGACGCACTGCAGCATGTCCTTGCAGCGCACCTCGTCGTAGGGGTCCTCCCCTGCCGCGCGCATGCTGGTGACCTCCATCGCCCCGCTGGTGATCGTGCCCGTCTTGTCCAGGCAGAGCGTGTCCACGCGCGCAAGCGTCTCCACGCAGTACGACTGCTGTACCAACACGTTGTTGTGACCCAGGCGCGTGGTGGCAATGGCAAGAACGCTCGACACCAGAAGCACCAGACCCTGGGGGATCATGCCCACCACGGCGGCGACCGTGGACAGTATGGCGTTGTTCATGGAGCTGCCGTCCATAAAGACGGTGCGCAGGAACAGCCCCACGCCCAGCGGGACGAGCGCGATGGTGGAGTACTTGATGATCGTGTTGAGCGTATGCAGGATCTCGGAGGAAACAGGCTTGACGTAGCGTGCCTCCGCATTGATCTTTGCGGCATATCCGTCCAGCCCCACGCGGCACACGCGCGCCGTTACGGCACCCGTCACCACGAAGCTGCCCGAATACAGCTCGTCGCCCACGTGCTTCTCGATCTGGTTGCTCTCGCCGGTAAGCAGGCTCTCGTCCATGAGGGGCCCTCCTGCGACGACGATGGCATCGGCGGGCACTTGGTCGCCATGGCTCAGCAAGAACACGTCGTCGAGCACGAGCTCGTCCACGCCCACCTCTTGAACCGTACCGTCGCGAACCACCCGCACCTTCTTTGCGGTAAGGATGGAGAGCTTGTCGACCATTCGCTTGGCGCGCACCTCCTGCACCACGCCGATGACCAGGTTGATCAAGACGACCAGCATGAAGGTCATGTTGCGGTACTGCCCGGTTATGGCCACGAGCACGGCCAACGCCAGATTGACGAAGTTAAAGAGCGTCAGGGCATGCTCGCGCAGTATCTGGCCAACGGACTTGGTCTTGACGTCGGTGTTGGCGTTCGTCTTGCCCTGAGCAACGCGCTCCGCCACCTCGGCAGACGAGAGGCCGCTGAGCGCGTCCGGCTCGACTATGGCTTGATCGCTCATTTTCTCCCCTGTTCATAAACCCAACGGATTCGTCGGTTCAATCTTACGTTATTCCGACGCAATGCACACAGCTTTTTTACCCTATTTGCGACGGTTCCCCAACGCAGACCGCCTTGGATGCCTCATAGGTAATATCCTATTGTTTCTTGCGCTAGTCATCGTAGCACACGACCGACCATTCAGGGTGATAAGCAGTATTTAGCAATTTTGTGAAGAGTCATGCACATATGAGCGAACGTATACTTACTATTACATACTAAAAGTGACATAATACTTTGTGTCAGCTACCAGCATCTTGAACAACCAGAAAGGAATACTGTCTCATGGATCCGACTATTCAGAATGAATTCGAGGCAATCGACGCCATTCGCACCATTATGATGTCCTTGTCCGATGGCGCTCGAAGGCGCGTGCTCTCTTGGTTGGATGACTACTTCCTTTGCGAGGACGAAGCTACCCCAATCACGTTTGTCGTCGAGGACGGCATGGACGACGAGTCCTTTGCGGACGAGTACGAGGACGACGAAGACGAGCCCGAGGAAGAGCCTAACCCCCTCGAGGTAGGTTTTTCGAGCTTCGCCCAGTTCTATGACGTCGTCAACCCCAAGACCGTACGCCAAAAGGTCGCCACGGCCGGCTGGTGGCTCGAAGACGAGCTGGGCCATGAGTCATGGAAGACCTTCGACATCAGCAAGTCCCTCAAGAGCATCGACAAGCCCGTGCGCTATCTTTCCACCACCATTACGCAAGAGAAGCGCAAGTCCGACCCGCTCGTGGAGCAGCTTTCCAAGTCCGGGGACAGCATGCAGGCACATGGCACCTATCGTCTTACGGACGAGGGCCGTGCGTTCGTGCAGGGCAGGCTCGACGCCCTTAGGTAGGGCAAGGCCATACGCCGCCAGCCAAGCGCAGCGAGGGCATCGCCTCTTCGCTGCGCTTGCTCTTTAGAAGTGCTCTCGCCGGGGGAACAGCCGACGGGCCTGTGGGTACAGGTGCGCCGCAAGCGCCATGAAGTAGTCGTCGGTCATGGACGAAAGGTAATCGACGACGGTCAGGTCTGGATCCGACTCCCAGTCGTAGGTCTGCCCATAGTGTCCCAGCCACTGGCTCACATAGCGAATGTGGTGCCTGAACACCGGAGCCTCCTCACGACCTTCCACGAGGTCGTCGCGCACGCGTTCGTACAGGCGCGCAAACAGGTCCTCGAAGCCGCGGTTGAACTCCCCGTTAACCTCGCTGGCCCCATAGATCTTCTCGTAGTTCTCGCGCTTGGCACGGCGCATCTCCTCAAAGGCCTCCTCGCTCATGGCGATGCGGCTATTGCCCACGCTGTGCTCCACCACGTCCGCGACAAAGGCCTTGAGCGCCCAGGCGTTGTATGCGCCACCAAGGCCGTCGTCAAACGTGTCTTCCTGCGCGATGCCCGCGCGTATGGCGTCCTGGCGGTCCTTTCCCACGTAGGCGATGATGTCGCTCACGCGCACCACGCAGCCTTCGAGCGTCATGGGGGCAAGATGGCGTATGGCCTCGTCCCCCCGTGCCCAGCATTCGGCAGCCATGTCGTCGAAGCCTTGCACGTCGTCGAGCGTGCTCGTGCGCAACACCTGCTGCTCGAACTCGCCGTTGTGGCAGATGACCCCGTCCAGCGTCTGTATGCTCACGTTTCTTCCGTACAAGACGTCCAGCACCCGCACGCTCTGCACGTTGTGATAGAACCAGCGTCCCGTGTGCTGGTGAAACACGCTGTTGAGGAAGCGCTCCCCCGCGTGCCCAAACGGGGCATGCCCGATGTCATGCCCGAGCGCTATGGCCTCGATGAGGTCCAGATTCAGCCCCAGCGCATAGCCTATGTCGCGTGCCACGCGTGCCACGAGCTGCACGTGCAGCCCCCTGCGCGTAAGGTCGTCGTTCGCCCTAAACGAGAATACCTGCGTCTTGCCCGCCAGCCGGTTGTATGCCGGCATGTGCATGATCTTTTCGGCATCGCGAACGAACGCGGGCCGCAACAGCGTGTCGCGGTCCCTGTCGGACTGCTCTCGGCGCAGCGCGGCGCCGTTGGGCGTGGCATAGGGGTTCTTGACCCGTTGCTCGACCAAGTCCGCCACCATGGCGTTTGCACGCGGCGAGAGCACGCCGGTAAGCCCTGGCGCATACGGATTCGTCATCAGCGACGCCTCCTCTTTCGCGAGCGTATTGACTCTGTGGGTCGCTCTGCCACAGGCACCTCGACCTTGGCGGCCGCGACGGGCTTTGTCGCTTCGGGCAGCGCCTCTTCCGCCAATTCCTGCGCTTCGTCCTCGGGCAGCGCCTCTTCCGCCAATTCCTGCGCTTCGTCCTCGGGCAGCTTCGCAACCTCCTGCGATGCCGCAACCTCCTGCGATGCCTCCACGTCGACGTATGTCCTAAGGCGAGGGTCCTCTTGAGCCATGCGCTCGAGCAGGCGCCTCGCGATCTGCGCATGTCCCTTGGCCCCGGGATGCTCGACGCCATCCGCAAACAGGGCGGAGCTGTGATCCATGAGCGCGAGGCCGTCTACGACCGTCGCTGCGCATCGCGGCGCCACGTCCTCTATGATCTTGGCGACCGCGTCGTAGCAGCTTCCCTCTTGCACCGGTGACGACATCCGGTTGAACCAAATGGGCGTGAGCACCCAAAGACGCGCGTCGCCCCACCGACGCGAGGCCTCGTTGAGCATTCCCCGCACGTCTTGGCGAACCACGGTGGCGCTGCAGCGCTCCCATCTATAGTGAAGGCCAAGCTCGATCACCACGTGCTCCACGTCGTCGACGTCTGCGCCGAGCAAGGCGGTGGGCTGGAAGACCTGCCCTTCCAAGCTCTGGTTCACCAGCTCGAGGCCGAGCCTCTCCGACACGACGGCCGGCCAGGCGCACGCGGGATCGCCGCTGCAAAATCCCTGGCCCGACGCGTCGCCGATCACGAGCATGCGCTTGCGAGACGGCAATGGGTCGACATAGGTCCCGTTGGTCCAAAGCTCTCGAACCTCACAGCCACGAAGGCTGGGAAGCCATATGGTCACCTCGCGACGCTGGCCCAAGCCTGGCAGGGCGACCACGCCGTTGTCCGGGTCCTTCTTGGGATCGCGGAGCGACGCGTGGAGCGCGCCGAAGCGCGGAAAGCACGCGCCGAGCGGACGACCGTCCACCACGACGGAGAAGCCGTCGTACGCGCCATACGCGACCGAGTGGTCGCGCAAGTCGTACACCAACGCCGCACCGTCGTCGGCCTTGCTCCTCACGAGTGCCGCACGCTCGGGAATGGAGTCGAGCACCGAAGACGTTCCCGACGGCTCCTCGTCGTAGCGCACGGCAAGCGCGAGCTCCGTGGCGTCCGTGGCGAACCGAATGGATATGCCCGCCGTGGTTCGCGCCATCTGACGGTACAGGCCGGGATGCCATGCCATGCAGCTGGTGAGCGCAAGAAGCTGTGCTTGCGCAAACCTGCTGGGACGCACCCATCCGTCCTGGAGCGTCACTATGTCGAGCGCCCCGCTCAAAAGGTCCTCTATGCGTACGTTTGCCAATGTAAGCGATTCGTTAGAAACCATGCTCTTCGCTCTTCTCCTATCGTCCTTGCCACCCGCGCCTATGCGCCAAATATCTCTTCGAGCACTTGGAGCACGCCGTCTTCCGTACAGGGGGGAGCCACGCGATCGGCAGCCTGCCGAATGTCTGTTGGCGCATTTGCCATGGCGTAGCCGCAGCCCACCATCTTGAGCATCTCCATGTCGTTATAGGAATCACCAAACGCGATGCAGTCCTTGGGGTCTATGCGCCATCGTTCCAAAAGATGCCGCAGGCCGAGCGCCTTGCTCACCTGTGGGCACACCACGTCAAAGTAGCCCTCGCCCGACGAGACCACCTCCATGCTCCCGTCGACCGCCTTGCCCACCAGGGCCATCGCGTCGTCGAGCTCGGGTTCGGGCACCACCGTGGAAAACATGAACACCTGGTCGTCGACCTGCGAAAAGTCGTCCACCCAAAACAGCCTATGACAATACCGGGCGGTGTCGTCGAAGAATTCCTGGGGGGCGCCGCGTTCGACGTAGGCCCCGTTGACCCCGAGCAGCGAAAACGGGATGTCGGGGTTTTGGTGACACACCTCGATCATGCGGGCGACGGCCGCGTCCGTCGCACGGGCGGCAAAGACCTCCTCGCGACCGTCCAGCACATACGCGCCATTGGCCGACACGATCCCCATGTCGTGCCAGTGGTCAGCGAACAGGTCCATGACCTGATAGCACTGGTTGCCGGTCGCCACCACGAAGCGTGTTCCCGCGGCCCTCATCCGGTCAAACACGCGCGCGAACCTCTCCACGTCGTAGTGGGCGTGATCGCGCAAGAACGTTCCGTCCTCGTCCACGGCAACGAGTCGTATGGCGCTCATGGCCTTCCTCCCTCCGTCGTGCGCAGCACGTGCTGTCCCGATCCCACCTCTTGCGACAAGACCCCGATCGACATGGACCCGCTCACGCCTGGAGGTAGGCTGGCCCTGAGCTCAAGCCCAGCACCGATCCGCTCCCATCGCACGAAGAGCATGCCCTGCGGCACCATGAGCGTGCCTTGCGCAAAGGCGAGCTCGCAGGTGGCGGGCACGCGCAGACGCACGCGCCCGAAGTCGGGCCAATGACTTGCCAATCCTACCACGTCGCGCCATGCCCAGCGCACGAACTCATCGTCATCGTTGACGGCATACGCGTGCTTGGTAGGCGCACCGGGTGCCTCGACGGACCACACCAGGCCCTCGGCAGCCGTTCCCCTCAAGCGATCGTGCGTGCCCGACACCTCGAGGACGTCGTTGAGTCGCTCGTCCGACGTCCAGATCATGCCCGTGCGCTGACGGCCCCACGCAGAGCAGGGCGCATCGCCCGGGCTTCCGTACACAAAGGCCGACGGCGTGGCGTGCGTCTGTTCGTTGGCGTCGCTCCATACCGTAACGAACCAAACGCATTGCTCGCCCGCGCTCAGTGGCTTGCCGCCGTAGGCCACGCGACACCGTTCGTCAAAGACGCGACCGGAGTCCCAGGCAGGTTCTCCTGTTAGCATGGAGGTCACCACGACGCGCCACGCAACCTGGCGCGCCCCCGTACGGTCCGCGCCCAGACGCCAAGACAACAGGGGCGTTCCCGTTACGCCGCACGGCTCGCGTAGCCCATTGCAAGCCAGGTCATAGACGACGAACACGGGACCTCCCTTCTGCTGTTCCACAAACGTATCGCACTAGTATACCCAGCTTTGCGCGTGCGCGCGGCCGCAGTAAGGCTACATTTGCTATCTAAGTCCATACGGCTTACATTTCTTGCGGCACTCGGTGACTGATGTACGTGTTTGTGGGTAATATAAACGTCACGAGATATCTTGTTCAAGGAGTAAGAAGTTATGGAGATGAACAACAAGAAGCGTCGTCAGTCGATGATTCTGTACGTCATCATTGCGCTTGCCGTCATGTTGGCGGTCCAGCAGACGTTTGCCACCTTCCAGCGCAAGAGCATAAAAAACGTGAGCTACAGCGAGTTCCTCACCATGGTCGAGCAAAACAAGATCAAGGAGGTCGAGCTCAACACCGGCACCGGCATCATCAGGTTTACCGATGGCGACACCAAGGACAAGGACACGACCATATACGAGACCACGTTGTTCCCCGACGACGACGGCCTGGTCGCTCGATTGCAACAGCACGAGGTAAAGTTTAGCGCGCAGATTCCCGACACGCGCAACGACCTGTGGATCTATCTTTTGCTGAGTTACGGCCTGCCCATCGGCATCATGGTGTTCTTTGGCTGGCGCCTCAACCGCCGCATGAAGAAGGCCATGGACGGCGACGACCCCTCCATGGACTTTAGCAGCGGCTTTGGCGGCTTCGGCATGGGCAACCTGGGCAAGTCCAACGCAAAGATCGTGGGAGAAAAGGAGACCGGCGTCACGTTTAAGGACGTGGCCGGACAAGACGAGGCCAAGGAATCGCTGCAAGAGATCGCAAGCTTCTTGGAAGACCCCAAGAAGTACTCCGACATCGGTGCGCGTTGTCCGCGCGGCGCCCTTTTGGTCGGCCCTCCGGGCACGGGCAAGACGCTCTTGGCAAAGGCCGTCGCCGGCGAGGCCAACGTGCCGTTCTTCCAGATCTCGGGTTCTGAGTTCGTCGAGATGTTCGTCGGTCGCGGCGCGGCAAAGGTTCGCGACCTCTTCAAGCAGGCAAACGAGAAGGCCCCCTGCATCGTGTTCATCGACGAGATCGACACCG
Source organism: Atopobiaceae bacterium (assembly GCA_017652285.1). GTDB lineage: Bacteria > Actinomycetota > Coriobacteriia > Coriobacteriales > Atopobiaceae > RUG440. Next base: position 19,738 of record JAGCBF010000310.1, read on the forward strand.
TGGGCAAGCGCCGCGACGCCGGCCTTACCACCAACGACGAACGCGAGCAGAACCTTAACAAGCTGCTCACAGAAATGGACGGATTCGACAATAACAAGGGCATCGTGGTACTCGGCGCCACCAACATGCCGGACTCCCTGGACATCGCCCTCACGCGCCCCGGTCGCTTCGACCGTCGCATTCCCGTGGAGCTTCCCGACCTTGCCGGCCGAGAGGCCATCCTCAACATCCACGCCCACGATGTCAAGATGGAGCCCAACGTGGACCTTTCCATCGTCGCGCGTGCCACGCCCGGCGCATCCGGCGCAGACCTCGCCAACATGATCAACGAGGCAGCCCTGCGCGCCGTGCGCATGGGGCACAGGCGCGTGACCCAAGAGGACCTGGTCGAGTCGGTAGACGTGGTCATCGCGGGCGAAAAGAAGAAGTCTACGGTGCTGTCGGAGCACGAAAAGCAGGTTGTCGCCTATCACGAGACGGGCCACGCGATCGTAGCCGCCTCGCAAAAGGGATCGGCACCGGTGAGCAAGATCACCATCGTGCCGCGCACGTCGGGCGCCCTGGGCTTTACCATGCAGGTCGACGAGGACGAGCACTTCCTCACCACCGCCCAGGAGATGCGCGACAAGATCGCCGTCTTGTGCGGGGGTCGCGCGGCAGAAGAGATCATCTTTGGCGAGGCGACCAACGGCGCGTCCAACGACATACAAAAGGCCACGCAGATCGCGCGGGCCATGGTCACCCAGTATGGCATGACCGAGCGCTTTGGCATGGTGGCCCTAGGCCAGCAGCGCAATCGCTATCTTGGTGGCGCAAGCGAGCTCACGTGCTCCGAAGGCACGGCCGAAGACATCGACAAGGAGGTGCAGCGCATCGTCGAGGAAGGCCACCGGGAGGCCCTGGACACCCTGCGCGCGCATCGCTTCAAGCTGCACGAGATCAGTCGTTACCTGCAACGCAAGGAGACCATTACGGGCGAGGAGTTCATGCGCATCTTTACGCGCGACGACGGCTTCGCCCCCACCTTGCCCACCATGTCATAGGCGCCCCGCATACATGAGCGGCGGCACGGCAGGCTCTTCGCCCTTGCCGTGCCGCCGCTTTGCGTTCGCGACGCGCCCTTTAGAACTCGACGGTGCGCGGTGGTTCGGTAAAGGACGAGAACGTCGCCACGCCGTCCTCGATGTAATAGACCACGGTGTTTCCGTCGCCGGCGGCGTACATCTTCTTAAGCGACGGATACGCCTCGAGCATGGACTCCTGCGCCTCGATGCGCGGGTCTTCCACCAGCGTTCCGCTCACTCGAATCCAGGAGCCCTTGAATCCGCAAATCTCGAACTTGGGGTTGGCATCCAGCTGCTTGGCCACGTCCTTGCTCTTACCCGTCTGGATGTAGAGCTTGCCCTCAAAGATGTGCGCCGTACCAAACGGTCGAACGCGCGGCTGGTCGCCATCGGTCGTGGCCAAGTAGTAGGTCCCGACCTTCTTAAGGAACTCGCATACCTCGTCGATTGCTGCCATGGTCTTTCTCCTTTCGCCATCATGCCTCGAAGGCACCGATCCCACCTTTGGTCGTTTGGCCGGCGTCCCTCTCTATCGCCAGCTCACGTTCTATAAGAGCCTCGAACTCGTCGGGAGGCACCGGACACGAGAAGTAATAGCCTTGTATAAGGTCGCAGCCTCCTTCGCGCAAAAGCTCGAGCTGTCCTTGCGTCTCGACGCCCTCGGCCACGACCATGACCTCGAGGTAGCGTGCGATGTCTAGGATCAGCTTGACCAGACGCAGGTCGACCTCGTTCTTCTCGATGTTCTTTACAAAGCGCATGTCCATCTTGAGCACGTCAAAGGGCATGTCGGACAGCATGTTGAGCGACGAGTAGCCCGACCCAAAGTCGTCCATCTCGATTTTGAAGCCAAGGTCGCGCAGGTCGTTGATCGTGTCGAGCATCAGCGAGGCGTTGTCGACGTAGGCCGATTCCGTGACCTCGAGCATGATGTCGTCATAGCTAAGGCCGTTGTCGTCGACGAGGTGCCTGAGCCTGTCTATGAGCGTGGCGTCAAAGACGTCCGAGCGCGACAGGTTTACCGACACGGGCAGCGTGAAGCCGTATTTTTCGCGCCACGCCACGATCTGACGCACGGCTTGTTGCCACACGAAGGAATCGACGACGCCGATAAGCCCGTTGCCCTCGAACAGGGGGACGAAGTCTCCCGGAAGGATCAGACCGAGCTCGGGATGCTGCCACCGAACGAGCGCCTCGGCGCTGCTCAGCCTGGGCGGGTCGCACTGCACGTCGTACTTGGGTTGGTAGAACACCCTGAACTGCCGCCGCTCGAGTGCCGGGCGCAGATCGTTGAGCAGGCGTTGGTTGAGCTGCTCGCGCCTGTGCATGCTCTCGTCATACACCATGAGGGGGTTCTGGAAGTTGCCGCGCACCGAGTTGCACGCCGTACGTGCGCGGTCGAACATGTAGACGGGCTCGAAGCCCTCCCGCCAAGGCTGCACGCCCATCCTAAGATGTATGCTCACGTTGGGAGACAGCTTGTTGACCTTGTCCTGTATGCGGTTGAGAAGGACTCGGTAGTCTTCCTGCTCGACACAGTAGATGTCAAAGTGATCCGCGTCAAAGCGGCTTGCGATGCCCTCGGTGGTCGCAAGAAACGCGCGGATCTCGTCTCCGATCGCCTTGAGCACCTTGTCGCCAAAGTCACGACCGCTCAGGTCGTTTACGGAATGGAACTGCTCGATGTTGAGCACGACGGCATCCATGTGCAGCTCGGGATGGTACTGCGCCAACCGATTTGCGTATTCGAAGAAGAAGTTGCGGTTGTACAGCATGGTCAAACGGTCGGTCTCTGCCGCCGAGATGAGCTGGCGGCCCTCGCTCAGCTCTATGATCCTGCCCACGCGCGCAAGGATGACCTCGTGCATGTCGAACGGCTTGGCGATGAAGTCCGCCGCACCCATTTGCAGCGCCTGCAGCTCGGCGCTCCGCTCGGCCGTAAGGACGATGATGGGAATGTGCTTGAGCTGCTCGTCGTTGCGTACGGTCTCGAGTACCTCGAAGCCGGTCATGATGGGCATGATGAGGTCCAGCAGCACGATGGACAACGCGTCCACGTTCGCGCGCATGGATTCGAGTGCCTCCTTGCCGTCTGTGGCATAGATGACGTCGTAATCGTCCTCCAAGATCACACCAAGAATCTCTCGGTTTATCTCATAGTCATCCACGACCAAGACCAAGCGACGCCGCAAGATGCTGCCAGATTGAATCACGACGATCCTCCTCATCGTCCCATTGCCACGCGAGACGCATATCAAATATACATGAGGGACAAGTCTTATACAAGGAACGGCACCTCCCAACGATTTGACTACGTGCCAACACAACGACCTATGTCATAATTACGGTATCCGTCCTATAATGAGATATGTTGGGGGTGACTCCATGACTGCCTTGCGCACATACGGCGTTCGCGTGCGTATCCTTTTGTTGGTTTCCCTGCTCTGCCTTTGTGCCTGTGGCACCTCCAGCACACAGGACCAGTCCGAACATGACGGCGCAGGGCAAGACGCGCCGCGCTACATAGTGTCGGTTATAGACGAGCCAAAGACCACGGACTTCCAGTGCACGACCATCGACTACACCATCGCCCTCAACTGCTTCAATCGTCTGGTCGAGATCCAGAGCACGCCAGACGGCGACGTCGCCGTCAGACCGTCGTTGGCCTCGTCGTGGGAAGAATCGGACGACGGCCTTCTCTATACCTTCCATCTAAGGGACGACGTGACCTTTAGCAACGGCTCCCCGCTTTCCGCGCAAGACGTCTACTACACCTTCGTCCGGCTCCTCACGCACCCCGGCTCGTGTAACAAGGACATCGTGCGCGACATCGTGGGCGCACGCGAGCTGGAGGCCCATACGACAGACGAGCTCAGCGGACTCAACGTCTTGGACGACTACACCTTTACCATCAGGCTCGAACAGCCCTACTCCGCCTTCTTGGCCTGCCTGTGCATGCCCAGCGCATCTATCCTCGACCAAGAGAGCACCGAGGAGGCTGGCGAGCTCTTTGGCGTAAACCCTTCGGCCACCATCGGCACGGGACCGTTCGTGTTCGCGGAGTGGAACACGGGGCAAAACCTGCTCCTGACGACCAATCCCACCTACTGGGAGCGAACGCCTGCCATCGACGGCGTTGACCTCAAGTTCGTCTATGACCCAGACACCTTGAGCAACATGTTTAAGGATGGAGAGCTCGACATTATCAACGTAGACGACATGGGCGATCTTGGCGACTACTTCCTGCACGGAAGCGCCTACAAGGACCGGATCAAGACGGCCCCGCACATCGGCATAGACTACATCGCCCTCAACGAGTCGGTCAAGCCGCTTGACGACGTACGGGTGCGCAAGGCCTTGCAGCTGGCGCTCAACCGTCAGACGCTGCTCGATGCGGCATACAGCGGATACGGCAAAGTGGAGCATGGCATCTTTCCCCGTGGGCTGCACGGATACAACCCGGAGCTTTCCGCCATACCATACGACGTCAATCAGGCCAAGGCATTGCTGGCAGAGGCCGGATACCAGGACGGCTTTGACCTAGAGATAAGCATGCGGGCCACCACCCTGCGATGGCAGCGTCAACTCGTCGACATGGTCGTGTCCATGTGGGATAAGATCGGCGTCAGGGCTACGGTGCGCATACGCAACGAAGAGGACTTCATGGCCCATCGCTCGGCAGGCAAGATTGCCTGCTACACGGCATCGTGGGCGGCAGACTTCGACGATCCGGACAACTTTATCTACACCTTCTTCGGATCGAGGGAAAACTCCGTGTTCAGGAGCCTCTGCTACGCAAACGACGAGGCCATGTCGCGCATCCGTCAGGCGCGCGCCATCGTAGACGACACAAAGAGGATGCAGGAGTACTCCGAACTGGAGCGTATCGTCGCACAGGACGACGCGGCGTGGATTCCCCTGTTCTCCCGCAACCGCAACTTTTTGGTGTCGCAGCGGGTGAGGGGCTTTACGACCGCCTGGAACGGTTGGTTCGAAGCCATGTACAAGTACATGTCCGTCCAGTCTTAGTAGGAAGGATCGGTTTTCTCGCATGCATTCCTTACGGTTCAAGATAACCGGCATCACCATTGCGGCCATCTTGTCGAGCCTGCTCGTCTTTGCGCTCATCAGTTTTTTGACGGTCGGGCGCGAAGTGACCGCGAGCTCGACGGAGCGCATGCGTCTGCTGGCCCAAAACGCGCAGCAGTCGCTTGACATGGACCTAAGGAGCATCCAGCAATCCGTGACGCTGACGGCACACATCGCCGCCGACTCGCTGGACGGCATCGAGCTCGTGGAGTCCGGGGCTAACCTGCAGCCGGATAAACGTACGCAAGAGCAGACCGAGCGCCTGGACGCGTACGTGTCTGCGTACTGCCACCGCGTCAAGGAGTCCTTTGGAAGCGTTGCCAGCCACACCAGTGGCATCGCAACGTACTACTACTGCATCAACCCCACCCTAAGCACCAAGGAGCACGGGTTCTTTTTTTCAAAGATGGGCAAGGCGGGCTTTGAGGAGGAGACGCCGCTCGACGCGCAGACGCTCGATCCCGACGATTTGGCACACACCACATGGTACTTCACGCCAATCGAGCACGGTTCTCCGACCTGGGTGGGTCCGTACACGGCCCACGTCTTGGACGATGCGCTGACGGTATCCTACCTCGCCCCGATCTACAAGTCCGGCATCCTCGTTGGCGTCTTGGGCATGGACATGCTCTTTGACACCATGGTTGACCAGATCGACTCCCTAGCCGTCTACCGCACCGGCTACGCCTGCCTGCTCGACGAAGATGGCAAGGTCCTGTATCACCCCGAGCATGGCGCCGGCGAGCTTCCCGAGTTCAGCTCGGACGTCTTTGTGGAGGGAGGGTATCGGCACGCGAGCAGCGACGACGCGATCATTCGCTACGACAAGGGCGGCGAATCGTGGCAGCTCTCGTTCGAGACCCTCTGCAACGGCATTAAGCTCGTGGTTACGGCGCCGGTACACGAAATCGTATCGAGCTGGCACAACCTGCTTTTGTCCATTCCGCTTGCAGCCGTGGCGATTCTGGCCGTCTTCATTCCCGCTACCCTCGTTGGCATGAGGGCCATCATCAGCCCATTGCAGCAGCTCACGAATGCCGCCCACAAGCTCTCTTCTGGCGACTACGACATCGAGCTCGACTATGACAAAAACGACGAGGTCGGCGAGCTCACCAACGCATTCAAGCACCTCCGCGACCATCTGCGGGTCTACATTAGCAATCTTAACAGCCAGGCATACGTGGACACGCTTACGCATGTTAAGAACAAGAGCGCCTTCGACATCTATTCCGCACGCCTAAACGACGGAATCGCCAGGACGAGCGACCTGCAACAGGTGCAGTTCGCCATCATCATATTTAACTGCAACGACCTCAAGCGCATCAACGACGAATACGGCCATGACAA
>JAGCBF010000311.1 GCA_017652285.1 Atopobiaceae bacterium
AAAGGGGCCTAGCCCCAATCGGCCATTGTGTGCGAAAAGGGACGTTTGGCCGAAAGGGGCCTAGCCCCAATCGGCCAGCCCCAATCGGCCACTTTCGCTCGGTTGGCTCGTGCTCGCTCGTCGTCTATCGTGGTGCTATCATATGTAGCAAGGAGACGCTATGTCTGCATCTATCGCCCAATTGAACGTCCGGATGGACAGGGAGCTCAAGGAACGAGGCGACGCAACGCTGCGCCTTGCGGGGAGCTCGCCGGTCAAGATCATCCGCCAGCTTTGGGAGCGCCTCGCCTTGGGCGGCGACGCCTACAAGCGCATCATGGAGGTACTCTCGCCCACGCAGGGCGCGGCCGCCGTAGACGACCCACAGCAGCTCGTCGCGCATTCGGCTAGCCTCTTCCAAGAACTCGGGGCCTTCCTCGGTGAGGATTTGCCCGCGTTCGAGGCGGATTTGCGCCCGATATCAGAGATTCTAGAGGAGGCCGAGTGGGAGCTTCTCGACCAGAAGGAGCTCGCATGAGGAATCACCCGCTCATCATGGTCGACACCGACGTGTGGGTGGACCTCTACGTCCCGGGTCGCCCAAACCGCGAGGCCGCACTCGCGTTCTTCGAGCAGGCAAGGCGTTGCCAGGCAGAGCTCGTATTCACGCTCGAAATCGCGCGGGCGGTCTTTCGCATCGTGTCGCACGAGGCGAAGCGATGGGTGCGCCAGGGAACAGGCGAGCTTAGCGAGGAATACGCGCATGCGATCGCCAACCATGCGTGGGACTTCGTACGGGACATGCAGGAGTACGGCACTCCCGTTGGGTCGTCGACGCCCGACCTCTGGATGGCGATCAAACTGCGCGATCAGCATCCCGAGATAGAAGACAACCTCATCGTCTCCGCCTGCATGCGCATCGGCACCGACTATTTGGTGACAAACGACGCCAAGCTCATCCGCCACTCCCCCGTAGCGACCGTCGACCCTGCGATGATGACGCGCCTGCTGCAACTACCTTCCTAATTGCCCCTAGCCCGGAGGGAGTCTTGCCCACAGAGAGAACCTCGCCTCTTTTGACAATTGTGCATTTGCACATTATTATGATGATAGATGCACAACTCGCGTTTTCTTTCCAGCTACAGGAGCAGGATATGGCGTTCTTCTCGTACGAAAGCAAGTTCAGCAAGGTAATGATGCGCTTTTCTCAGGGCTGCTACCTCAACCTTTTGTGGGCCATATGCTCGCTGCCCATCGTGACCATAGGTGCCTCCACCACCGCGCTCTACGCCGTTGCGCTCAAGATCGCGCGAGACGAGGAGGGCGACATTACCCAGCAGTTCTTCTCGGCGCTGCGCAGCAACTTTGTGCAGGCCACTCAGATCTGGCTCATCCTGCTGGCGATCGGTGCCGTGCTGGGAACAGACATCTATGTTCTGACCCGCCTGCAGGCGGCGACCACGGGCACCCTGGCCATTGCCATCACCATCGCGCTTGCCATGGTCATCGTGTCCTGCATCGTGCTTGCCATTGTGCTCATGTACGTGTTTCCCTTGGTCGCGCGCGTGCAAAACACCAACGTGGCCATGATCAAGAACTCCTTCCTCATGGGCACGCATTACCTGTTTTGCACCATCTGCGTGTTTGTCATCCACGCCGCCATGGCCTTCGCCATCATCGCGTTCTTTACTCCCCTGGCCATACTTGGCGAGGGCGTTTGCGCCATTTTGAGCTCATACCTGCTCAACCCCGTTATACAGGTGAGCTCCACCGACCCCAGCCGCATGGTCACGAGTGGTGACGGCCAATCATGAAGCTCTCCCCACAAGAGCGCGCGGCCAACCGCGCGGCATTTCGCTCGATGTCCCTTGCACAAAAGGCCGACTATATCTTTGCGTACTACAAGCTGCCGCTCGTGTTGGCGCTCGTGGCAATCGTTGCCTTGGGCTCCGTCGCCCACCGGGCACTCACCCACAAGGAGGCGCTCTTGTACGCGGCCTTCGCAAACGTTGTGCCCCCCGACGCGGTGGACGAAGCGCTCACCACGGGGTTCGTGCTGCAACACGGTGCCGACCTGGCCCGCAACGAAGTGTCGTGCTACCGCGAGCTCTACTTGTCTTCCGAGGCGAGCGTGGCGGACCACCAGTATGCCTACGCGTCGCGACTCAAGGTGATGGCCGCCGTGGAAGGCCAGCAACTCGACGTCGCCCTTATGAACCAGGAAGCCTACGACCTGCTCTCTGCCAGCGGATTCCTGCTCGATTTGCGCCAGACGTATGGCGACGACCCCAGCCTGCAAACAAACACGGTCGTTTTGGACAGCAACCAGGTGGAGGTGGACCTTGGCGAGGCCGAGACGTACGAGGCAAAAACCATGGACGCCGCGAATGCCCTTGACGTCACGCAGAGCCCGCTGCTGCAGGGATTCTCGGGAGACGAGCCCATCTACCTGGGCGTTATTGCCAACACAGACCACATGGATGCCGCGCTGGCCTACCTGCGCTACGTGGCACAAGGGCAACGGTAGGTCCGTCCCCCTGTTGCCCGGCCCCCGTTGCCCGGCCCATTGCCTCTAGCTGCTGAGCCAGTGGCCGTAGGCGTTGACGATGCGCGTGCCGCTGGGATGCACTCGTTCGCGATCCATGCGGGTGTACGTAAGGTGCACGTGTCCGCACAGCAACAAACGCGGACGCAGCATGCCCAGCAACCAGTTGTAGCACACGAATCCCCGGTGAGGCGCGTCGTCCAAGTCACCATACCCGCGCGGCGGCGCATGCGTAACCAGCACGTCCACGCCACCCACAAGCTGCGCCTTGGCCGCCAGCGCAAAGGCCCGCCGACACATGTGGCCTTCGCTGTAGCCTACGATTCCTTCTCTGTAGTCCAGCGAACCATCCAGGCCAGCAAAGCGCATCCCGCCGATCTTCTCTACGCGCATGTCCAGCGGTATGCCTCCCATGGCGTCATAGCCCCGGTCGTCCGTGTCGTGATTGCCACGCACGTACAGCAAAGGCGCGTTGGCGACCGTCGCCACGTAGTCAAGATAGCTGGGCCGCAGGTCTCCGCACGACACCACCACGTCTACGGGACCAACGTCTCCCGCCGACAAGCGCGCCAGCAAAAAGTCGTCTTCCTCGTCTGCCACCGCAAGAATGCGCACGATTCACTTCCCGCCTTGCCCGGGCTTATCTGCAACAGGGGTGCCTGCGCTTTTTCGCAGACCGCTCGCCCCAGAGCACACGTCTGCCTGGCCTGCCGGAGTTAGCTCGCTAAGCTGGGGAAGCGTGCCCACCACGTTTGAGCTCAGCCAGCGCATGTCCGCGATGCGCTCGTCGCTAAGTTGCGGTTCGTCGGCACGCCGTACGAGGTTTCCCGACTGGTCGACAAGAACCGTGTCAAACGGCGCAAGCCTGCCCTCCACCATAGCGGCCTCCAGCATGTGCACCAAGCGCTGCTGCCCCAACGCGACGCCCTCTTCTAAGTCCAGACGCACCACGCCTGTACGCATGCCCCACCAGTAGTTGGCAAAACGCTGCGCGCCGCCGCCCTTGGTCCGCGCCGCAAAGGGAGCGGCACACAGCGACCGCAGCATAAGCTCGTAATAGCGGCCCCAGTCCCACACCGGCGTAGCCACGTGCTCCCAGCCGCCGTCGTGAACCGCATACAAGCCAAAGGGCTTGTCTGGCGCGGTCGGACTCGCGTAGTCCTTGTCGGCGATCACGTCCACGCCCACGTTGGCGAACTCGTCGCCGCCGGGCACGCCACCACCGGGCCCGTCGCCGCCGGACCCATCGTCGCCGGACCCTAGCGGTGCCGCCGTGCTCCACCGCAGGTACACGGTCGCGTAGGGGTCAACGAGCGCCGCGCCGAGGGCAAACGCGTTGACCTCCGCAACCGCACCGCCCATGGGCGCATGGGCGACGTAGCCCAGCTGGTGGCTCTGCGACAAGCTCGCGGCCAGCACACCCATAAGAAACTTAACCTCATACATGCGGGCGTAAAACGTGCGGACGGCAGGCGACGACTGGTTGACCGAGCAGTTAAGGAACTGCACGCGCGGATACGCCAGGCTCGCGCGCCGCGCCTGCGCCAGCTGACGAGGCGATATGGTCACCACGACCGAGCATCCGGCATCGACGGCAGACGCCACGGCCTTGTCAAACAGCTCATCGGTTCCGCAGCCCTCGTAGACAAGCGCCTCCAAGGCGTCGTGCATGCGCGAGGCGAGCGTTTGTCGGGCCTCGTCGTGCAAGCGGGTCCATCCGGACGTGGTCACGTCCCGATCGTAGACAAAGGCCACCCGCGAGAACGCCCGCCTTGGCCGGACCTTGTCGACGACCTTGGAAACGATTTGTGCAGCGGCGGCCTTTTCCTGCGGCTCCGCCATAAACTCGGCGGGCTCCGACTGCGACGACATCACAAACTCGCGCCACAACGGCTTGATGCGCTCGCTCATGAGCACGGCCGACGAGTCGAGCGGATCCTTGTGCTCGTAAGCCTGCACGTATAAGAGAAACGCATCCGAAGCCGAACATTCCAAGCGGTCGCCGCCCCTACGCGCGTACTCCGCGCAAAACGCAGAGAAGGCCGCCTTGAGGTGACGGACGTCGTCGCTTGCCCAGGGGGCGTTCAGCGACTTGTTCAACGCCTGCGACAAGAGCTCGTAGTCGTTGGCGTTGGAAAACGCGAGGTCGTACAGCGGTACGGCGGCATAGAAGCGCTCGAAGGCCTCGTAGCGCTCGAGCTCGTCGTCCAACCCCGCACCCCAGGTGGGCACCACGCGCGTGACCTCCGCACGAATGGCAGGCATGCCCACATAGCGCGCAACGGACACGCGCTTGTTGCCCTCCTGCACATAAAAGCGCTGCAGGTACTCGTAGACCACCACGGGATCGTGGATGCCCTCGCTTATCTGCGCGTCGTGCAGCGCGCTCCACTTGGCGGCAAACTCCGTGTCTTCGTTTGCCAGCGGCATGAAGTCTGCCGAAAACAGGTTTTGTCTGCCGCGCACGCGCGTGCCAACCACCAGGTCCACGGGGATTTCGCAGGTGCCGATGTTCGTTTTGCGCGCAAGGGGCTGGCTTTGCAGCAGCTCGTCGAGCGCCGGCGGAAAAGGATACTGGCCCGCAGAGACGGCCTTCTTCACCTGCTTGGCACCGCGTTTGCGCGCCTTGCGGTAGTCTTCGATCATTGCTGCGCCTTCCTTGCTTGCGTTTGCGTTTGGCACTCTGGCGGGAATTGGCCGAAAGGGGCCTAGCCCCAATCGGCCATCCGGCCCAAAAGTGGCCGAAAGGGGCCTAGCCCCAATCGGCCAAAACGCCCCAATGGGGCGCGTTACGAGCAGCTGATGTCGTACGTGTGGTCCTTGAGGTTTGCGTCGAGCTGAGCCCAGGCATCGCCAGCGGTGCGACGGATGCGGAAGGCGCCGTCCTCGCCGTAGGTAACCTCAATGTCGCCCTCCACGTCGAAGGCGGGATGGGCGTTGCGCAGCTCCATAAGACGCACGAGCTCCCTCACGACCGGGCGCTCCACCTCGGCCGCGATCTCGCCCATGGTGTAGTAGTGACGGTTGATGTTGCGGCCTTCCTTGGTGGACTCCAAAAGCTCGAGGTCGTTCGCGCCGGCCAAGAGGCCCACGTAGTAGACCATGGGGATGCCAGGCGCGAACATCTGGATGGCGCGTGCCAGGTCGTAGGCCGCGTCGTCGTTGCCAAGCGCGCTGTAGTAGGTCGTGTTCACCTGGTAGATGTCCAAGTTGTTGTACGCCTCGGTGTTGTAGATCTTCTTTACGTTGGCGCCCTCGCTAAACATCCGCTCCTTTACCCAGTCGGTCTGGTCGTCGGGCAGCAGGTCCTTGACGTCCACGATGCCCAGGCCGTCGTGGGTGTCCAGCGTGGTGAACTGGTGCTTGGGGCTCATCTCCAGCCAGCGCTTGAGGTATTGTCCGTCGCCGGAATAGAGCGCGTGCAACGTGAGCACGGGGAGCGCGAAGTCGTACACCCAGTAGCCCATATCGGCCACCTTGAACTGCATGGTGTAGTGCTCGTGAATCTCGGGCAGGACCATGACATCCTCCCCCAGCACCTCCTGCATGGAGTCAAGCAGCTCGCTCGTGTCCGGCTGCTCGAAGAAGCAACTGCCGCCCGCACGCTTGCAGGCATAGGCGAACGCGTCCAAGCGCACGATCGAGGCGCCGTTTGCGGCCATGTTCTTAAGGGTCTCTTCGAAGAAGCGCTGCGCGCGCGGCGAACGCACGTTTATGTCGATCTGCTCCTCGCCAAAGGTGCACCACACCTTTTCGGTGCTACCGTCGGCAAAGGTCGCCTCCACGTAGGGAGCGCGCGGCTTGCGCTTGTAGATAGCGTCCACCTGCTCAGGCGTGGGGAAGCCGCCCTCGGCTGCCCAGAAGTCCTTGTAACGGATGAAGAAGTCGCGGAACTCGGAGTCGTCCTTCTTCGCCAAAAAGTCCTGGAAGTAGGGGGACTGGCGGCTGATGTGGTTGATCATGAAGTCAAACATGAGGTAGCGGGTATCGCCTATGGCCCTCACGTCATCCCAGGTGCCAAAGGCCGGATCCACCACGTCGTAGCGCATGGGCGCAAAACCGCGGTCGGCCGAGCTGGGGAAAAACGGCAGGATGTGCACGCCGCCCACCGCCTTGTTAAAGTGGGTGTCCAGCACTTCCTTGAGGTCTGCGAGGTTGCTGCCCAGGCTGTCCGCGTAGGTGATAAGCATGCATTTGTTGGATAATCGCATCAGAGCTCCTTTTTCGTTTTTTATCAGATAATGGCCGAAAGGGGCCTAGCCCCAATCGGCCAAATGGCCCAGGCCAGGCGGCCAACCAGCCCCAATTGGCCGAAAGGGGCCTAGCCCCAAATGGCCAGGCCAGCCGGCCAGGCGGCCAACCAGCCCAAAGTGGCCGAAAGGGGCCTAGCCCCAATCGGCCAACCAGCCCCAGCCGGCCAAAAATGCCCCGCCCAGAGTCGGGCGGGGCAAGAGGAAAGGGAGGGCGATTCTAGAAGTCGTACTCCTTGCATACCGGCTCGTGGCGAGCGACGGATTCCGCGTCGTACCAAATGAGGTTGTTGCCCGTGGTCTTGTCAAAGAGCTGGATAAGGTTGGGCCTGGTAGTAAAGTTAACCGTAGAGCCCATGGACACGTCGGTTGCGATGTCGACCGTGGGAATGACCATTACCACCTCGTCGGCGTTCGAGCGGGCATGGATGTTGTACTCGCTGCCCATCATCTCGGACACTTCGATCTTTGCCTTGAGCTCGCCTTCGCCCACGGTAATGTGCTGCGGACGAATGCCCGCCACGATGTCGCAGGCAGCCTGGCCGTTTTGGGCAAGCGCCTTTTGCTGGAAGTCGCTCAGCTTGTAACGCACGCCGCGGATCTCGGCAAAGTACACGCCGTTTTCGAGCAGCAGGTGGCAGTCGTCAAAGAAGTTCATAACGGGCATGCCAATGAATCCGGCCACGAACAGGTTAACGGGCTTGTTGAACACGTCCTGGGGCGTGCCGATCTGGTTGACGTAGCCGTCCTTCATAATGAGGATGCGGTCGCCCAGGGTCATGGCCTCGGTCTGGTCGTGCGTGACGTACATAAACGTGGTGTTGATGCGCTGGCGCAGCTTGATGATCTCGGCGCGCATCTGGTTGCGGAGCTTTGCGTCGAGGTTGGAGAGCGGCTCGTCCATAAGAAACACCTTGGGGTCGCGCACCATGGCGCGGCCGATTGCCACGCGCTGACGCTGACCGCCCGAAAGCGCCGCCGGCTTGCGATCCAGATACTGGGTAATGTCCAGGATTTCGGCCGCCTCGCGCACCTTGGCGTCTATCTCGCTCTTGGGCAGCTTGCGCAGCTCAAGCGAGAAGGCCATGTTTTGGTAGACCGTCATTTGCGGGTACAGGGCATAGCTCTGGAACACCATGGCGATGTCGCGGTCCTTGGGCGCCACGTCGTTCATGAGCTTGCCGTCTATGTAGAGCTCGCCGTCGGTAATCTCCTCGAGTCCGGCAACCATGCGCAGCGTGGTGGACTTGCCGCAGCCCGAGGGGCCAACCAGTACGATGAACTCCTTGTCCTTAATGGAAATGTTGACGTCGTGCGTGCCAACATAGCCGTTTTCGTAAACCTTTTTGATGTCCTTCAGAATGACTTCGGACATATTCCAATTCCTTTCAACTAACGAGCGGCGGCTTCAGCCGGCTCAACTAGATCGTATTTCTTAACATCTACCACCGCTCCCCCACGTGAGAAGAACGAGATGCCATCGGCCGAGGGCTCGGTGGGAACAATCATGGTCGCAGCTTGCCTGCCACCGTTTACGAACACCTCAACGCTGTACTTGTCGAGTACCAAACGAAGAGACAGTTCGAGCGGAGCGCCCTCGACGTCGAGCTTGCGATGGTGCACGAATGCGCGGCGCGACCCCGAATGGATGCGGCTCATCTTGAGCGTGCCATGGGCGGGCCGGTACCTAAGCGAGCAATGGAAGCGTTCGTCTTGCGCAAACCACATGACAAACTCGTCGTAAGGGTTCTGCTCGTCGGCTGGACGAACGTGGACGAGCAGGTCCGCCACGCGCCCTTGTATCCCTTCGAGCGCAATGGGCTCGCCATCGAGCTTAACGTCCTGGTAGCACACCTCGTTTGTCCGCAGCCCTTCGATCTCGCGGACGGGCCACTGGTATAGATGTCCGTCGCGAACCGAAAGCTCGCGCGGCAGGGTCATTTGACCAAACCAGCGCTGAGCTGGCGAAATGCCGGTGGTGGAGTCCCAGTTCTGCATCCAAGCGACCATGATCCTGCGACCGTCGGGCGCAAGCAGCGTTTGCGTGGCGTAGAAGTCGATGCCATGGTCTATGGTCACGGCAGACTCCTCCACCAGCTCGCCCGTTGCCTTGTCGAGAGCGCCCACGATGCACAGCGTTCCGTTGCCGCTGTAGAAGTCGTGTCCCTGGGGCAGCATGTCCTGCGGGCTTACCAGCAGGACGTCCTTGCCGTCCAGCTCAAAGAGGTCGGGGCACTCCCACATGATGCCGTAGCGCCCGGCATTGCGCGCCACGACGCCGTCGAACTGCCACGAGAACCCGTCGTCGCTGCGGTACTGTACGATCTGCCCGCTATTGTCGGGACCAAGGTTGGCCATGACGACCCGGTAGCTGCCGTCTTGCTCGCGCCACACCTTGGGATCGCGAAAATGCACGGTGCTGGAGCCTACGGGCAGCGTGGCCCCGTCGATGACGGGGTTTCCCTCGTACTTTTGGTAATTGGTGCCGTCGCCTACGGCCAGGCACTGCGACTGGCGCTCCTTCGTGCTTCCGTCCTCGTTGTGGCCGTCGGCAGCCACACCGGTGTACATCAAAAGATGACGACCGTCTGGCAACTCCACGGCACTGCCCGAAAAGCACCCGCCCAGATCGTCGTAAGGGGCGTCGGGCGCAAGCGCGCAGGGCAAAAACTCCCACGACAGCAGGTCCTGGCTCACGGCGTGGCCCCAGTGCATGGGCGCCCACTCCGTGGCATAGGGGTTGTACTGGTAGAAGAGGTGATAAGCGCCACCGTAGTACGAGAATCCGTTTGGGTCGTTCATCCAGCCAACACGCGGACTTAGGTGAAAGCACGGACGCTCGTCGTTGCTAATAAACTGCTCCATGTGCTCTTCGTAGGCACGCGCCTCCTTAAGCGATGCACTTTCCACGAACTCTGCCATCAACCCACCTCCTTTACATAATCCTTCCACAGGAAATGCTCCCCTCGCAAAAGGTGACGGTGCCCGCCAGGGGAAGGGCGGGCACCGCCCGGGAAAACTACGCCTGGTTGTCCAGGAACTCGGTCAGGTAGCGCTGGTGGATCTCCAGGAACTCGGCGATGCCGTAGGCCTCGAGGTCGCTTTGGAACTTGTCCCAATCCTTGTCGGTAAAGCCGTTCATAACGGAGTCGGACTTAAAGGTGTTGATGCACTTTTGGAGGTCGGCCATAAGGTTGGAGACCTGCTTGGTGTCATCGGAGGACATGAACACGTTGGGGTAGCAGTACTTGAAGTTCATGTCGGGCGTGTAGATGTCCTTAATCCAGTCCAGACGATACTGGGCGTCGTCGGGCGTGGTCACATACACGCCGTAGTAGCTGTCCAGAATGGCCAGCGGGCCACCCACGCACTCGGCCTCGCGCACCTCCACGGGAGACGCGTCGCCAAGGGGCGCGTGCTGCAGCATGTCTTCGCCGTCGTCGTTCTTGCCCAGCACGAAGATGTCGAAGTCGTCATCCTCGCCATAGGTGCCCCAGTTGTTCTGCGGCGACTGGAACGGGTCGTACATCTGGTCGAGCCACGAGCACACCAGCGCGGGGTTTTCGGCCTTGGCGGTAATTACGCAGCGGCCGCGATCGAAGCCCGAGGTAAACGAGGCGGTCTGGGGGGTAATGTTCTTCGTGTCGGCCTCGAGCGCGGGCAGGGGCACCCAGCCCTTGCCGGCGATAAGGTCGTCCATGCTTACCTGGGCAATGTTGGCCACGTCCCAGCTAAAGCACACGCCGTAGCGGCCACTCTTGCCCTTGGCCACGTAGGTGCTCCACTCCTGAGTAAAGGCCTCGGGGTCGATGAGGCCCTGGTCATAGAGCTTGTGCAGCCACTCGGTGCCCTTCTTGAAGCCCTCGGACTGGGCCACGCACACGACCTCGCCGTCGTCGGTCACGGCGATGTGCTTACCGCGGTCGGGATCGCCATAGCCCTCGCCAAAGCCGTTGATCAGGATGTAGGGGTCCTGGTCGCCGTCGTTGAGGATGCACGCCATGGGGATGATGTCGCCTTCGATGCTAAACTCCTTCTTCAGCTCGTCGGCGTGGTCCTTAAAGGCCACCAGCACCTGCTCGAACTCGTCCACGTTGGTGGGCATGTCGAGCTTGAGGAAGTCGAGCCATCCCTTGTTAATAAAGGGCATGTCGCCAATGGTCTGGATGGCGGTCTTCTCGTAGCCCAGCTGCTCGATCCAGGGCAGCGCCCAAATGTGGCCATCCTCGTCCTCGCACATGGTGCGGTACTCGGGAGCCTGCTCAAAGACGGCCTGCAGGTTGGGCATGAACTTGTCGATGTACTCCTCCAGGCTTATGATTACGCCCTGGCCGGCGTACTTGAGCAGGTCGGTGTCGCCAAAGCCGGCCGAGAACACGAAGTCGGGCAGCGTGCTCACGTTGGACATCTCCAAGGTGATCTTGTCGGCCCACTGGTCGGACTGGATGGTCTTCCAGTCGATGTGCACGTTGGTCTTCTCTTCAAGGCGCTTAAAGATGGTGCGGTTGTTGGGCTCGGACTCGCTGCCGGCCGGGAAGCTCGTCAGGCCTTTGAGCGTCGCGGTCTCGGCCAGGGGAAGCTTGACGGAGTCGGTGTCGACTTCTGCAATGTCCTGGGTGGCGCCGCCCACGGAGCCACCGCCGCCACCGCATGCGGTAAGAAGGCTGCCCATGGTGGCAGCAGCAGACAGACCAAGGAAGGAACGACGATTCATAGAAGCACTCATTGCTTTTCTCCTTATGTGTTGAACACAATACTAACGGACTAGCCCTTTACGGCACCGGCCATAATGCCGCTGTCGAAATAACGCTGGAAAAACGGATACATAGCCAAAAGAGGCAGGCTGGAAATGATGATGGTCGCGTATTTGAGAAGCTCGGCCATCTGGGCGCGCTCGGCCGTGCTCTGCGTGTCGCTGACCATGCCGGGCTCGGGTTGGTTCTGAATGAGGATGGAGCGCAGCACCAGCTGCAGCGGCTGCTTGGAGGCGCTGTTGAGGTAGATCATGGCGTCGAAGTAGCTGTTCCACATGCCCACGAAGTTCCACATGGCCACCGTGGCGATGATGGGCGTGCACACGGGCAGGAGCACGCGGAAGAAGTAGACCATCTCGTTGGCGCCGTCGATTTCTGCCGCCTCTTGCAGGTCCTTGGGAATGCCCTGGTAGTAGGTGCGTACGATGATCATGTTGTACACGCCAAAGGCACCGGGAATAATGACGGCCCACATGGAGTCGAGCATGTGCAGGCTGCTAATGAGCAAGTAGGTGGGGATCAGGCCGCCACCAAAAAACATGGTGATCATAAAGATGGCGTTGAAGAGCCCCTTGCCCTTGAAGTCGTCGCGCGACATGGGATACGCAGCAAGCAGCGTTACCGCCACCGATATGACGGTGAACAGCACGGAGTACAGAATGGCGTTCTTAAAGCCCACCCAGATCTGCGCGTTGGAGAGCACGCGTTGGTATGCCGTGGTCGTCCACTTGGAGAAGTCGAAGGTCAGGCCCTGGTTTTGTAGGGTCACTGGGTCGATAAACGAGGCCAAGATGATGTAGACCATGGGCAGGACGATTGCCAGGCAAAAGAGGCCCAGCAGCGTGTAGCCAATAATAAGGATGGTCTTGTCCTCGGCCGGAAGCTTGGCGAACTCGCTCTTTTTCTTTTTCTTCTGTGCCATGGCGACCTCCTAGTACATTCCCTTGCCGTCGTTCATCTTCTTTACGATCTGGTTCATCGAGATAAGAAGGATGACGTTGATGACGGTGTTGAAGAGTCCCACGGCCGTGGAGAAGCCATAGTTGCCGTCCAGAAGACCGACCTTGTACACGTAGGTAGAAATGATTTCGGACGTGGCAAGGTTGAGGTCGGTCTGGAGCGCGTAGGCCTTCTCGAAGCCGACGCTCATGATGTTGCCCACGCTCATGATGAACTGGATAAGCACGGTGTCGCGAATGGCGGGCCACTCAACCGCGCGAATCTGCTGGAAGATGTTGGCGCCGTCGATGACCGCGGCCTCCTTGAGGTCCTTGCTCGCGTTGGAAAGCGCCGCGGTGTAGATGATGGAGGCCCAGCCGGCGCCCTGCCAAATGCCCGACGCGATGTAGATGGTACGGAAGGCCGACGGCATGGTCATAAAGTTCCAGTCGGTGCCCAACAGCATGTTAATAAAGCCCGTGGGCGAAAGCAGGATGCGGACAATACCGCACAGCACGATCACGGAGATAAAGTTGGGCATGTACAGGATGAGCTGGATCTTTTGCTTGGCCTTGGTGCTCAGGATGCGGTTGAGCAGGAAGGCCAGAAGAATAGGTGCGGGGAAGCCCCATATGAGCCCGTAGATGCTGAGCTTGAGCGTGTTCCCCAAATAGCGCATAAAGTCTGGCGAAGACAAGAAGCGCTCGAAGTGCTCGAAGCCAACCCATTCGCTGCCAAAGATGCCCCGTATGGGGTTGTACTCCTCAAACGCTATGAGTATGCCACCCATGGGCAAATAACGAAAGATGATGGTGAGCACCAAAGCGGGCATGATGAACAGCAGGTAAAGCTGCCAATGCTGCCGCATGTACACCAACGTGTTGTGGACCTTTCCACCTCCTCCTGCTGCCTTGGCGTCGGACGACGTCTGTTTACTCATGGCAATCCCCCTTTCCGAATCCGCCAATAGTGCATATGCACATTTCTATTGTGCATATATCGTTAATTCTGATGCTACAACGTTGTGTGCATTTGTCAACATGTAATCCACTGTATGGGGTCAAATGCACGGGATTCCATGCTTTATATATAATATTTATGCGGGAATCATACTTGCTTCCGTGCAGATGCAAGAACAGGGTTTCTCATATGAACGTCCGGTTTGCACATGTGATAGGATGGATGGAAGGGGGGTTTGGGATGAGCAACAGGATTACCGTTCAGGACATAGCAGACGCGTTGGGGTTGTCGCGCAACACCGTTTCCAAGGCGCTGAACAATTCCGACGGCATAGCGGAAGAGACGCGCTCGCGCGTGCTAAACAAGGCCATCGAGATGGGCTACAAGCAGTTTGCCTATGCCAGCGGCCTCCTTGAGCAGCGAGGTCTTGAGCCGTTTGCACCCGTAGCCCCCGGCAAGCCCAACGAGATATCGCTTCTTACGAGGTCCACATGGGACGAGCGCCACTTTGCCGCGCTCATGCTCGATGCCTTCGAACGCGAGATATCGCAGCTGGGTTTTGTCCTTAGGACGTACCACATCGATGACAAGAACGCAGAGCGCCTGGAGCTGCCCGAGGCATTCGAACCCTCTAGGACCGCCGCGATCATGTGCATCGAGATGTTCGACTTCGCCTACGACCAAATGGTGTGCGGTCTGGGCTTCCCGGTGCTGTTCATAGACAGCCCGGCGCGTTTGGGCGACCACATATTGCCTGCTGACCTGCTTCTTATGGACAACACCACGGCCTTGCAGCACATCGTAAACGTCCTCGTGAGCGATGGCGTGCGGCGCGTGGGCTTTATTGGCGACTGCCTGCATTGCCAGTCGTTTGCCGAGCGCTACGCCACCGTCGCATATGTTATGAACCTCGCCGACCTCGCGTTCGACCGTCGCTACTACCTTGGCTACAACGACCAAGAGGACATTGCGGCTGGGCTCGGGAGCATGACCGAGCGCGACGACCTGCCCGAGCTGTTTGTGTGCGCGAACGACTTTGTGGCCATTGGCGCGTTGCAGGCGCTGCGCGCGTTGGGCAAGCGCGTGCCCGACGACGTCATGCTGGTGGGGTTTGACGACGCGCCCGAATCGCGTACGTGCGTCCCGCCCCTTACCACGGTGCACATTCACACGCAGGTAATGGCGTACTCCGCCGCCCAGCTCATCATGACGCGCCTAAAGTAGCCGTCGCTGGACTTCCGGCAGGTTCACACTCAAACCGACCTCATCGTGCGCGCTTCGACCGCACGGCGATAGCATGGCCGTGCGAGCCGCGGGCGGGCGGGGGGCGCGCGCCGGAGTTACGCACTTTCGGACGGGTGGTACGCCGGAGTTACGCACTTTCGGGCGGCCTCCGACAGTGCGTAGCTTTTTGCGGCGCAAGAGCCATCTCGCAACAGGTGCCAAGGCGTCTACCTGCGTAAATGCAGAATTGCATCAATGTTCTTATTTGCTGAGTTACGCACTTTCGGGCGACCTCCGAAAGTGCGTAGCTTTTTCGGCGCAAGAGCCGCCGCGCAAGCGGGCGGGGGGTGACGCCGGCGACAAACGCTACGGTAGCAGGCGGTTCAGCATCGTTTGGTTTGCCGCTAGCTCCACCGAGT
>JAGCBF010000037.1 GCA_017652285.1 Atopobiaceae bacterium
AATGGTGGGGATGCCTGGACTCGAACCAGGGAACCCAGAGGGAGCGGATTTACAGTCCGCCGCAGTTGCCGCTGTGCCACATCCCCATTCACATTTCAAGCGCTCGGCTTTGAAGCCCCTTGTGTTCTTCGCCGTCAAGCAGGAAGGATAGTACCCCCCAATTCAAATCTTGTCAAACCGTTACACCCACCCGGGCGTATCTATATCACGAAACCTGCACATTCGCAGGTAGACGGCTTGAATCTTGCCTTCCCACGCCAAGCCACGGCAATCGAGGTCGAGAGGAATTCGGATTCTTTTTTAAAGGCCCCACCGACCGACGTGCGATCGATGGGGCCCACGAGGCAGCTATGTACCGCTTACGGTGACGGCTACTTCTTTTGTATGAACGCCTTCTCGTACGCCTGCGTCACGCCCTTGTACGTGGCCGCGGGTGCGGGGGCGCCCTTCTTGACCAGGACGACCTGCAGCGACTCCAGGCGGTAGCTCATGCCCGCGGTGCCGGCCTTCTGGCCGTTCTTGGCCCAGCCCATCCAGCCGAAGTTCTGGGCGTGGACGCGGTAGTACACGTCGTAGGCCTTGGCCATGTCGCCGTACAGGCGGATCTGGATGGCCTCGAGGCGCTTGGACTGGCCCTCGGTGCCGGAGGGGGCGCCGTCGCGGGCCCATCCCTCCTCCCAGCCGTAGGTCTGCACGTGGCTGCGGTACTCGATGCCGCCGGCGACCGACTTGTCGGGGACCTCGATCTTGACCGACTCCATGCGCAGCGACTCGCCGGTGCTGCCGGAGGGCTTGCCGGCGCTCGCCGAGGCGACCCAGCCCTTCCTCTGCACGTGCGTGGTGACCGTGGCCGTGGCGACGGGAAGGATCCTGGCCTCCACCGGCCCGTCGACGAAGCTCGCGTGGTTGGCGTCGCCCACGTACTTGACCATCACGGGGTAGTCTCCGGCCTTCTTGGCGGCGGGCACGGCCGCCTTCCAGGTCTTGCCGCCGTCGGTGCTGTAGCGCACGCCGGTGTAGCCCGCCGGGAGCTTCTTGGGGGCCGCCACCAGCTCCTGCGCGGTCCCGTCGTAGATCAGGGGCGCCTTGGCCGTGGCCCTCTGGCTGGCCGCGAGCTCGGGGGCCTTCGCCTTGGCGACGTTGAAGTTGGAGGTGGCGGAGCCGCCCAGGTAGTTCGCGGTCTCGGCGACCTCGGCGCGCACGGCGTAGTTGCCGGCGTCGGCGGGGACGGCGGGCGAGAAGTCCCCGGTGCCCCTGGTCGCGTAGGAGTAGGTCACCTTGCCGCCGCCCGGGTTGCCCGCGGTGCTCGCGACGTTGGCCTTGTTGCCGTAGGTCCAGCTCTTGAGGGTGACCTTGGGGCTGATGGGCGCCTTGGCGATCGTGACCTTGACGCTCTGTGCCTGGGTATCGTTGTGCGTGTCGTCAGCGGCCACCTTGTAGTACACGGTGTACTCGCCCGCGTCGGTCGCGGTCGGGACCGCGGCGTCGAAGCTCGTGCCGTCAAGGCTGTAGGCCATATCGCCGCCCGTGGCCTCGCCGGGATCGACGAGCGCCTGGGCGGAGCCGGTGTAGGTGAGCTGCTTGGCCGCGGGGGCCTTGGTCACCTGGGCGTCCTGCTTGGGCTCGGGTGTCGGCTCGGGTGTGGGCTCGGGTGTCGGCTCGGGTTCGGGTTCTTGCTTTGCGCAGCGAACGGTACGCGGATAGAAGTCCTTTCCGCCACCTTCTTCCTTGCCCTCGACATCGGGCTCGTACGTCTTGCCCGTAGAACGCCACAACTTGCCGATTGCCAGGTACAGCGACTCGGGCTCGGCCCCGAATCCCGTGAGGTTGGCAGAAAGCGCAAGCTCCGGTCGGTCGCTGAGCGTTGCGTTCCAAATGTCGACAGCGCCTGTCGTGCAGTTCTTCTCAAACAGCCCGTAATGGTTGTTGGCGGGATCGGCCAGGTACTGTTGCAGACATGCCAACTCGTCCGCCGTAATCTCCACGGTGTAGAACTGGTTGGGCGTCTGGGTGTTGTTTCCACCCGCAAACTGGTTGTACAGCTCTCGGTCGACGGTCATGCCGCCTTCGGAGTATCCGTCCGCGGGGTTGTGTCCCGTTGCCTTGGTAATGGCGATCATCTGCGCGAGCGTGGAGATCAGGCTGTCGTATGCGGTCACGCCATCGATTTCGTTTCCTTCGCTGTATGCGCGCATTTGCTCGACCAACGCTTGAACGTCCTCGCTCGTATACAAGCTGGAGGACTCCAGCGCCTTCATGAGCGTGGCAATGTTGAGCTCGTCGAACCCATAGTTGGAAAGCGTGATGGCCTCGCCGCACGAAAGGGAAACCGTCTGCGAGGTGCCGTCCATGCTACCATCGACGACCTCGAAGTAAGACGCGCGATCGTCTAGGCCAAGCTCGTTGTTGGAATAGAGCGCGGGGTCGGACGTGTACTTCTCGGGATGGTCGCGGTAGTCAGCCATGAGGTCCATGTACTGCTCGGTGGGCTTGTAGTACTTGTAGAAGCAGGCGTTGAGCTCTACGTCCTTGTAGGCCTTGAACGTAACCGAGCTATGCGGCACGATCTGTTCGCTCGAAACGGGACGCGCGTAGATGGTCAGCCTTCCCACGACCTCGTCGCCCTGGTACTTGCCCACGATAACCTTGCACGTTGCAGCCACGCCGTTGTTGCTCGACCCCGCGTAGGCCGTAACGATGACGGCCGCGCCTTCGGCAGGGACCTCGCCCACGACGGTGATCTTGCCAGTGGCGTCAACCTCCACCAAGTCGGGATTCGACGACACGTACGTGATGCTGGGGTCATACACGGGCAAGATGCTTGCCAGTCCATCGTCGTACTTTACCTTTGCGTTGAGCTGGTGTGTGTCGCCCTTGTCGGCAAGGCGCACGATGCTGTCCACGCCCTTGATGCTGGCCTTCCTAAACTCGACCTCGATGGTGACGTCTTTGTCTGCGGTAAAGGACTGGCCGGCGGGTACGTTTGCGTGGTTGAACCGCACGGAGGAGACCACCGTGCCGTCAGACTGCTCGGGAACCACGGTGAGCTGCGCTCCCAAGGGCACCTTGGTGCCGGAGGAGAGGACCTGCGAGGTTTCGCCGTCGACCGTTTGCATGACCGCAAAGTCGCCATAGTTGTACTCGACCTTGACCATGTCGCCGTCGGGGTCGTACGCCTGCACGAAGAAGGGTATGCCAAAGGTCGGGTTGGTCGTCGAACCGGCCCAGACCAGCGCGATCTTGCCGGTGTCGACTGCCTGAATCGTTTGGGGATCGTCGGTCGTGACAAGCGTGCCGTCCACGTCGGCAGCAATCGTCCACATGAGCTCGGTGGAAGGAGTTTCGTCTTCGCCCACCAGCAGCTCGACATAATCCAGGACGTTAAGCGTCTCCCCTACGGGCACCTGCACAAAGAGCGAATTCGTGGCCTCCATGGCCGCCGGTTCGTACACGACCTTGAGCTCGGCAGCCTGGTTGGGCATCACGGTCACATAGGCGCCCTCTGCAAGGTCGTAGGCGCCCATGATGGACTCGTCATCCATAAGGACGTCGCCCAGCACGTAGTGGTTGGTAAGCGACCCGTTGAGGATGCCTGCCTTTACAAAGACCTGCGTGCCTTCGGGCAGCGTGTCGCCAGAGGCGATAAGGATCTTTTCGTCACCCTTCTTGTAATAGACCTCGGTAGTGGCCTTGGCCTCGTCGTCGTTTTCGATGGTGGTCGTAAGCTGGCTGTACGCAAGACCGTCGTTCACGACCGTAAAGACGCTGGGCAAGGACGTCGCGAGGAAGCTTACCGAGCCGTCCGCATACTCGCTCGGAGCCGCGTTGCCGTCTGCGTCCGTCACATGGTAGCCCGCGCCCTCGGCAGCTCCTTCCACCGGGACCGTAAACCACACGCCGTCTGCGGGCATGTTGCCCTCGTCAAGCGTATAGGTCTGGCCGTCCATGGTGAACTCGATCTTGTCGATGGTCGTGACGTCGCCTTGCGTCGTGGTCACCACGTTGACAAGAGCCTCGGGGTTATCCCCATACACCACGGGCGCGTCGCCCTTTGCCGCCCTGAACAGCGCGGCAAGGTCGGTGCGTGCATCGTCGACGACCACAGAGCCGTCTGTATAGGTAAACGTTATGGGGTTCACCTTTTTGGGAGCGCTCACGTACACGTAGCCGGTGTCGTCCACAAAGCTCGCGTCGGGCTCCTCCACGCCACTCTCGTTGTTGAGGGTGTAGCCGGGCAGCTGGCACACGATTGCGTCGCGCACGGACTTGGGAGCGTCGATAAGCGCATAGATTCCCTTGCCGGTGGCGTCGATCTTATAGGCCGTGTCTGCGCCGTTGCGGGTGCCGACCGCCGCGTTCCAGGCCCTCAAGGCCACCGTGGCGCAGCTGTTCTTGAGGATCGAGAAGTTGTTGAGGTTGCCGTTGAGGGCAGCGCACAGCGTGTTGAGCTGGTCCTGGGTGATGTCGGTGCCATAGATGACGTTTTCGTACTGATCATACTCGAGCTTTTGGTTGTACAGCTCGCGGTTAAAGCACACGCCGCCGGCCACGACGCCGTCAAGCAGCTGGTTGACGTCGACGCCCTCCTGGTCGCAGATGGCCTTGAGCTGCGAAAACGCCTCGTCTTCGGAAATGCCAAAGCTGTCGATAAGTTTAAACAGCATGTTGCTGATGTCGGTCTTTGCCGCCTCGGAGATGCTGGTCCACAGTGTGCTGTTTTGGATGGATCCCAGAGCCGCCTGGGCGACGCTCAGGTCGAAGTCGCGATACATGCCAATGGTCACGATCTCGCCACGGTTGAGCGTCACCGAGTTTTGGTCGGTGGTAAAGGTAAAGTACTTGTCTGCGTCGGTGCCGGTGTGGTTGGAGCCGCAAGAGATGTCCGCGTTGATGTCGCGATAGTACTGGTCCGAGATCTGGTACATGCCGTACAGGTCGTCCACGCCAACGGTAACGCCGTCTTGGTACGGGGTAAAGAGCAGGTAGACATGACCGTCGTAGAACGACATGGAGTCGTTGTAGCGAGCAAGGATCCTAAGGTTGCCCACGATCCCCGAGCCGTCGTCGTAGTCGTTGACCGTTACGGTACGCGGCAACTCCCCCTCTAGCGGAATGGTGTAGCTGATGGTGGCCGTGCCGGGCTTGAGGGCGTGGAGGGTTCCGTACTCGTCGACCCACGCGACGCTTGGGTCGCTTGATTCGTAAAAATCAAGTTCTGGCATGAATCCCGGTACCACATCCCCCCTCGTCACAACCGCAGGCTCTGGAGACTCCTGCGCAGGTGCCACCGTAGGCACCAGCGTGGCCACCAAAAGGCCAAGACATGCGACGAGCGCGCATACCAAGGCACTGATTCTTCTGGGACGCTTTTCTTTCATCTTGGCATTTCCTCCTTTGTAGAAACCGTTGCTTCGTAGCTTCCTTTCTCCTCGTGCGAATAATAAAGGACTCTATGTAGACTATATCAGACAGGCGCTACCCAAGACGGCTGTTTGCGACGCTCCGACGTCGTCCGACGGTCACAAATTGTGACGTCAACGACGGTTTTTTGGGACACGACACGAGTCGCGACGTACTACTCAATAGAAACGACCGCAAGGAGCCTAACGCAATCGAAGGGAGCAACCCATGAGCTCTGTACTGATCGACAACGAATATTTGACGGCTGACGTGGCAGAGGGCATCGAGCCCATTCCTCACAAGGAACTAGAAGAGCGGATGGGTTTTTCCTACGACCTCATGTGGGGCGGGCATGACGAGTCCAAGCACTTGCTCTTGTGCGTGATGTGGAAGGACTCGAACAAGGTCCTGACCAAGCTCGTGTCCGCAAAGAGTTACGTCAAACAGGTAAACAAGACGTTTGCCAAGCGGCATCGCGACAAGGTGCGCGACTATAGGTGCGACGGCTTCTTCTCGCGCACCGTGACCGGAGCCGACAAGGAGGCCCATGGCTTCCGCTTTTACTACGTCATCGACGGAGTGCCGCAAAGCGGCGAGGTCCTGGCCTTTATGCGTGGCGCCCGCTGCTACACGCTGTGCTACTACACCCGCACCGAAACCCAGGACCAAAACCGCCCGACGTACGAGGCCTTCGTCGACTCGCTGGAAGTAGCGCGCTAACGGCACCCGCCCCTATCGCGACCGCGGCGTTTGTCTGATAGACGGGGTACCCCTGCGTTAAAGCACGGGGGTACCCCGTTTTTTGCGTCGAGCAAGAACACGCCGGCCACGGGGGTCGCGCAGTAAGGTATTATTCGCTTATGTGAATACCTACCAAAAGAAGGAGCAGCCGTGAACAAGAGAGAAGCGATTTCCCGGAGGCTCATCGCCCTTTTTGTCTGCCTCGCGCTGGCGTTGCAGGGAGCCGCGCCCGCGGCGGCGCTCGCCGAGCAACGCGCCGTGGAGGTGGACAACCACGCGGAGGTCGAGGGGGCGGTCGCGGTAAGCGACCTGCACATCGACGACGTGGAGGCACCGACCGCTGGGGCGGAGCTGGACAAGGACGCCCGGGTGAGCTCGGCGGAAGGCGCCACGTGGGACGTGCCCGTGCTCTGGGTACGCGACGACCTGCACGTATGCGCGGCGGGCGAGGACGCCGAGCAGGAGCGCTCCTACCTGCCCGTCATCGCGTTCTTCGTGCCGCAGGGCTATGCGCCCGAGGGCGACAACTTTACCGTTACGCTCTCCGACTCGCTCTCCAAGCTGTTTGGAACGCAGGAGATAGTCTCGGTCTACGACGCCTCCACAGGCGTGACCTACATCCTGCCGGCGTCCCTGCGGGAGCTGTTCTCGCATGCTCGGCGCGAGGCCAACGCATTGGCCGAGGGCGCCGCCAACGCCACAGGGCCCACGTCCCTATCGGCGACCGAAGACTCCCCCGCCCAGTCGGCAGAGCCGGTAGAGGGATTCGGCGACGGCCAGTCAATCGTGGACATCTTTTGCGCCAAGACCGCGCGCGACGCGCTTACCGACGAGGACCTTCAGTGGCTGCTCGAGCTGATCCTGGACTACCTGCAGCCACAAGCGGTCGAGCTGCTGCTCGACGGCTTCCCCAGCTTCCGCAAGGCAGCAGAGGCCGGCGAGATCGGCAAGGAGATCGGCCTGTACGTCTACTACATCAAGGGTGACGAGGACGCGCCGGAACACGTATCCACGTCTGGCGCGCTCGCCTATGTAAACGGGGGCTCATTCAGGATTAACGATGAGCTCAAATACTGCTACATGATTGGCATCGACGTAGAGGACCTGCTGCAAACGGACGACGACTACCAGCCCGTGACCAACCGAAAGACCGGCAAATACGTGCTTCTCCGCGAGGGAAAGGCCATGGAAACCTTCCAGAACACCATCGTGCACGAACTCCTCCACGCGCTCATGTTCGACTACAACCGCACCGGCATGTCAGGCGGCAAGCAACTCGAAGCCATCGAAGTCAACGACAAGTCCGCATACATACATAAGGAGGCAAATAGCAGCCTTGCGACGTACTTATTCCCCTCGTGGTTTGTCGAGGGTACCGCCAGCGCCGTAGAGAACAATATGCAATTCCGTTACCGCATCTTCCAGATTCTTCGCGCCAAAGCGCTCGGTGACAAGCTAGGCCTCGGTGACCTCGAGCCAACGTTTACCGAGCAGCTTCTTTTGGACAACTACATACACGCATGGGCGTCAGAGGAGGAATTTGCCTACTTTAGCCTGGACTGGGCAGAGGGCGGAGTAGACAACAATGGCAAACGAGTCAGCACAGAGACGAGTTGGTATGTGAGCGGCTACCTCGCGACACTTTACCTAAGCGAGCTTTCGGCGCGCTATGTATACGATGGCAAGTCTTCTGTCCAAACGGTCGATGGCGTGACCACGGTGGACTCTTCCATGCTCAGAAACGGCCTCGACCATCTGCTCCGGTGGATACACGAGGGCTCCACGCTCGACGAGCTCATAGGCGCGCTTTCGCCCAAGAACGAGGACGGGCAGGCAGTCTATACCGACACCGCCACCTTTACGAGCAGGTTCATCCAAGGCACCAAACAACAGGACGGCACCTGGGTGAGCGAGGAAGACTCACTCAAATTCGTGACCCAGTTCCTCAACTACATGCTCTACCTGGAACGCAAGCTGCCCGAGGACGTGTATCCCAACGGGTCCATCTTGTTTGACTTCGACCAAAACTTCGTGTCGCCCCTCGACCCCAACAAAAAGTCCTCGTCCAACTACCTCCATATCATCAACTCCAACCTTCTGACCCCGTCGACCGTAAAGAGCGACACGGCTGACATCGGCGGCGGCAAGTCCGCCCCCACCAAGGCCACGGCTGAGGCAAACAAACCCGAAGCCACTCTGGCGGCTGCGGCCAAGACGGTCAAGACCACCAAGGTGGCCAAGTCGGCCAAGAGCGCCAGCGCAATGGCCCAGCAGGTGGCGCAGGCAGCACAAGCGTCCGACGCGGACGAGCGTAACGAGGCACAAGGCGACAGCGAAGCGCAAGACGGGAACGTGACGCAAGGCGGTGCGGCCTCCGACGCCACGAGCGAGGCACCTGATCAGGAGAAGGGCGCAACGCCCGTCGTGGACGAAGTCGCAGCGGACGAAGCGTTGGCAACAGAGACGACAGAGGCCGCAGACGCGGCGCCAGCCGTTGCGGACCCTGTGGTCGCCGAGCAGGTCGTTGCCGAGCGGGCCTTCTCTGAGGAGGAGCCGGTTCCGGCTGCGCCCGCGTTTGAAGAGGCGCCAGTCAGCGATTCGCCGCAAGACGCCCTGCAATACGACGCAGCTACCACGGACAGCGAGGAGGAGGCGCTGCCCGTCGCCGCGGTCTAAAACCGCTTGACTTCTAGAACCGTTTGACGATGGTCAGCTTGTTGCGGCCGTCCGCGTATTCGTAATACATGTCATCCATGGTGCGCCTGACCAAAAAGATGCCCAGGCCGCCAATGGATCGCTCCTGCACTCCCAAGGTGACGTCGGGATCCTCGTGCGAGAGCGGGTCAAAGGGAACGCCCTCGTCTTCGAGGGTGATGGAGACGCCGCCGTTGTTGGGCAGCGCTTCGACGCATACGTACGCCTTGCCCACCGCGCCTCCGTAGGCGTAGTGCGATATGTTGCTAAAGAGCTCGTCCAGCGCGATGTCTATTTGTATCACCGATTTTTTGGGACAACCCAAGTCGGCGAGAACCTCGTTCGTGGCCTCTGTGAGTATGTCCACGTTCTCTATGTTGGTATCGAGCTCAAGTTGCATGGCGATTCTCCTTTCCTCCATAGCGTAACGCGAGCAGGGGTCTATCGTCAAATCCGCATTTGGCCGAAAGGGGCCTCGCCCCAATCGGCCAAATGGCCCCAATCGGCCAAATGCGCAATGACCGAAGGGGGCAAAGTGGCCGAAAGGGGCCTAGCCCCAATCGGCCAAAATGGCGTCATTCCAGCCGCTGCCGTTCGACAAGGCGTGCGAACTCACCGCCCCGCTCGATGAGCTCATCGTACGTGCCTTCCTCAAGGACCGTCCCGTCCTGCATGAACAAGATCCTGTCGCAGTGACGAATCGTGGACAGGCGATGCGCGATCACGATGCGTGTGCAGTGCATGCCGTCCAGCGCATCCGACACCTGCTTTTGCGTGATGTTGTCGAGCGCGGAGGTCGCCTCGTCAAACATGAGGATCCGTGGCTTCGGCGCGACGGCGCGCGCAATCAAAAGGCGCTGCTTTTGTCCGCCCGAGATGCCGCCGGATTGTTCGGATATCATCGTCTGCATGCCCATGGGCATGTCGCGAATGTCGTCCGCGATCCTTGCGATCTCTGCCGCCTCCCATGCCTCGTCCATGGTAAGGAACGGTGCGGAAAGCGTGATGTTGGAGTAGATGTCGCCCGAAAGCAGCTGCCCGTTTTGCATCACCGCGCCAATATGCCTGCGCACCGAGACGGGATCGGTATGGCCCAAATCGTAATTGTCATAGAATATCGACCCGCTTTCGGGCTTTTCGAACCCCAGCAACAAGCGTACCAGCGTGGACTTGCCGCAGCCGGTCCTCCCGACGATCGCCACGTATTCGCCCGCCTGGATGGTCATCGACAAATCCCGGAACACGTACGGGCTCTTTTCGTCGTACCTAAACGAGACGTGACTCACGTCGATGTGTCCGGTCATGTTCTCTGCCGTCGGCTTGTCGCCTGCCACCTCGGGCTCCGCCTTAAGGATGGGCTCGGCCATCTCCAAAATCGGCCTGATCTCTGCCACGGAAATGGCGATGCCGGCCACGGCGGTAAACGCCCCCGCGAGCCTTCCGAACGCCGCGTTAAACGCGTAGTACTGCGCCACGCCCACGCCAGACGATAACGCCATGTAATACAGGACGATGGTCCCCACCAACGATATGGCCTGTGTGATGACGGTGTTCAGCCGCAGGAACAGCGGCGGGCAGTATTCGAGCTGGGCCGTTTTTGCGTAGAGGTCCCCCCACAACGAGAAGACCCTCTTTTCGGCGCCGGCCAGCTTGACCTTTTGTATGCCGCTGAGCACGGCATAGCCCAAGCTGGACTCCTGCGCCGCATACTTCATCTTTTCTCTGCTGATCCTTATTTGCAAAAGAGACGCCGTGACGCTTACCGCCATGGTCGCGAGCACGACCAGTATGGCGGGCAGGACCAGCGTCGGCGCAAATTGGAAGATCTGCCCCACATACAGCAACGACACCAGGCCTCCGAGTCCTACGGAGAACACGTTTTGAACGATCAAGTTGCACAGCGACGAGACCGATTCCACGCGATTGGAGAGTTCTCCGGTCGAGTGCGTGCGAAAGAAGCTCAGCGGCAACGACAGCACGCGCATCATGACGGACGATTCCACCGCCAAC
Organism: Atopobiaceae bacterium; assembly: GCA_017652285.1. Classification (GTDB taxonomy): domain Bacteria; phylum Actinomycetota; class Coriobacteriia; order Coriobacteriales; family Atopobiaceae; genus RUG440. The sequence goes on from JAGCBF010000037.1 coordinate 10,846, forward strand.
GACGTCTTTGTGTTGATTCGTGCGACCATGAGGTCACGCGCCAACGTCAGTATGACGGAGGCAACGGCGGAGGCCACCAAAAACGACCCGACGCCCACCAAAAGGTGCATCTGCTTGAGCCGAAGGACCGTCCCCGTAAGCAGGTTGTACACCGACGGCTCGACCATCCCCACGAGCACGACCGCAAGCGCCGTAAACACGACCGCAAGCACGTCTCCCCTGTCCAGACGCTGCTTCATAAACAGGATAAGGTCCTTGACGCCCAGCGGCTTTTGGGGCAACGGATAGTAGAAGCACAGCGCGGTCCGGGAAAGCAGCCGGGCCGTCTTCGTGTTGACCTTGGTCTTTTTGCCGGTCTGCGGGTCTTTGAACCAGTACCCGCCCATGAACCCGGGAATCAACGCGACCGCCCTGCCGCCCTCTTCCAAATATCCCAGCATGGCGCCAGAGGCCCTTCTCTGCCATCCGTCGTCCAGGTCCACCTCCCTCATCATCAGACCGCATGGCCTAAACGCATACTCCAGCTGCTCGTAGGGGTCCACAATGGTGGCGGGCACCTCGACCGTTCTTTCGTGATAATACCTCAGGATGTCGTCTACCGCGTCTTGGCTGATCAGCCTCGCGTCGTCCAGCTGTTGCAAGGACCAGCGGTCCAGCACCGCCGCCGCAAGATGGGCGAAGGTATCCTCCAGGCGCCGCTGGTCGCCTTTCATCCTTTGGCGGATCTGCTCCTCGAACATGCTTGTCTGCTGCTTACTCATGTGTGACAAGCTCCCTATACACCTCGCCGTTTGCATATAACTCGTCGTGGGTTCCGCGCTCAACGACACGACCCGCGTCCAGCACGATGATCTCGTCGCAGTCGCGTATCGTAGACAGGCGGTGCGCGACGACGACGCAGCTGATGCCCCGGTCCCTGATCGCTTTGACCACGTTGTATTCCGTATTGGCGTCCAGCGCGCTCGTGGCCTCGTCCAACACGATGAGGGACGGGTCCTGCGCAAGGGCACGGGCGATCTCCAACCGCTGCCGTTGCCCGCCAGACAAGTCCTTGCCGTTTTCGGTCAGCCTGTTTTGGTATCCGCCCGGACGGGCCACGATGTCGGCATGCAGTTGCGCGTCACGCGCCGCCAGGATTACCTCGAAGTCCTGGATCGTGTCGTCCCACATGCGTATGTTGTTTGCGATGGTGTCTTCAAACAGCACGATGTCCTGCTCGACCATGGCGACGGACCCGGTAAAGACGCTTCGGGGGATCTGGGATATGGGCTTGCCGTCAATAAGGATCTCGCCCGACCAAGGACGATACAGCCCGCACAGGAGCTTGCTTACCGTCGACTTGCCGCAGCCGCTCATCCCCACGATCGCCACGCTCTTGCCCGGCTCGAGCGAAAGCGAGAAGTCGGAGAGGACCGGGCTCCCCAAGGGCGAGTAGCCAAAGGTCACGTCCCTCATCTGTACCTGGCCACGCAGCTTTTGGTACGTCGCATCCTCCCGCAGCGTCTCCTCTTTGGTAAAGGGGTCTTCCGGATACTCCATCACGTCTTCGAGCCGCTCCATGGAACCGCGCATCTCTTGGACCGATTGCCCTGCGTCTATGAGCGTTACCGCCGGCTGCATAAAGGAGCTCATGATTCCCTGAAAGCTCATGATCATACCCAGCGTAAACTGGTCGTTCATGGCAAGCCCCACACCTAGGAACAGCACGGCGTAGTTGGAAAGCGTGGTGAGCAGCTGGGGAACGGTGCCAAACTGTGCGTTGAGCGTGCCAAACTCGACGTTATGCCGGTTGACGGCAGCCTCGTAGCCCGACCACTTGCGAAAGAAGCCCGCCTCCGCCCCAGACGCCTTTATGGTCTCGGCCATGCTGATTCCCGCCAGCGTGGTGGAACTGAGGTTTGCGGCGTCTCTCATCTGGACGCTCAGCATGTTGACCTTTTTTTCGGAAAGTTGCCGAACGAGCAGGAGGTTGAGCAACGTGCTCCCCAGCCCCACCATCGTGAGCAAGACGTTGTACCGAATCATGATGACCAGATAAAACACCATCATGACGGTGTCGAGCACCAAAGGTCCGACCGTCCGCACGATGCTCGCGGCAATCGACTCGCTGGACTTCTGCCGCCCCAAAAGGTCGCCCGCCATGCGTTGCGAGAAGAAGTGCATGGGCAAGTGGATGAGCTTCCAAAAGAAGGAGGCGCTTCCTTCGATCGCCAGCTTTCCGTTGATCCGTTGCGAGTAGATGGCGTGGATCCACTCCACCGCGACCTGGAGCACGCACAGCAAGGTCATCACCAGCATAAAGGGCGTGACCCAGCCGGGAGCACGTCCGTTGAGCAGCCTGTCGAAGAAGATCCTGGACATCACGGGGTTAATCGCGCCAAACAGATACGAGATGATCGTGGTGAGGACGACGAAGGCGACCGCGGCGGCCGAACCCCGGAGGTGCTGCCGCGCATAGTCAAACGTGTTCCTGCGCTTGCCAGAGGGCTCGAAGTCCGGCCCCGGCGCGAACATCATGCACGGCCCGGTAAAGGAGCGGTCAAATTCCTCCATGGACAGCTGCACGCGGCCTTGGCCGGGATCGTTGATGACGACCTTATCCTTCCTAAAACCGTCCACCACGACAAAATGGTTGAAGTTCCAATGCACGATGCACGGAAACGTCGCCTTCTCCTTGAGCGTCTCCGGCTCCATGAGGAAGGCATGCACGTCAAGCCCGTAGCTCTGTGCGGCCAAATAGACGTTTTTGAGCGTGGACCCGTCCCGGGAAACACCGCAGTCTTGGCGAACCTGCGACAAGGGTATCCATTTTTCGAAATAGGCGCATATCATTGCCAGGCATGCGGCGCCGCACTCCAACGCCTCCATTTGGATGATGACGGGAACCTTTGCGACGCTCTTCTTTACCGGCTGCTTTATCGTCTGAGCCATGCCAGCCACCCCCGCATCAGTTCAACAAGAAGCTCAGCGGCGAAACGCTCTCGAGCACGATGGTCACCTCGTAGTCGCCTTCGGGCAGCACCTTGGTGATGTCGTTCAATATCACATTTGCCGTCGCATCGGACCCGCTCGTGAATATGGACGTTATCGTGCCCTCGTCCGCACCGATCCGTACGTCCATCCCCGACTTTACGACGTCAGCCATATTGTCGGGAATCATGCACTCAAGGACCGTCATGTCGTGTCCGTCCTCGTTATGCGTCACGGCCGTCGCCGTCAGCTGCAGGGTGTTTTCCATGGTGATGGTGCAGGCGTACACGATGAGTCCCACAATCAATGCCATGATGGCAGACAAGAACATCCACAGACGCGGACTGGTCACGTGCAGGTAGTCGTGAAGCTCCTCGACGTTGGAGATCTGATCGAGGTTCTTTTGCCTAAACAGCTTGTTGTTCATAGCCATCCCTCTTTGTTGGCGCCTGGCGCTATTATTCGCTCAGTATATGGCAAGCGGTGACACAGACGGAGCTACCAGCCCTTTTTGAAGACGATCACGTTGGCGTCGTCGTCGCGAAGGTAGGTAAAGGCGTCCATGGTGCGCTCGACCATAAGGATTCCCAGGCCGCTTGCCTTGGCCTCTTGGCTGGACGAGGACTTGGTGGGATCCCCGCGTCGCACGGGGTCGAAGGGTATGCCCTCGTCTCGCAGCTCGACCGTGATGGCGGAAGGGTTGGTACCGTAGGCGTAGCTCACCGTAACGATTCCCGGCGCTTCCTTGTTGGCATACGCGTAGCGGCAAATGTTGACGAAGAGCTCCTCGATCGCCAGCTCGACCTTGTTCAACACGCCCACCGGACACAGGCGCCGCTCGAGCTCGCCCGTTACCAGCGCAACCGCCTCCTCGAGGTGGTCCAACGTCGCAGGTACGGTAAGCGTGCCCGTGACCTCGGGCGCGACGCCATACTCCAGCGCCAGGATGGTCACGTCGTCAGACTGCTCTGCGCCGTCTGCCCAGGCGGCAACGTCGGAACGCAGGCTCCGCACCAGTTCGCGCGGATGGACGTCGGCGTGTGCGGCAAGGAACGCCTCCAGCCGGTCGTTGCCGTACTCCTGCTCATCGGGACTGAACGCCTCGTTTACGCCGTCGGTGTACAGGATCAGCTCGTCGCCCGGATGCAGCATGATCTTCTCTTGGCGGTACTTCGCCGTCTCGAACGTGCCCAGGAACAAGCCGCACTTCTTCTTGAGCCACTCCCACGAGCCGCCTTGCCCGTGCCGCAGCAGCGGAAAGTTATGGCCGGCGTTCACATAGGTGAGCTCGCCGGTTTCCCAGCAAAGCGTGGCCGCCCACACCGTTACGAACATGCCGGCGTCGTTGTTGGCGCACAGGCGCCGGTTGGCGGAGGCGATGGCCTCGGCCAGTTCCATGCCGGTGCTCATATAGTTTTCTATCTCGGCCTTTGCCGCCATCATAAAGAGCGCGCCAGGAATGCCCTTTCCCGAAACGTCGGCGATCAAGAAGCCAAGCGTGGCGTCATCCACCAGGAAGAAGTCGAAGAAGTCGCCGCCGACCTCCTTGGCGGCATCCATGGCGGCAAAGATGTCAAAGGCCCCTATCTCGGGAAACGGCGGGAAGGTACGCGGCAGCGCGGACTCCTGGATTCGCTTTGCGACGGCCAGGTCGCGCTCGTTGCGCCGCTCCGCATCCACGATGAGGCCCTTGAGCGAACCGACGGTTTGGTTGATGCCCGAAGAGAGCGAGGCGAACTCACGGCTCTTGTGCTCGTGCACCGTTTCCTCCAAGTCGCCAGAGGTGATGCGCGCAAGCGAGCCGTTGGTGCGGTCGATGGGCTTGACGACGTCCTTGTCGAGCAGTCGCTCGGCAAGGACGTAAACGGTCACCAGCAATGCTCCGGCCGTGATGGACGCCCAGGTTACGGTGGACCAGCGGCTGGCAAACACCATGCTAGACGGCATCGCCATCATGATGTAGTAGTCACCTGTCTGTCGCACGCGCATGTATCCAAGCTCGACCCGCCCGGGATCCGAATCGCCCGGCCCGTCATGCGGCGAGACGTCGTAGAGCATCTCTTGCAACCGCTGCGACTCAGCAAGCTGTTCGAGCGTACCAGTGCGCCACGCATCAAACAGTTCGCGCATGTTTGCGTCGACCGGATATGCCGGACTGTTGCTGCAAGCGACCTTGTCGTCACAAAAGATGACAAAGGTGCCATCGTTGAGGTTGTATCCCTCCAAGACTTCCGTTACTCCATGGGACGACACCAGAGTGTCGGCGACGCTTTTGGGAACGGCGCCGGTCGTGGCCCCCTCTTCTTCCGACGCGTCATCGCCGACGGCATCGACGTAGGGACTCAGCACGTCCACTACAAGCTGCGCGTCGTTAAGCTCGTCCTGCAGCTTTCCCGCAAGATATTCGAGCTCGTCGTTCATCTTGATCAGCGTCTGCCGTTCCGCGCTACGGGTTACGGCCACAAAGCTCACCGCCTGCACCACGCTAAACACCAAGGCAGCCACCACAAAGAGCTGCGTGCGAAAGGTTGTGCGCACGCTCACGTCTCCCGCAGCCTCCGTGTGTTTGCGCACGGCGTAATCCGTCACGACGCAGACGACGAACACAATAACGATGTCAACGATCAATTGTACGTCAAGGCCTTCGACTATCGTAAAGGCGCCGATCGTCTCGGACGAGATGACATACCCCTTGGAAGGGTCAGCGGTGGTCGTATAAGAGTTGAAGGCAGAGAGCGCAAGCATCAACAGGCAATTGAAAAAGAACGCGAGCGTCGTGATGAACGAGGCGACAAGGGATGAGAGGCCCAGGTAGACGACCCTCGTCTCCCCCGTTGGATTGTTGTGGAGGGCGATCGCGAGTATGAGACCCAGCGTAAAGCCGACGAACAAGTAGAACAGCACCGAGGTAAACGAGGACACGAAGTAGCGTTCGAACAGGTCAAGCGGCTGAAAACGCGCATGAAGGTAGAGCACGCCGCCCGATACGGCACCAAACAGGGAGCCTGCCCCCTTGCCAAGCAGCAAGGTGACGGCCGCAAGTGGCGCCAGGAGCCCCAGGGCATAGCCACTGTGAGCGGTTTCGGGGCCAATGCCAATAAAGCCATATTGGGTAAAGGTCATGGAGGTGGAGACCACGAGAAACGCCACGAAGAGCCCCAGCTTGGTGGAGCGTGGCTTGTCATGCAAAAGACCCTTCCAGTCGCGTACCCGGTTTTTGGTCTTCATGCCCTGCGCGTTTCTCTGCCGCTTTTTCATGAGTCCACCTCTTTTGCATGTGGTATGAGCAGCGCTTGCGTCGATGCGTCCCATACTACCATGCGGGCCACAGATGCGACCTCTTCGAGCAGGTTCATCATGCTTCCAACGCTATGAGGCCATTGGGCCCACGCGCAGCATCCGGAGCCCGCTATCGCACGTCCTCGCTCAGGTGGATCGACCAGCCGGTGTCGATCTCCTTCCTGATCTTTTCGATGGTCTTGGGATCAAGCTCGGGCCAGTCCACCACCGTGGTTCCCCCGTTTATGACCATGTGGGCCTTTTCGGCACAAAGCGCAAGCGGCGTGTCGGCAAGCGAGTCCGAATAAAAGTTGTCGATGACGGGAAACCCATGGTCAAAGATATAGCGCGCCTTTTCCTTTGCATACATGAGGTTGTCCAAAAGCACGCCCAGCTCGCGGTCGTAGTCCGTCGCCACGTAGTTTACGCCGAGCCGCCGCGCAATGGGGCCGATGATGCACATGGGAGACGAGCTCATGATAAGGTCGTCCGGCCGCTTTTGCTCAAGGTACCATGGAGAGATCTTGGCCTCGTGCGCGTCCCAGTACCGCTCGATTTGCTCGTCGAAGTCGTCGATCATGGTAAGGAACTTAAAGAGCTCGCGCTGCATGCGGAAGTTCTTGATCCTCCCGAGCTTGTAGCGGGCAAAACTCCACACGACGCCGGGGACGTACGTGACAAGAAGCTTGGGATGGCGCCGGATGCACCACATGCCAAAGCCGACGGTGCAGTTGGAGTGAAAGATCGTTCCGTCAAAGTCATATACGTTCATGCAAGACCTGCCCGTGAGTGTGTGCCGCGCCTTCCTGACGTTCCCTCAACATATAGCACAAACACGGCCACGCTGTCATCCCGAACCGCTTGGGTTGGCCGATTGGGGCCTAGCCCCAATCGGCCAACCCAAGCGGTTCGGGATGACAGCGTGGCCGTGTTTGTGCTATATGTTGAGGGAACGTCAGGAAGGCGCGGCACACTCTCACGGGCAGGTCTTGCATGAACGTATATGACTTTGACGGAACGAT
>JAGCBF010000312.1 GCA_017652285.1 Atopobiaceae bacterium
AGCGCAGAAAAGTGGCCGATCGGGACGACTCGCGCGCGCAAAAAAGTGGCCGAAAGGGGCCTAGCCCCAATCGGCCACTCAGTCCGTGCGCACTTGGCCGATTGGGGCCTAGCCCCAATCGGCCAATCGCTGCTACGAGTTGCGCAGGTGGAACGCGAGGGCGCCGATGAGGTTGGCCTCGTTGCCAAACTTGCAGGTTACGATCTGGGGCTTGGAGAATGGCAGGTAGGGGTGCATTTCGTAGAGCTTGTCTACGGCATCGCGAATGAGCGATGTGGCCTGCGGACGTGCCGAGATGCCGCCGCCGATGGCATAGCGCGGCAGGTCGAGCACTGCCTGCAGCGTTATGATGCCCGAAGACGCCCACGTGGCATAGTCGTTCATGACCGCGATGGCATCCGGGTCGCCAGCCTCGTACGCGTCGAACAGCATGATGCCGTCGGCGTCGTCTATGCCCTTGAGCCGTCCAAACTGGGGCACAATGGCACCCGCGGCGATCCGCCCTGCCCAAATGGCGGGCGACGTGTGGGCCTCCGGGTCGTGGATCGCGGGCATGTCGCACACGAGCCACGATAGCTCTCCGGCGCCACCGGAGCAGCCCATCCACACCTCGCCGTTAAGGATGATGCCGCCGCCGACGCCCGTGCCCAGCACCAGCACCGCGCCCGAGTCGACGTCGCTCAGCGCGCCGTTCCAGCTTTCGGCGATAGCCGCGCACTTGCCGTCGTTGGCGATCGTGCAGGGCTTGCCAAACACCGCGCCGTACTTCTCGGCCGCAGGATAGTCGTGCAGCCACGTAAAGGCGCCGCCCGTGTATGCCCAACCCCTGGCCGTGTCAATGCGGCCTGGCATGGATATGGCGACGCCCTCGTAGTCGTCGCCGACCTGCTGGTGCAGGCTCTCAAGCGATGCGAGCATCTCGTCCTCGCACGACGTGTTGGCAGGGACCTTTCCCTGCTCCACGAAGGCACCGTCCTCGGTCATGATTGCATACTTTATAAACGTCCCGCCGATGTCCAGAACCAGGTACTTGCTCATGCGTCGTCCTCCTTTGCGCTTGTCGTTGCTACAGTTATACGGTAACGCGAGACATTCGCCTAGTCAGGCGTCCACAAACGAAGCGACATCACAAGAGAGCGGTCTTTGGCGATCTTTGGTGTCAAAAACAGGACGTTGCCCGATGCGTCATTGACCATTCAATAACTAATACGTAAAGTACTCATAGACGTCTTAGAGAGGTGCATGCCGTGTCACAAGATGATGATTCTTTATATAAACTTAATAGCGCAGACGAATACTCCGAGCTCTACAACAAAGAGCTCGAGCAGCGCAACGAGGTCCTTCTGCGGAGCCTCGCGTATTTTGGCGTTTCGGTCAGCGGTCTTGGCGCGATCATGCGGATCCTGTTGCGTGGCGGGGACCTCTTCGTGCCATTCTGCGTCCTGTGCCTTTACTTCGTGGTGCTCGGCCTTGGCAACAAATGGCTGCTCCGCGCCACGAACCACAACGCGATACGGGCAATCTACATCGCGCAGGCTCCCGCATGGGCGCTCAGCATCTTGCTGGGCAGCGTGCTCGACCCCACCAACCGCACGGTGACGCTGTTTTTGTTCGTGGCCCTGCTCCCCCTCTTCATACTGGATAGCCCGCGCCGCGTAAGGATATACAACCTGTCGTGGTGCGCCCTCTTTGTGATCGTGGCATGGCTGGTAAAACCGTACGAAATCTTCGTAATCGACATAAGCTTTTTAGCCATGTTCAGCCTTGCCGCCCTTACGACCACGACCCTGGTCCTCAACGAGCGCCTGTCTTCCGTCAGGCTCTTCGTCGAGTCCGAGAGGCATGCGCGCACCGACAACGTCACCGGCCTCAAAAACCGCTATGCGCTGAGCTGCGACCTGCCCACATACCTCAACACCGACCTGGTCCTTGGACTCGCGCGCCTAGACGACCTGTCGTTTTTTGTGGATCTGTACGGCCACAACGTCGGCGACAACATCGTCAAGACGTGGGCCGAGACGTCGTGCGACCAGTTTGGCTCGGCGCATTGCTACAAGTACACGGCCTCAGAGCTTCTCTTCTTGATCCCCAACGCGGCGCCGGAGGAGTTCGAGCAGCGCATACGCCAGTCACGCAAGGCGTTTATGCGGCGCGTCGAGGAGCAACATGGCATTCGCCCCTCCGGGACGGTCGGGTACGTGTATGGCAGGGCGACCGACGAGGAAGACCTTGCGCAGATGATAAATCACGCCGACATATGCCTGCACGAGGCGCGCCATGCCGGCAAATCTCAGGTCCGGGGCACCGAGTACGACAGGACGCGCCTTAGGACCGAGCAGCTGGCCGACATCTTGGGCGGCAACCTCCAGTCGGACTCCATCGACTCCCTTACGGAACTGCCAAACATGCAGGCGTTCTACATTCGCGCGCACAACCTCATCGACACGGTCGCGAACGAGCAAGACGTCGTGTTTATCTACTTTGACCTGGAGAACTTCAAGACCTACAACGAGGAGCATGGCTTCCAGGCTGGAGACGACCTGCTGCGCGGCGTGGCGAAGACCCTGCGCGAGTCGTTTCCGCGCAGGCTGATCGCGCGCTTTGGCGACGACCACTTTGTGGTCATGTGCTACTCGTCGGAGTACGAGGGATGCCTGGCCCAGGCCTTCAACAAGACGTTCGACCTCCATGGGCGCACGGACATGCCGCTCAAGGCCGGCGTGTACCTGTATGAGGACACGACCGAGGACATAAGCGTTGCCTGCGACCGTGCCAAGACGGCCTGCAACAGCGTCAAGAGCCGCTATGACAAGTTCTGGCGACTGTACGACAGCGACATTCGCATGGCCGAGGAGCGGCGCAACCACATTATCGCCCACATCGACGACGCCATCGCCAACAACTGGCTGCGCGTGTTCTACCAGCCCATCGTCAGCACCAAGACCAACGAGGTCGTCGAGTGCGAGGCGCTCGTTCGCTGGATCGACCCCCAGTATGGCTTCCTGCCGCCCATCACCTTTATCGGCGAGCTGGAGCACGCCCGCCTCATCCACAAGGTCGACCTTTGGATGGTGGAGCACGTCTGCGCGGACTACCGCAGGCGCGTGGATGCCGGTCTACCTGCCCTGTCGATATCGGTTAACCTGTCGCGTCTCGACTTCCTGCTGTGCGACGTAGAGAAGGAAGTGCTGCGCATTACCCAAACGTACGGCGTGCCTCACAAGGACCTGCACCTTGAGGTGACGGAATCGGCGCTTTCGGAGGACTTCGGCCAGCTCGTGTACATAACCAACCGGCTGCGTGGCCTTGGGTTCGAGGTGTGGCTGGACGACTTTGGCAGCGACTACTCGTCCCTCACCACGCTCAAGGACTTTCCCTGCGACGTCATCAAGCTCGACCTCATGTTCCTGCGTTCGTTTGGGCAAAACGAGCGAACGCCGATCATCATCGAGGAAGTCATCACGTTGGCCAAGAGACTCGGCGCACGCTGCCTGGCAGAGGGCGTCGAGGAGCCGGAACACCTTGCCTTCCTGGCCAACGCGGGGTGCGACCTGGCACAGGGCTACCTCATCAGCAAACCCGAGCCCTTGGAAGTGCTCGTCGAGAAGAAGCTCATCGCCGGCTGAGAAACGTAGGCAGAGAAATGGCCGATTGGGGCTAGGCCCCTTTCGGCCACTTTTTTGGCCGAAAGGGGCCTAGCCCCAATCGGCCAAACCGTACAACTCGGCCGCAACCCGGCCAGCCGTCAGACTCCTAGTCGTAGCGCTCGTCAAATACGCGCTTGGTCTTCTTCTCGCTGCGCGGCAGCACGCCGAGCTCGACGATCTTGACGAGCGGCGTAAAGCCAATGCGATGCTTGACGCGCTGGGCCACGCGCTTGCGCAGGTCCTCCCAGTCGACCGAGCCGTTGGTCTCCACGTAGATGCGCATGGTGTCGCGGCCATCGAGGTGGCTCAGGCGAATCTGGTACTCGCTGGAAAGCTCGGGGAAGGTCGAGAGGATCTCCTCGATCTGTGCGGGGAACACGTTGACGCCATGGATCTTCATCATGTCGTCCGAGCGTCCCGTAATGGTGTCGATGCGCGGATGCTCGTTGTGGCCGCAAGCGCAGTCGCCAGGGATGATGCGGCTGAGGTCGTGCGTCCGGAAGCGAATGAGCGGCGCGCCCTCCTTGACCAACGTGGTGAGGACGATCTCTCCCCATTCGCCGTCGGGCAGGACCTGGCCGGTCTTGGGATCGATGATCTCCAGGAACACGTAGTCGCTCCATACGTGCATGCCGTGGCCGTGCGCGCAGTTGATGCCAATGCCAGGGCCGTAGACCTCGGTCAGGCCGTAGATGTCGTAGTACTCCACGCCCAATGCGTCCGTGATGCGCTTGCGGATCTTTTCTCCCGAGCGCTCCGAGCCGGTGATGAGCTTCTTGAGCTTGATCTTGTCCTTGAGTCCGCGCTTCTCGACCTCCTCGGCAATGAGAAGGGCGTAGCTCGCGGTGGCGGTAAACACCGTCGCCTCCATGTCGATCATAAACTGGAGCTGTTTTTCAGTATTGCCGGGACCCATGGGGATGGCCATGGCGCCAAGACGCTCGCAGCCCGCCTGGAACCCGATGCCCGCGGTCCAAAGGCCGTACCCGGGGGTGATCTGCACGCGATCCTCGGACGTCACGCCCGCGTACTCGTAGCACCGGGCGAACTGGATCGCCCAGTCGTCCACGTCTTTTTGGGTATAGGGAATGATGACCGGCGTCCCCGTCGTTCCCGAAGACGAGTGGATGCGCACGATCTGGTCCTGCGGCACCGCAGACAATCCCAGCGGATACGCCTCGCGCAGGTCCTGCTTTTCGCTAAAGGGCAGTGCCTGGAACTCCTCGACGGAGCTGACGCCCGTGATGCCTGCCTCGCGAAGGCGCCTGCCGTAGAAGTTGTCTGCCGACAACAGTCGCTGTATCTGCCTGTTCACCTGCTCGAGCTGCGAGTCACTTATTTGCATGCTTGATCCTTTCTCACGGATGTGCTGATAAACGCAGGGGCGTGGGTGACCTTCCTCAGCCCCAGTTGAGCGCCTTGAGGTTGAGGTCCAAAAAGCGCGCCGGCACCAGCCGACGAACGGCGCCTTCTATGTCTTGCGGCGTAAGGTTAAGTGCCCCGGCGCGGACCGCGGCACCGAGCAGCACCACGTTGAGGCACTTGGTCGAGCCCAAGTCGGCAGCGGCTCGTTGCGCGTCGACCACCACCAGGTGCTTAACGCTCTTGCGCAGATACGCCATGATGGCCTCAAGGTCGTAGGCGGGCCCTCCCACGGTGGCGCTCACGGGCACGATTGGCCGATCGCTCACGACCAGCGTGCCACCGTCCCTGAGGAACGGTAGCTGGCGTGCCGCCTCCGCTGGCTCGAACGCGATGACAAGGTCGGCACGGCCACGGCCGATGAGCGGCGATGCGGCGCCCTCTCCTATGCGCACGTGGCTGAACACGCTGCCGCCGCGCTGCGACATGCCGATGGTCTCGGCCGTCTTGACCGGCAGCCCACGATCCATGGCGGAAGCCGCAAGTAGCTTGGACGCCAGGACCGTCCCCTGGCCACCGACGCCGCACAGAATCACGTTGTCCGTCATGCTATCGCCCTCCCGCGGTCTTGTCGCCAATGGTATGGATCGCCTTGGTGGGACACAGCTGCTTGCAAAGCGTGCAGCCCGTGCATTGCGCCGCATCGATCACGGCCTTGTTGTCCGCGAGCGATATGGCGGGGCATCCCAGCTCGCGTATGCAGCGCTTGCAGCCCACGCACGCCTGCGCGTCGATGGCGCAGCCACCAAGCGGGCGCTCCAGGACCACGCACGGCGACTTAAAGATGATCGCCTTGACGCCGGGCTCCTGGGCGACGCGCCGTACCGTATCCACCGCGCGAACATGGTCGAGCGGGTCGACGGTCTCCACCGTGGTGAGCCCTATGGCACGCAGCACGCGCTCTATGCTCACGGCCTGCACGACCTCGTCCATCATGGTGCGTCCGATGCCTGGATGCGGCTGATGGCCGGTCATGGCCGTGGTGGAGTTGTCCAGAACGACGATGGTGAGGTTCGCCTGGTTGTAGTACGCGTTGACGGCACCCGTGATGCCGCTCGCAAAGAAGGTCGAGTCGCCCACGAACGCAAAGCAGGTGGTGTCGGGCTCGACGCGATAGACGCCCTGGGCAATGCTTATGCCTGCACCCATGCAAAGGCACGTGTCGACCATGTCGAGCGGCCGGGCGTTGCCAAGCGTGTAGCATCCTATGTCGCCGCAATAGATGGTCTTCTTTCCCCGCATGGCCGCCTTTACGGCATAGAAGCTCGCGCGATGGGGGCATCCCGCGCACAGCACGGGAGGACGGATAGGGAGCTGCGGCGCCTCCATGGCCTTGTCCGCGGCCGACCGAGAAGGGCCGTCGGAGCCGGGCTTCAGGAAGCGCCGGAGGGCCTCCCCCACCGACTCAACGGTGTTTTCGCCCGACGGTGCGACGTCGCCCGTCAGCTTGCCGCGAATCCTCGTGGCCAGATGATACTTGCCGCAGACCTGGATAAGCGCGCGCTCGATTACGGGGTCAAGCTCCTCCACGCACAATACCTCGTCGAGCCCGTCGAGGTAGTCTCGCGCAAGCTCCTCGGGAAAGGGAAACGGCGTGCCCACGCGCAGGATGCTCGGACGCGCGTCTTCCGGCAGGCTGTCGCACACGTACGTGTAGCTAATGCCATGCGTGGCGATGCCGCGTTTGCCGGCGTCTTTGGCCGCTGGGGTCACGAAGTTGTAGCGAGATGCGCTGAGCTCCTTTGACAGTTCCTGATTCCTGCGCTCTATCTTTGCGTGATTGGCGGTGGAGAGCCGCGGGAAGATGACCCAGCGCGAGGAGTCCTTTACGAACCCCTCCGGCGTCCGATGCTCCCATTCCGACTCCTCCAGGACGTCGATGGCCTCGTAGCCGTGGTCGACGCGCGTGGTCGGCCGCAGGAACACCGGGCTCCCCAAGCGCTCCGACAACTCGAAGGCGTCGCGTACCATCGCATATGCCTCCGCCACGCTCGACGGATCAAAGATGGGGACCTTGGAGAACCCCGCGAACGTGCGCGTGTCCTGCTCGGTCTGGCTCGATATGGGACCAGGGTCGTCCGCGACCAGCACGACCATGCCGCCCTTGACGCCCACGTATTCCAAGCTCATGAGCGGGTCGGACGCCACGTTAAGGCCCACCTGCTTCATCGTCACCATCGACCGCGCGCCCGCATAGGCAGCGCCGGCGGCGACTTCCATGGCCGCCTTTTCGTTGACGGACCACTCCACGTAGACGTCTTTTGGCTTTCGCTTCGCGACGGTCTCCAGCACCTCGGTGGACGGGGTGCCCGGGTATCCCGCAACCACCTGCACGCCCGCCGCAAGGGCTCCAAGCGCAATGGCCTCGTTGCCCATCAAAAACTCTTTGTGCATTGCCTCTCCTAACGACGCTAGCATGGTACCGCTCTTTTTGCGGAATCACCGGCGCGCCCCAAGGTGTTGATATCGATGCAACAATTTGCGACACCTTCGGATACCATTGAGGAGAAGGACGGGCGCGCCGTCGAGCGACGTGCGTGCATGGCATACGGAATCGGAGCCCACATGCAGTGGTATGACGCACATGTTCACTTGGACTTCATGGCCAACGCACGCGAGGTGGCACTGGACGCGGCGGCACGCGGGCTATCGCTGTTCGCCAACACCGTTACCCCACGTGGCTATCTTCGAACCGTCGACTTGGTGGGCGACCTGCCAAACGTGGATGTCGGGCTTGGCATGCATCCGTGGTGGATCGCGGAGGCGGACCTCGAGCTCTTTGACGAGCTGTTGCCCCGTACGCACTGGGTGGGAGAGGTCGGCCTTGACTTCTCGCCCACACGGCCCATGCACCGCGAACAGCTCGCCGCCTTCGGGCATATCGCAGACGCATGCGCAAAGGCAGGCAACAAGACCTTGAGCATCCATTCGGTCCGCGCCGCAGCGTCCGTACTTGACGTGCTCGAGCAAACGGGCTGTACCTCGACGTGTCGTTGCGTCTTCCATTGGTTTAGCGGGTCGACAGAGGACCTCTGGCGCGCCATACGCGCAGGGTGCTGGTTTTCCGTCAACGAGATGCAGGCGTCGACTCGACGCGCGAAGGAGCAACTCAAGCTCATACCAAAGGAGCGTTTGCTCTACGAAACTGATCTGCCCCCACAGCAGGAGGAGCCGTTTTCGGCAGACAAGATCGTCGAGTCGCTACCACGTGCTCAGGACCTCGTCCGCTCAATCAGAGTGGCCGATTGGGGCGAGGCCCCTTTCGGCCATTTCGCCCCCATCGGCCTCTTTGGGTCGTTATGGCCGAAAGGGGCCT
>JAGCBF010000313.1 GCA_017652285.1 Atopobiaceae bacterium
TCCTCTACGATCAGCGCAGGATGACCGTCCTGGCAAAGCTGCCTGCCCGTCTGGTCAAGGACGGGAACGTTTTGCACCTGTACGTCGTAACCCGCCTCGACCACGCGACCATACTTGGCCAACGACCACACGCGCACGTTACCGGCCCTGTCTCGCAGCGTGATGGAGGTGGTGTCCTCGAGGACCCCCCGAGCAAGCACCAAGCGGGCGCTCCTATGGTCTTCGGCAAGCTCGAGTTGCATGCCCGACTTCTTGCTCTCGTCGTCAAGCTCGGCAGAGACGATGTCAGACACGTCCTCAAAAGAGAACGTCAGCCCTGCGCTTCCCGAAAAGAAGAGCGCCGTCTTTCCATCGTCTGTCTGAGCCTGAAACGAAGGACCCAAGGCAGTCGTAGCCGCTATGGTCGGAGCATGGGAGTCTACTACGAACGCGCTGGGCGCATCCGACGCGTCGCCATGCTCGTCTGCCGCATGCCATCCGGCAAGGTCATATGCCTGGACGATTGGCAACGCATATGTGCCGTCTCCAAACGTGACCGTCGATCGATAGAGGCTCCGCCCATCGTCGTTGACGACGTGTTCCCAAGAGCCGTACGTCACCTCCCCCTCCTGGAAGCAGCCGTCCTTCGTCTTTTCCATAAGCTCGTTGAGCGCCACCCCGTTTACCAAGGTATGCTTGACGTCGAGGCCCTGATCGCAGATCGATATGGGCACGGATTGCGGGCAGTCGAAGTACTGCACGGACTCGTGAGTGGTGCGCGCGTCATGCGCGCTGTAGCCCATGTTGACCACAGGCCTTTGCGAGTCGATTGCAAACGGTCCGGTCCAGAGCTCCGCGCTGTTCCCAAGCGTGTCCTCTATCACTATCTGCGCCTTGCCATACGTGCCATCCGCGAATTCGAACGAGACGCTCGTTGCCTGTGCCAAATCGTCGGGCGTCTCTTGCGGACCACATTCATGCACGACCTGGCCGCTGGCGTCATACAAGCGTGCGAAGGTTGCCTCGCGATCAAGCGACGACTCGCTTGCGAGCATTACCACCACCCGTCTGTCCGCATAGGTCACCCCATCAAGAATGACGCCATACGCGCCCCGCACGCTCTTCGCAAACACGCCGGCGACCTGCGGCGCATCGCCTGTCACCGTCTGACCTTCCTGCCCAGAACCCGCATCGTAGCCATGCTCCAGGGCAGAGCCCTCCGCACGAGAGGCGACGGACAGCGGCAGGGCTGCGGCGGTGGCAGCCAACGTCAGCGAAACCATGCCTCCCAGCACGCTTCTTCCCGCACGCCTGAGCATGTCATCCGTACCGCGAGCGTCAGTCATGACCAGGCCCTTGTCTCGTTTGGACACGCTACCGTTGCTCATGGTCTATTCACCTCCCTTCGCATTGCCATTCGTCCCGTCGATCTGTGACTCGTCGCGCGCTACCACGACCGTTTGCTCATCCTGTGACGTCGTCCTTGTGACGACGCGTGTCTTGGCGTCGTCGGTGCCAACAGCTTGTTCGGCGGTCTTCCACGACGGACGAGATTCGCGTCTTGTTCGGGCACGCACCGCGTCGTCGATGCCACGTTGGCGTGACCTGCCCGCCAAGTCGTCGTACACCCCCAAGATGTCCTGTGTGACGAACACCCGGATCGAAACGACGGCAAACACGCCGGCCATCACGAGACACGCCACGCCCGCAACGCCAAGAAAGGCTGGGACCGTCACGACTCCACCTCCTCGCTCGTGTTGCTCATTCGAGCAACGGGATTCTCGTATACGCTTTTGAGCGTGCGATCGGCTATGCCCAGGCCTTCGCGTATCTCTTCGAACACGGGGCCGTACACGATGCGACACTCTTCTAAGCTCGCGAAGTCCGCCAGTCCCTCGACGCACCGCCTGACCTCATCCAGCATCGTCTGGACCTGATCCTTGGTGACGCCCGCGCGTGACAACCCCAGCAGATACGTTGCCGAAGCCGTTGACTCCACCGCCACCTGGCAAAGACGGACCCTCACGCCCTCCGGGCTCTTGTCCTTGCCTTCCAGAGCGTTTTCCAGGGAGATGCTGCCGCTGAGCGAATCCCAGAACGCCGCATAGTCCTCCGAGGAACTTCTGCCTTCCCTACCTGCACGCGCGACCTTTTGATGGAACTCCGCGATGACCGTATAGCTCTGTGCTGCGCGAACGTCCTCGCCGTTGACGCGCTGTGCGGATTCGAACCTCTCGTCTTCGCCAAGCTCGACCACCCGCCTAAACCATGGGGCCGCGGCGTCGATGCTTGCCAACGCAGCGTTTCCAACCGATCCGCCGGCACGATCGATGCCAAAGTAGCTGAGGTAGCAGGTGCCGACGTCGAAGCACAGCTGCGCAAAATCGGGGTCGTCGGCCGCGTCGCCCACCTTGGCAAAGGCCTTTCTAAAGCGGCGCTCCTCCTCTTGTGTGAACTTGAAGTCGTACTCATACACGTCCAGCAGGCCGCGATACGCCTTGAGCCTGCTTGGCGAAAGGGATATTGCCTGGACATACAAGGACTCGGCATCCGAAACGCCATCCTCGTTTTCCACACGCGACGCGTCTGATGCGTAAAGCAGGCACGCTTCGTAGCTCGATCGAAGGGCGGCTTGTGCGCCAAACAGACAGCAGACGCCAAGCAGGAGACAGCAGGCCGTGGCGATGACAAGCCGGCGAAAACGCGTTGTCTTGGCCCGCTGGGCGACGCGCCAGTCTTCCGTAAGCTGTTCGTGATGCTCCAGGTCGTAGCGCATGGCGTCGACCGTTGCGTAGCGCCGGTCGGGATCTGCCTCCGTCGCCTTGAGGATGATGCGCTCCAGGCCTTCGGAGAGCTGCGGATTCCACTCGCGGATGGGGCGCATGCGAAACGCCGGTTCGTCAGCTCCCTGGCCAGAAGACGCCCGACGGGGCACGTGTCCGGTAGCCAGCGCGTAGAGCGTGACCCCCAACGAGTAGACGTCCGCCCGACCGTCGATGACGACCGACGGGTCGAGTCGGCCGGTGCGCAGCTGCTCTTGGTTCTGTGGCATCTGCTCGGGCGCTGCATAGCCTGGAGTGCCGACGATCCTGCCGTCGTTGTTCTTTCCCGGTTCGCACTCCATGGACACGCCAAAGTCCACGAGCCGTACCACGCCATCGTCGCGAAGCATGATGTTGGCAGGCTTCATGTCGCGATAGACCACCGGCGGATCGACGTTATGAAGGTATCCGAGCACGTCACAGAGCTGTATGCCCCACTTGATGACGTCTTCTTGCTCAAACGGATGGCCCTGCCCACGCATGACCTTGCTCAGCTCGGTCCCATCGATGTAATCCATGACCACGAACACGCTCGCGCCCGTGTCGAGGATGTCGACCACGCGAGGAATCGCCGGATGATCCAGACGCTTCATGAAGTTTGCCTCATCGATCATGGTCTGACGAATCGCCGCTTCATGGACGCCACCGACGTTTTGCTTGATCTCTTTGATCGCCCAGAGCTTTCCCAGGCGCTCGTCTCGCGCGAGCCATACCGTTGCCATGCCACCTGCGCCGATTGGCTCTATGAGGACGTACTTGTCGTCTACACGCCTTCCCGTTCCGCCCTGCTCGCTCATTGCAGCTCACCTGTTTGAAGGCAGGAGACCTCTTTGGCGCAGGAGCTCGCTCCTTGGCCCGTGGAGTCACCTGCGCAACGCAGGCAGACGATGCTCAGGTTGTCCCTTTCGCCACCGCTCATGCTCTTTTCCAACACCCGTTGGCAGGCGTCTTCCATGAGCTGCTCGTTCCAGCCAGACGCACCTTGCAGCATAAGCTCCAAGCCTTTGCTGCCCAGTACGTGATAGGCACCGTCGCTACAAAGGACCATCACGTCGAGGTCGTCCATACGACCGGTATAGAACGCAGGCGCAAGCCGCTGCTCCGTACCGACGGACTGCATGATGACATGGCGTTGCGCGAAGGTCTTCGCCTCCTGCGGCGTTATTTCGTTATGAGCCAGCTTGTAGGCCAAAAGCGTCTGGTCTTCGGTAATCTGCGTGAGCTCGTCTTCGTGCAGGCGATACGCGCGGCTGTCTCCCACGTGCCCGACGATGTAGCTGCCTCCGCATGCGAGCATCCCCGTAAACGTGGGTCCCCGCATCGCTCCGACAGAACGCCCGTGTTGGCGAATGAGGTCGTTGAGGTCGGCGAGCAGCCGCTCCCATCGAGCCCGCACCACGTCGCAGTCTAGGACCGCATCCATAGCGTCGAGCAACGACGGCAGCTCGCATTCGAACCACTGGGCAAAGCCCTGGACTACGGTCGCGCTGGCGACCTCGCCATACGAAAGGCCTCCGACGCCGTCGCACATGATGGCCATGACGACCTCTCCAAGACTGGTCTGCGACGCATAGGCGCAGCAAGCGTCTTGGTTGACCGTACGGACCGTCCCCTTGTGACTTCGCAACGCAAGACACGCCATGGTGAACCCCTCCCGCGAGCGCTTTTACAACAACAAGGAGAGGGTACGTCCGCCAAAGTCGCCGGCTTCGTTCTTTTGGACCTCGTCTGGCACCCATTGCGCGCATATTGCGCGTCAATTGCTCAAAACCGCGCATATCCGCAGGAAAAGACCGTCGGCAATGCGTGCAGGCAAGGGTGACTATTTGTATCGCGGTGCAGAAAAAGGGCTCTGGAGGCACTCTGGAGGCATGCGTATGCACGTACGCGTCCGATTCTGCATATCTCTGTTGGATAATCCGATCAGGACTCGGACCAGATATCTGGCGGCGGCCCTTGGCGCAACGTGGGCGGAAAGCTCAAGTTTCCAGCCGGGGCGAGGGATTTTTTGGAATGCAAGAAGAGCCGCAATCCCTGGAAAGCACACCAGTGGGTGGAGTTCGAACGCAATGGGGACAAAGTGCGTTGCCGGTGCTCGTATTGCGGCCACACAACGACGCTCGACGCCAGCAGCACATGGTATATACCAAGGTAATAATCCCTGAACGAGCACTGCAGAGTTGTTTACGGTCGCACGTATGAAACGGCCTCCCCGCCACAAGATGGTAGGGAGGCCGTTGTGCAATTGTCCGATCGTCCGATACCGACGCGTCAGTCCTCGCGCGAGCGTTGCATGGTTATCATGCGGTTGATGGCGTTGACGTACGCCTTTGCGCTCGATACGATGACGTCGGTATCTGACCCGCGGCCGACGAAGAGCTTGTCGTCCTCCGACTTAACGCGCACCACGACCTCGCCGATGGCGTCGATGCCGCGCGTGATGGCCTTGACCGCGTATTCTTCCAAGTCGCCGTGAACCGACACCACACGGTCGATGGCCTTGTAGGCCGCGTCGACAGGACCGGTGCCCGTGGCCGAGACCACGTGCTTGTTCCCGTCCTCGTCGATGATCGTGGCAACGGCAGTGGGCACCAACGGGTCACCGCACTGGATCTGCAGGGCCGCGAGCGTGTACACGGCAGCGACCTCGCGCGAACGCTCCTGCACCATCGACTCAAGGTCCTCGTCGTAGACCTCCTTCTTTTGGTCGGCGATCTCCAGGAAGCGCTTGTACACGTCATCGAACTCGTCGTCCCTAAACGTGTATCCCAGCTCGCTCAGGCGATGGCGCAACGCGGCGTGACCAGAGCGGGAGGTCAGGATGATCTCGGATCCGATCGCACCAACATCTGCGGGATCGATGATCTCGTAGGTGTCGCGTGCCTTGAGGACGCCGTCCTGATGTATGCCCGAGCTATGCGAGAACGCGTTGGCGCCGACGATGGCCTTGTTCGACTGCACCTGCATTCCCGTGACGCGACTGACCAGACGGCTCGCGCGCA
Source organism: Atopobiaceae bacterium (assembly GCA_017652285.1). Lineage (GTDB taxonomy): Bacteria > Actinomycetota > Coriobacteriia > Coriobacteriales > Atopobiaceae > RUG440. The sequence goes on from JAGCBF010000313.1 coordinate 5,804, forward strand.
TGATCTCGGTCGTGCGGACGTCCGTGTGCGCATCCAGCTCTTCTCCATGCAGCTTGATGGCCATGACGACCTCTTCGAGCGAGGCGTTTCCGGCGCGCTCGCCCAGGCCGTTGATGGAGCATTCCACCTGCGTCGCCCCATTGCGCACGCCCGCCAGCGCCAAGGCGGTGGCAAGACCCAAGTCGTCGTGCGTGTGGACGGACACCACGACGTTTTCTATGCCCTGTATGCTGTCGCAGACGCGCTTGACGCATGCCCCGTACTCCTCTGGCAGGCAGAATCCCGTCGTGTCGGGTATGTTGATGACCGTGGCGCCCGCATCCACCACCGCCTGCAGGACGCGCAGTAGGAAGTCTTGGTCGGCGCGGCCGGCGTCTTCTGCATAGAACTCGACGTCGTCAACGAACTTCCTTGCATACGCCACCGCATGTGCCGCACGTTCGACGCATTCGTCCCGGGTGATGCCCAGCTTCTTGGTCATATGTTGCTCGGAGACTCCGATACCCGTGTGGATGCGCGGGCGCTTTGCCGTCTTTAGCGCCTGCACTGCGGCATCGATGTCTCCTTCGTTTGCACGCGCGAGGGCGCAGACGACGGCGGTGTCTCCCACCATGCTGCCTATCTCTTGCACGGCACGAAGCTCGCCAGGGCTCGACGCAGGAAAGCCCGCCTCGATCACGTCGACGCCCAGACGGACGAGCTGACGAGCCACGACCAGCTTTTCCTGCGAATTCATGGACGCCCCGGGAGACTGCTCGCCGTCTCGCAGGGTCGTGTCAAAAATGCAAATCTTGCGCGTCATGTTGCTTCCCTTCTATCAACCAACGCAAATATGATGGTTTTGAGCGTGCGCACCCATGGTTGCGGTGCAAGGTCCAAGGCGTTTTGGTGCAGCTGGGTTGTGTCGTCAATGTGGCTATAAAACCCCAAGCCAAGGGACTCACGCGCAAAAAAGAATAGTGGGCCTCGTCACTTATGGCGCGTGGAGCTTACCGGAGGCCGCCCATAAGTCGAAGTAGCACCAAGGCGTCGCAAGCGTGCTTGCGCGTAAACGTATTTGCACCCACCAAAAAACGCATGTCATAGACCTCCCGCGAGATACTTTGCCACAACGCGTGCGCGAAGGGCTGAGGTGCCACAAACTCGAAACAATGGTAAAAAGAACCGCCTCCCCTCGGCAGAGAGAAGGCGGTCCGACCAAATCCTATTGTTGAGGACTACTCCGCGTCCTCTTGAGCGGGAGCCTCCTCCGCGGCGGCCTCCTAGCCCTCGAGCGGCTTGCCCACGACGTCGTCCACGCCGGTCGCGCGCGCCTCCTCCTCGATGCCATCGTAGCTGTAGCCGGTGAGCAACAGGATGGCGCTCTCCCCCTTGTCGAAGGAGCGCACCTCGCGCACCAGCTTGAGGCCGTCCATCTCCGCCATCTTGTAGTCGGTGAGGATGAGCCCATAGGACTTGCCGGACCCATAGGCCGCCCGAATCTGCTCGACGGCTGCCTTGGGGCTCGTCGAGACGTCCGCGTCGATACCGAGCGAGCGGAGCACGAGCTGGGCGTGCTCGCAGGCGATCGCATCGTCGTCGATGGTGATGGCGCGGATGTCGTGCGGCAGCACGATGCCCTGCTCCTTGGAGGCGGCACGGCTCGAGACGCGCAGCGTGACCGTCACCGTGAAGGTGGAGCCGACGCCCTTCTCGCTCTCGACCTCGATGTCACCGTTCATCA
>JAGCBF010000314.1 GCA_017652285.1 Atopobiaceae bacterium
CACGGATGCCCGCCACGTAGGCTACGTGCGGCCTTGCGCGACACGACGATCTGGGGGTAGGGGCGTGCTTGCTTCATGCGTGCTCCTCGTGTTGGGTAATGCGGACGTGACGTGGGTGGCAGCCCCGACGTCACGAGCGCATCAGTAGTGCCTGCCGTAAAGACCGCGGCCGCGTGAGCGCATGCCGCTAAACATGGTGCGCTTGGGCTTGACGGTCGAGCGCGTGGCGCTCGGCACGATGCGGCCCTCGTCGTATGCGAAGTCGGGCAGGTCCCATGCGGGGATGAGCTTGCCGGTAAAGTACTCGATCTCGCGCAGCGGGCTGACTTCGTCCGGTGCCATGAACGTGTATGCCTGGCCGGTGGCTCCGGCTCGGCCCGTGCGGCCGATGCGGTGGACGTAGTCCTCGGGATCGAGCGGCACGTCGAAGTTGACCACGGCGTCGATGCCGGACACGTCGATGCCGCGGCTCATGACGTCAGTCGCCACCAGCACGTGGCATTTGCCTGCGCGGAACTTGGCCAGCGCCCGTTCGCGCGCCTTTTGCGGACGGTCGGCATGCATGACGTCGACGGAGAACTCCGCGTTCTTGAGCGTGCGGCTCACGTCGTCCACGCGCTGCTTGGTGCGACAGAACACCAGCACGCGCGTGGGGTCACCAGCGTCGCCGTCTGTGTCGCCAGCGTCGCCGTCTGGGTCGCCGCCGCTTTCGGTCCTGCGGATAAGCTCTTGCAGCAGCCGCGTCTTCTGTCCCTGCGTCACGGGGCACAGGTGCTCCTCGACCGTGTCGGCGGTCTCTCCCACGCGCGCGATCTCCACGCGTACGGGGTCGTGCAGCATGGCGTCGATGGTGGACTGGATGCTGGGTGGAATGGTTGCCGAGAAGAGCAGGTTTTGTCGGTTGGTCGGCAGCGCGGCGATGATGCGGCGGACGCTCGGCCAAAAGCCCATGTCCAACATGCGGTCCGCCTCGTCGAGCACGAGCACCTGCACGTGGCTCAGGTCGACGTGATGGTGCTCCATGAGGTCGATCAGGCGACCAGGCGTGGCGACCAGCATGTCGCAGCCCTCTTCGATGGCGCGGATCTGCCGGTCGAACTTGGCGCCACCCATTACGATGACGGCGCGCTGGTTGGTGTGCTCGCACACCACGGAGACCACGCGGTCGATCTGCTGGGCGAGCTCGCGCGTGGGTGTGACGACCAGGGCGAACGGCCCAAACGGGTGCGCGTTGGGATTGCCCCTGCGCTCGTTGGCCGCAGTGGTGCTGGTGGGCTTCTTCTTGCGCCTGCGCCGACGGCGCTTTGGCTTGTCGGTCGGTGGCGTGTTGGCCTGTGGCTTGTCGGCGACGTTTGCTTTGGGTGCCCTTGTCACACGGGGAGCCTTTGGTTCCGAGGTCGGCTCGTCCGCCTTCTTGTCTGATGACGGGGTGGTCGTGCCAGCCGCCTTCTTGTGATGCCTGCGTCGCCTGCGCCTGCGCTTGGGCTTGTCGCCCTCGTTGGATGCGGAAGGCGAGCCGTCCCCGGACGGCGCGGGGAGCGACAAGGAATCCTGGGGGATGGCGTCGAGCAGCACGTCCGCCGATGTGTCGTCGTCCGTGTCGGCCGGCGACTGACGCACGAGCTCTTCTCGCGCGGCGCGTGACGCAGGCGCGATGACCTGCAGCACGGGCAGCGCGAACGCCGCCGTCTTTCCCGTGCCCGTTTGGGCCGATGCGACCACGTCGCGACCGTCCAGCACGGCGGGTATGGCCTGGACCTGCACGGGAGTGGGTGTGATGAAGCCAAGGGCCTTGACCCCGGCGAGTATATGCTCGTTTAGCCCGAGCTCGGCAAATGAATTACACATGGTTAGAGTATGGCCCATTGCGGCCCTCGTCGCGCAAAATGCACGAACGTAACATTGGACGACGAAATGGCCGATTGGGGCTAGGCCCCTTTCGGCCACTTTCGGGTAGGGTCTTTCCGGGCGCTTGGAAAAGGGACCCCAACGCATCGACGTCTGGCGCCTCGCTAGAACTTCTCGATGACGCTGTTGGTCTGGGCCTCCTCGTGAAGGCGCGCGACTTCGGCGGGGATCTGGTCCAGGTCATACGGGGTCATCTGATACACCCAGTTGAGCCAGTTGCGGTACAGCAGGTTGGCGTGCGCGCGCCACGTAAAGATGGGCTGTCGCTCGGGGTCGTCGTCGGGGAAGTAGTTCTCGGGCACGCGAATGGGCATGCCACGGTGGAAGTCGCGCCAGAACTCCTGCGCCAACGTGTCGCGGCCATACTCAAAGTGGCCCGTCACGTAGATCTCGTGGAAGTCACGCGTGGCGATGAGCGCCGGACCGGTGGCGAACCCCTCGGACAGCACTTGCAGCTCGGGGTGCTCCATCAAATCCGACGGGTCGATGGCGGCGTGGCGCGAGTGCGGCATGTTGTGCACCTCGTCAAACCCGTTGGTCAAAAAGTTATACTCGTCGCACAGGCGCTGCGGAAACACGCCAAACAGCTTGGCGGGCAGCTGCTTCTTGCGGATGCCGTACAGGTGATACAGCGTCGCCAACGCGCCCCAGCACAGGCTCATGGTGGAGAACACGTGCCGCTGGCCCCAATCCACGATGCGGCAGTACTCGTCCCAATAGTCCACCGACTCAAACGGCAGGTGCTCCACGGGTGCGCCGGTTATTATCATGCCGTCATAGTTCTTGCCCTCAAACGCGTCGAACGTGTCGTAGAACTTGACCAGGTGGTCAGAGGACACGTTTTTGGACTCGTGGCTCGACATGCGCATGAAGTCGCACGATACCTGAATGGGAGACTTGGAGATGAGTCGTAGGATCTGCGTCTCCGTCTCGATCTTTGTGGGCATGAGGTTAAGGATCACGATCCTCAGCGGGCGAATCTGCTGGTTGTTCGCGACCTCTTCCTCCAGCGCAAAAATGCGCTCGTCGTGCAGGATTCGCTTTGCGGGCAGGTCGTCGGCGACTTTAATGGGCATGCGTGCTCCTATCTAATGACATATCGTACTATCATACGCCACCTGACGGATATCGTGCGTAAAAAAAGACAAGACGCTGGGGAGCACCCGATTTCGGCTGATCACGCCTGATCGTGCGGCCTGTGTTTGTTACGGTTGGCTGCATTGTTGAGCGCAACGCTTTTATGTTGAGGATTTTGTCGTATCCTTAGTGCTTATGGAAATCCGCAAGGAGGAGGCATAGTGATAGTTCCCGACATGCTTAGGCTCAACGCCGCCAAGTACCCCAGCGAGGTCGCCTTGGTCGAGGTCAATCCGGAACGGCAGGAAGACCGCCACATCACGTGGCGCGAGTACGACTTGGTAGAGACCACGGATGACGAGCCGTATCGTCGCGAGATCACGTGGTCGGTCTTTGATGAGAAGTCCAACCGTCTTGCCAATCTCTTGATTTCGCGCGGGGTTCACAAGGGCGACAAGGTCGCGATTCTGCTGTACAACTGCATCGAGTGGCTGCCGATTTACTTTGGCATCCTAAAGACCGGTGCCACGGCCGTGCCGCTGAACTTTCGCTACTCCGCGGACGAGATCGCCTACTGCATGGACAAGGCCGACGTCGACGTCCTGTTCTTTGGTCCCGAGTTCATCGGCCGCGTGGAAGAGATCGTTCCGCTGGTACAGACGGGGCGCCTGCTGTTCTATGTGGGCGACGACTGCCCCACATGGGCGGAGAGCTACCGCGAGCTCGAGGCGCTGTGCTCGAGCCATGACCCGCAGATTCCCCTGTTTGCGGACGACGACGCGGCCATCTACTTTAGCTCGGGCACCACGGGCTTTCCCAAGGCGATCCTGCACAACCACGAGAGTCTGACCCAGGCGGCCGAAATGGAGGCGGTGCATCACAGCACCACGCACGACGACGTGTTCCTGTGCATTCCGCCGCTGTACCACACCGGCGCCAAGTTCCACTGGATGGGCAGTCTGACCTGCGGTTCCAAGGCGGTGCTGCTTCGTGGCGTAAGCCCGCGCTTCATCTTTGACACGGTGAGTCGCGAGCACTGCACCATCGTTTGGCTGCTGGTGCCGTGGGTGCAGGACATCTTGTCAGCCCTCGAGCGCGGCGACCTGCGCCTGCAGGACTTCGAGCTCGACCAGTGGCGCCTGATGCACGTCGGCGCGCAGCCGGTGCCC
>JAGCBF010000315.1 GCA_017652285.1 Atopobiaceae bacterium
AGACGACGAGCGAGCACGAGCCAACCGAGCGAAAGTGTCCGATTGGGGCTGGCCGATTGGGGCTAGGCCCCTTTCGGCCAAATGTCCGTTTGTGCACACAAGCGTCGCAAAACGCGCGACGGAGGGCGACAGTAGGCCCGTCCCACTGTCCCGCTGTTCATCTTCTCTTGTAAACAACTCTGTTTCGTCTGCTGTTATATGGCGGATTGTCGTTTATCGTTATACGGTTGCATTGGCTCAAACCAAGAAACGAGGCATGTACGTGAAAACGCGAATCGAAGAAGACAAGCTCGTAATAGAGCTTGCGGGCAAGGTGGACTCAAAAAACGCGTCGCAGATCGAGGCCGAGCTCAACTAGGCAGTATCTGCCGGCGCCGCCGCAAGCGTGGTCATAGACGCGAGCGACTTGAAGTATATTTCCAGCGCGGGCCTGCGCGTGCTCCTTAAGTTGCACAAACGTCTGGGTGGCCTTACGGTTGTGGAGACGAGCCCGGAGGTGTACGACATCTTTGACGTTACGGGCTTCTCGCAGCTCATGGACGTGCGCAAGCGCCTGCGCGAGCTTTCCGTGGAGGGTTGCGAGCTCATTGGCAGGGGAGGCAATGGGACGGTGTACCGCCTTGACCCCGAGACCATCGTTAAGGTTTATTACAGCACGACCGAGACGCTGGAGAAGATCCAAGCGAGTCGCGCGTCTGCCCAAAAGCTCTTGGCGTACGGCGTTCCCGTTGCCATAGCGTTTGACGTGGTGCGCGTGGGCGATGACTACGGCCTTGTCTACGAGCTTTTGGACTGCAAGACCGTGGGCCAGCTCATTCACGAGGATCCCTCCAGCATCGGGTATTGGGCTAAGCAAGCGGCTGACCTGCTCAAACAGCTTCATGCGACCGAAGTGCCCGCAGGAACCTTTCCTGACGAGCGCGACTCGGGCCATCGTTGGGTCGATGTTGCCAAAAGCCTGCTCAGCGACGAGCAGCAGGCGCGGCTGCATCGCGTGTACGACACGATGCCCGCCAAAAACACGCTGGTGCATGGCGACTTCCACGCGGGCAACATGATGGTGCAGGGTGACGAAATCGTGCTCATCGACACCGACGACGTGGCACAGGGCGATCCCATCATCGACCTTGCGGGAATGGAGCTGACCTTTGGCTTTATTTCGACCGAAGAGCAGGCCCAATTGACCATGGGCGTTTCGCTGGACGAAATGAACCGCTATTACGACGCGTTCCTTAAGGAGTACTATGGCACGGATGACGAGGCGCTTCTCCAGCGCTATGCCGCGCCGCGCAAGATGCATGGCTTGGTCAAGCTGCTCTACGGCCTGAGCAAGACCAACCGCGTCCCCCAGGAGGTAAAGGACCAGGTCGTGCCCCAAATGCGTGCGGGGCTCATGCAGCTTTTGGACGCCATGGGCATGTAGGTGGCAGATAAGGGCCTGGTGCGGGCGGCCTGGCGCGGGCGGCCAACCGGGCCTGGCAGACGACAGTGGCCGAAAGGGGCCTAGCCCCAATCGGCCAATAGGCGTGCCAAGCGAAAGGATGCAATCATGAACCGTACGGCACAGACGCGGGCCGTTTCTCCCTTGGCCATAATGGCGGCAATCCTTGCGGCGCTCCTGCTCGCGGGCACCTTTTTTGACGCGAGCATAGCCAAGACGCTGTACATGCCGCACAACGTGGCCGCCACGCTGGTTACGACGGTGGGCATCTATCCCTTTACCGCGGCGATGGTCCTGTTTTTGGGCGTGGCGTGTCAGCGAATCGTGAAAACGGGCAAGGCTCCGGCCGCCAAGGCCCTCTTGGGCGGAATTGTCGCGCTGGTGGCGCTGTTCGTGGGGTTTGTCGGCGGTGCATCGCTGGTAGACACAGACTGCCTAGGCGGCATCGTGCCAGCGCTTAACAAAAACTACGCGGTCAGCGCGGTGATAAGCCTGTTGGTGGAATACCCGCTGTTCTACGTGGGGTGGCGGCTCGCAGACAAGAGCGACGACAAGCTCCTGCTTAAGCGGTCGCTCTGCCTTGTGGCGGTGCTCCTTGTCGCCTTTGCCTTCTTGCAGATAACAAAGGGCATATTCAACCGACCGCGCTACCGTGTGGTGGCCGAGGGCTTGGAGGGCGTGGGCTTTGTCCCCTGGTTCAGGATTTCGCCCAAGCCGACCGACCTTATGGCGACGTACGGCCTCGATGCGGGCGAGTTCAGGTCGTTCCCCAGCGGTCATGCCATCCTAAGCATATCCACCATAAGCATTCTGCTTTCGCTTACGTGGCTGTTTCCCACGCTACGTGACAAGCGCAACCAGCTGTGCTGGGCGGGCTTTGCGTTCGCGGTCGTCGTTATGCTGACCCGCCTGATATTGGGCGCGCACTATTTGAGTGACGTTTCTGCCGGTGCACTTATCGGCCTCGGCTTCGTGTTTGTCTACGACGTGCTGCAGCGTCGCATTACGTCGTAGCAAAAATGGCCGAAAGGGGCCTAGCCCCAATCGGCCATTGTGTGCGCAAACGTACATTAGCGCGCCCGAAACGTCCGTCTCAGCACACATTGGCCGAAAGGGGCCTAGCCCCAATCGGCCACCCGGCCAAGTTGGCCGCCCCAATCGGCCGCGTGCGAGCCGTGCGAGCGCTATTTGCCCGCCGTGTTTGGCCCTTCGTACGTAAAGCACAGCATGGTTAGGTCGTCAAACTGCTCCTCATCGCCCACAAACGCGTCGACGCCCGCCCGCACGTTGGCGAGCGCCTCCTCTGGCGTCGCGTCTGGGTCTTTGTTGAGCGCCTCGAGCATGCGGTCGCTGCCAAATAGCTCGTCGTTCGCGTCCGTGGCCTCGGTCACGCCGTCCGTGTACACAAACAAGCTGTCGCCGGGGTTCAGCGAAAAGGCGTGCTGGGCAAAGGGAATCCCTTCCACGAGGCCAATGGCCGGCGCATGACGGTAGACCACGAGCTCGTATGCCCCGCCAGCGCGACGCAGCACGGGATGCTCGTGACCAGCGTTTGCGGCGACGCCCTTGCCCGTGCTGATCTCCAGAACCGCCGCCCACACGGTGACGAACAGCTCCGCCTCATTGCCTTCGCACAGCTGTTCGTTGGCGTTCTCCAGCGCCTTGGCGGGACTCTCGCCGTTCTGCAGATGGGCCCTGATCAGCGCCCGCGCGACCATCATGAACAGCGCGGCGGGCACGCCCTTGCCGGAGACGTCCGCCATGACCAGGCCAAGGTGATCGTCATCGATCAAGAAGAAATCGTAGAAATCGCCGCCGACCTCCTTGGCCGGCTCCATGGAGGCAAAGAGGTCAAACTCGGACCGGGGGGGAAACGGCGGGAACAGCCTGGGCAGCTGGCTAGCCTGACTCGCCGTTGCCATGTTGAGCTCCGCGCCAATGCGCTCCTTTTCTGCGG
>JAGCBF010000316.1 GCA_017652285.1 Atopobiaceae bacterium
ATCGGTAACGAAGCATTCGGTTGAATGGTTGTTTTGCATATTGCATGAGACTGATATCGCATTGGGTGATGATGTGGCGAATGATCAGATATGCTCCCCACCGAAGCCCATAACCGCAGGTAATTCCCGTCCCCTCGCCCTGATATGATGCCCAAAACGACAAAGCACGGGGTCAGGGGGCAAGGGTGGGCAACGTCAAGCGCAAGCAGGTGAGGGCCGAGAACGGGGCGATGGGAAGCCTGCACGGCCTGCTCGCAAAGTATCCAGACGAGCGGAGCTGCGAGCGGAGGCTGATAGAGGTGAGGTGGCCGGAGGGATGGTCCTGCCCCGCCTGCGGGAACGACAGGTGCTCGCCCGTGGCCGACCGCAACCGTGCCTGGCAGTGCACGAGGTGCTCCAGGCACCTCTCCGTCACCGCCGGCACCTGCACGCGGGCCTCGAAGGTGCCGCTGACCAAGTGGTTCCACGCGATCTGGCTCTGCGCGCGCTCTAAGAGGGGCGTGTCCGCAATGGAGCTCGCCGCGCAGGTGGGCGTGTCCGAGAACGCCGCGCGGCGGATGCTGGTCGGCGTCCGCGGCGCGATGGCCAGACCGGGGTGCCTCCGACGTTCTGTCGGGTGACGTCGAGCTCGACGACTTCTACCTCGCCGTTCGCGACCGGGAGAGGAGGCACGACATGGGAAGGGGCACGGACGAGCAGCCCATGATATGCGCGGCGGAGCGGCGCGGCGACGAGCGCGGCAGGTGCGTCCTCAGGGTCGTGCCCGACTGCTCGGGGAAGACCTACAGGATGTTCGCCGAGGAGCACGTCGACAGGTCCGCGCACGTCCGCTCGGACGGCTGGGGCGGGATCAGGGCAGGGCTCAGGGGCTGGGAGGGCCTCGACCAGCGGAAGTTCGACGCCGCGGACGAGGACGCGAGGCTCCCCACCGCGCGCCACGCCGTCTCGAACTTCCAGGCCTGGGCGCTGGGCACCTTCCACGGGCTGCCCAGGGAGAGGCTCCAGTCCTTCGCCGACGAGTTCTCCTGGCGCTACTCCCACAGGGGAGGCGACGCCACGGCCGAGCTCCTCGCGGACTGCTGCGCGGGCTTCTACACAAAGGCCGAGCTGCGCACGAGCGTCTTCCTGCCGCAGCCCTTCGTCCCCGACCCGCCCAAGAGGCCGCGGGGAAGGCCCAGGAAGCACCCTATCCTGCAGTTATGAGCTTCGGTGGGGAGCATATCGGCCAATTCCCGAAAAATGGCCGAAAGGGGCCTAGCCCCAATCGGCCAATTCCTGTGGCCTTACTTCCGACAAGTGGCCGAAAGGGGCCTAGCCCCAATCGGCCAATTCAATGCCAATAACGGGCGGGGCGAAGGAGGAAGCGTCTCCTTCACCCCGCCTTGTTCCAATGGGCGCGGGGAATGCGCGCTCTTGTCCCGCCGATAATGGTATAGTGAAAAAACTTGAAGCTGTTTTCCATAACTTGTTTATCTGGCGAACGGGAGAGCGACCATGACCATGTGCAAAAGTCCTTGGAGGAAGTCCCTGCTACATGCGATCGTGCTTGTCGTGGATGCGTTGTTGGTGCTAGCCTTGGTGCCGTGCGCGCCGGCGCGAGCGGATGAGCCAGGGCACTGGTCCGATGACATCGAGCGTATGCTGGTGGCGGATGAGTACGCCGAGGGGGAGGCCGTAGTCGCGCTGCTGGGCGACAAAGGCAACGCGCTGCAGGCGCAGGCGGAAATCGGTGTGGGTGAACTCGAACCCCTCATGGGGGTGAGCACGCAGGCGGCGCTTCAGGCATCGCCAGGGCTCGATGCCCAGGCGTACCAGGACGTAACGCTCTGCTTGGTCCGCGATCACGCCAAAACGACTGAGCAGATCCTGCACTCGCTGGCGAGCGACCCACGCGTGGCATTTGCCGAGCCCAACTACGCGGGAAGCCTTTTCGAGGATGAGCCAGACGCCGAGCCCCTACAAAACGTAGCCAACACGACCAGCGACATAGCAGACCTAACGTCCTTGCAGTGGGGTAACTGGGACACCGGTGCCGAGGGCGTACTTCCTCCAGCGTCCGTAGGTAACGCCTCCATCAACGTGCCGAGCTTTGGAGCGGCGCAGCCGGGCGCAAACATGAACGATGAGGTCGTCGTTGCCGTCATAGACTATCCCATCGACTATACCAACCCAGACCTTGCCGATCGAGCATTCAGCTTTACTCCCGAACAACAGGCATCGCTTGGCTGCGACGTGCATGGCTTCAACGCCGCTGCCGAGTCAACCGACGGCATGCTTCACTATTTACCGCACGCAAGTCATGGAACGCACTGCGCAGGTATTATCGGTGCGTCGTGGGACGGTAAGGGCATAAGCGGCGTAGCCTCGAACGCTCGCATAATCTCGATACAAAATAACGACTCACGCGTAGAGGAGTATCTTGACAGGACATCCCTGGCCAACAACATTCGTGCGTACGACTTTATCAAACGTGCCAACGAGTTGGGTATCGGTATAAAGGTCGCAAGCAACTCATGGGGGCTCTACCAATCAAGCAGGGCGCTAGACGCTGCCGTGCGCGAGGTGGGGGAGTCCCAAGGCGTCGTATCGGTATTTGCCGCGGGAAACGAGAGCAGGGATAACAACACGAGTGGCATGATCCACTCGACGTTTGCCAGCAATCCATACGCCATCGTCGTTGCGGCTACGGACCTTACCAACAGGCTCGCTTCGTTTAGCAATTATGGTGACGGCACGACAGACATAGCTGCTCCTGGCGTAGGCATATTGTCTACCGTTCTGCAAGACGACGGCATGTATCTTCCTGTTGCGACGCCCCAAAGCAACATAATGTACGAGGACTTCGAGGACGAAAGCCCCATCCTGACCATTCAGCAGATTGACGAGGCGGGGAATCTGGCGAGCGAGCCAGGCTCCGTGGACTCAAGCGCGCACTTTGCAGGTGGCCACGGCATGGTGGTCCCCATAGACCAAGGCTGCTTTGCGGGAGAGACGTTCTTTGAGGAAACGCTTCGCGCCTTCCGCTTTGACTTTGACCTCGCGGCTGCTCAGGAGCAAACGGGCATAGACGTTTTGCAATCGATAAACGATGCGCACGACCTCTACTTTGGTTTGGGCGTGGGCGTTCCCGACGGGTACGCCGACACCTCGATCGATCATGTGACGTCCAACATGACGGGGGATGGCGGGGTTTGGCCCACCCAGCCAAACGGCATCGTGTATGGACCGATGAGCAGCGTGTTTCTCTCGCTTTTTGGCGAGGACGTCACGCTCGACACAAGCAACGTGGACGGGCATCTTATAGTTGACGTCGCATTCGTGACGAAGGAGGACTACTCGTCCATTTGCTTCGACGCGGTGGGACTAGGCACGCAGACCGTCCCCTATGCGTACAAGTGCGGGACCTCCATGGCCTGCCCCTTCGTAGCCGGCGGCGCTGCGGTGCTTGCCGACCAGACGGGCTTGGAGGGGGCCCGGCTTGCTTCGCTGGTGCGCTCCAAGGCAAGGATTCCCAACGAGGGACCGCTTCCCTTGTCGACCGGTGGCGTCTTTGACTTTGGCGTGGAGGGGTCCTTGGATGTCGACGGAGCAGACGAGTCGGCACCATCCATCGATTCTATAGACGTCGACGCTACGACGGTGACCCTTACGGGCTCTGGCTTTGGGGCTCCGGAAGGTGGTGTGGCGCTCGCCCGGAGTGCGGTTGGCAAGGAAGACGCGTCGGTGCCCGCCACGGTCGTCCAATGGTCGGATGACAAGGTCGTGCTCGAGCTGCAAGAATCCTTCGTGGGCATCATGCGTGCGGAAATCCATAGCGCTGCGGGCAAACGGGACGTACGCTATCAGTTCGTGTCGAAGGGAGAGAACGTCTTTGAGCAGGACCTTCCCTTCGACTCCGGTACGGGACAAGCGGATGCCTTCGATGCTCCGGGCGACTGGGAGACCAAGGGCCCGCTGGTTGGGCTGGGCTGCAAGCTCTACCATTTGCCCGCCGACCAAAGAACCGAGAAGTCGCCGGTCTACAGGACCATGCGCTGCTTTGACCTCAAGACGCAGACGTGGTCGGAGCTGCCGTCGATTCCCGAGGCGCTGCAAAACGTCTCTGCCGTTCTGTATGACGGCAAAGTAGTGGTGGAGGGTGCCACCACCCAAACGCTTCCCTCCGGCGACGCGACCAACGAGTTTGTGGGTGGAGAAGAGGCGGAGGAGCGCGTGTATGCGTACGACCCCAATACCTCCGCGTGGACACAAGCGTCGTCCGAGGGGATGAGTGACGGCCAAACCCTTGTGTGCGACGGCGGGAAGCTCTGCCTCGTTGGGGGTATGCCGACGTATCGTGAGGGCGATAAGGA
>JAGCBF010000317.1 GCA_017652285.1 Atopobiaceae bacterium
CACCGACAGAAGGATCTGGATATTCTTCGAGGACCGCTGGGACCGCTACATGGACTACCTGCAGCAGATACCTCCCGGAGCGGAGATGCAGTTCGAGTTCAAGGACACGTTCCACGCCAAGGCAAAGATGCTGCGCGCGGACGACGCGGAGGCGCTCATCGGCCATGGCGTGGGCGGCGTGTGCCCCTTTGGCGTCAACGACGGATGCGACGTGTACCTGGACGAATCGCTGCGTCGCTGTGACGTGGTGTATCCTGCTGCGGGCGATGCCGCCAGCGCCGTGCGTCTGACCGTGGACGAGCTCGAGCAGGCATGCGCGCCTTGTGGATGGGTAGACGTGTCCAAGCTTCCCGCGTCGGCCTAAGGTAACGGAGGATCCGCGCATTTTTGTCTCGCGTTCATGGCATACTATAGACGAACAAAGGTACCAAACACAAGTACGTCTAGGGGAGGGACCATGGACACGAGCCGCGTGGTGCTGCACGTAGACATGAACTGCTTCTATGCAAGCGTGGAGATGGCGGAGCGGCCGGAGCTTCGTGGCAAGCCCGTCATCGTGGGCGGGGACGAGGAGAACCGCCACGGCATCGTGCTGACGGCGAGCTATCCCGCCAAGTGGCGCGGCGTCAAGACGGCCATGGCGCTGTGGGAGGCACGGCGTGCATGTCCGGAGGCCATTATCGTTCCCCCGCGCTATGGGCTGTACATGGCCTACAGCGCCAAGGCAAGAAAGATCTACAACCAATACACCGACCTCGTGGAGCCCTTTGGCCTGGACGAGGCATGGCTGGACATAACCGACACCGTGGGTCACGCTGGGGGAGACCCCCTGCTCGTAGCGCAAGAGATAAGCGAGCGCATGCCCCTTGAGCTCGGTTGCACCGTAAGCGTGGGCGTGAGCTGGAACAAGGTGTTCGCCAAGTTTGGCAGTGACTACGACAAGCCCGACGGCCTTACGGTCATAACGCCGCACAACATGGCGGACGTGGTGTGGCCGGCCAAGGTGCGCGACCTTATCTACGTGGGCCCGGCCACGGAGCGCAAGCTGCATGCCATGGGAATCTTTACCATTGGCGAACTTGCCCAAGCGGACGCCTACGCGCTCAAGCGCTCCATGGGCAAGATGGGCCTGGTGGTGCGCTCGTTCGCTCGGGGCGAGGACGACGCACCGGTGCGCCCCTTCGAGCCGGGCTTGGGCGACATCGAACACGAGGTCAAGGGCGTGGGTAACGGCATCACCGCACCGTTCGACATCGAGGATGACGTCACGGCGCGGCAGGTCACGTGGCTCATGGGCGAGTCGGTGGCGCAGCGCTTGCGTGCTCACGGCCTCGCGGCGCGCACGGTGTCTGCCTGGGGAAGGGACTTCCGCACGCTCGCCTCGCGTTCTCGGCAGACGACGCTGGCCCGGCCCACGCAGCTTACCTCGGAAATCTGTTCCACGGCGGCCGACCTTCTTTGCGCGGACTGGGACTTTGCCCACGGCGCCAAGCTACGCGCGATTGGCGTGCGCGCGTCCAACTTGGTGCCAGCGGACGCATGGGTGCAGCTTGACGTGTTTGGCGAGGAGGCTGCGCGCCAGCGGGAGCTCGACCTGGACCGTACGGTGGACGACCTGCGGGCGCGTTTTGGCAACCATGCGGTGCGGCGGCTTTCCGAGCTGTGCGATGGCCGGTTGTCGTCGCTCGACCCGGAGCGCGACAACGTGGTTCATCCCGTGAGCTTCTTTGCGTGAGTCAAGGGACCTGTCTCCCTGACTCAGGCGACTTGTGCGGCTAAAAAATGATACGATAGGCCGCGGCGTTCAAGCGAGGCGTCCGTTCCGTCACAACAAGAGGGGGCAACCTATGGCATGGTACGACGAGGCGGTTTTTTATCACATGTATCCGTTGGGCCTGACGGGCGCACCAAAGCAGAACGATTACGGAGAGCCGGTACATAGGCTCAACACGCTGCTTCCGTGGATCGACCACATCAAGCGCCTGGGCTTCACCGCGCTCTACATCGGGCCGCTCTTCGAGTCGGTTGGGCATGGGTACGAGACGACCGACTACAAAAAGCTGGATTCTAGGCTGGGAACCAACGACGACCTCGTCGCCTTTGTCCGCGCGTGCCACGATGCGGGCATCAAGGTCGTGTTTGACGGCGTGTTCAACCATACGGGTCGCGACTTCTTTGCGTTTAGGGACATCCGGCAGAACCGCGAGGGGTCGGCGTATCGCGACTGGTACTGCAACGTAAACTTTTGGGGCAACAACGAGTACAACGATGGATTCTCGTACGACAACTGGGGTGGCTACAATCTGCTTGCCAAGCTCAACCAGCGCAATCCCGCCGTGCGCGACTACATCTGCGACGTCATCCGCTTTTGGGTCGACACCTTTGACGTGGATGGCATCAGGCTCGACGCGGCCGACGTGCTCGACTTTGACTTCATGAAGGCTCTGCGTGCGACGGCGGACGCGGTCAAGCCCGACTTTTGGCTGATGGGCGAGGTCATTCACGGCGACTACGCGCGCTGGGCCAACGAGCACACGCTGCACAGCGTCACGGACTACGCGCTGCACAAGGCCTTCTTCAGCGCTCATAACGATCACAACTACTTCGAGATCGCGCACACCGTTCGCCGCACCAACGGCATGGTTCCCGCACACATTAGGCTCTACAAGTTCGTGGACAACCACGACGTGGAGCGCATCAGCACCAAGCTGCGCAACAAGGCGCACTACCTGCCCGTTCACATCTTGTTGTATACGCTGCCCGGGATTCCGTCCGTCTATTACGGAAGCGAGTTTGGCATCGAGGGCAAAAAGGAGCGTTTTTCGGACGATTCGCTGCGCCCGCACATAGACCTGGCCGATTATGCCGACGCATATGAGAAGAACCCCTGCACCAAGCTCACGGCCGAGCTGGGCAAGATTCACGCGCAGTACAAGGATGATTTGGTGTGGGGTCCGTATAAGGAGCTGAGCCTAACCACCGAGCAGTACGCCTATGCGCGCGGAAGGCTCGTCGTCGCGCTCAACAACGCCGAGCACAAGGCGGTCGTTAAGGTGCGCGCTCAGGCGCCGGGGTACGTGGGCTTGCTGAGCGGCAAGACGATCACGGCGAAGGACGGGCACCTGCGCATTTCTTTGCCTTCCTGTGGTGGCGACATCTTTGCGCCGCTGGATGACAAGGACGCGATACGGGCGGCGAAGGACGCAGAGCGGCGTGCGACGAAGCGCGCGAACGCGAAGGCCGCTGGCGCGAACGACAAGAATCCTGCGGAGAATCCCAAGGATTTGGTCGAGAATGGCGAGGCTCCGAAGGTCCCGGCGACAGGTTCCACGCCCAGCCCCGCACCAAGTCCCGCGGCAGGTCCCGCGCCCGACCTGACGCCCAGCCCCGCACCCGACCTGGCGCCCAGCCCCGCACCCGACCTGGCGCCCGTTCAGCTGGTCGACTCTTTTGTCGCACGAGCCAGGGAGCAAAAGACCACCGACGCGAGCACCCCAACCGCGGCCCTGCCCAAGGACATTCCCAACGTGCCGTACGAAGAGATGACCGTCGAGCAGCTTCAGGCAGTGATTTTGTCCAAGATGGCAAAAAACGGCCCGGTGACGGACCGCATGGCCAAGGACGTGACGGACAACATTTGGAAGAACTCGCTCATCAATTGGGCAAAGAGCTTCCGTTAGCCATCACTACTGCTGGGAGCCCGCTTCGACTGTTCCAAGAGGGGGCTCCCCTTCGCTACGTTATCGATTCCGCTGTCCCAGCGCGCGTTTGAACCAACTTGTGCTGGGAAGCTCCAGCTCGATAACGGGTCGGCCCTCGCCGTCGATTGTCGCGATAACGGCGGACACCAAAACGCGGCGGTTCTCGCGAGCGAGCTTGTCCAACGCCTGCACGTATGAGCTCGACGCATCGGCGACCCCAATGGGTGTGCCCCTGTACTCAAGGGTGCCCATTGCGCACGCCTCCGTCTCGGCGAGCACGGCGACCTCGAATGCCTGCCCGTATTTGAACGGTCGCAGCGGCTTGTCATTGAGTACGCCGATACCCACGCGGGTTTTGCCCTGCGGCACATGCAGGACTCCCCGCACGGGCTTTCCCATAACATTGCGCAAGAACAGTCCGATGATAACGGTTACTGCCGCCACCATCGCGACTGCAAGTAGGACGAGCTTGTTGCTGAGCATAATTCACCTCGCGTGCAGCATTGTTCGTGATGCCCCGGTATTCTACTATATGGCCAAAACACCCCAGGGACCAATCGGCCACTTGGCCAAAACACCCCAGGGACCAATCGGCCACATTTCCAGGCCCGCTCAGCAAAACCACTTGTCGGCGATGGTGGGGGAGTCGTAGCCCCAGTCCTCCTCGACGCCGCGCGCGGTTCGCAGGAAGCCGTTCTTCTCGAGCACGCGCGCCGATGCGATGTTCTCTACCATGGTGGACGCCGTAATGATCTCGATGTCGGTCTGACCATACAGGTAGTCGACCATCAGACGCAACGCCTCGCTCGCGATTCCGTGTCCCCAGCTGCGCTCGAGCAGGCGATACCCCACGCTGATCTTGTGCACGTCGTCGCGCAAACCGTAGAACTCGGCCAGCCCGCATATGCGCCCCTCACCACGCGGCTCGACGCCAAGGATTAGCGACTCCTGCGCCGCGAAGCATGTGTCGTATAGGCGACGAATCATAACGTGCATGTCGGAGAACTGCTTCTCGAACAAATAGGTGGGCAGGTAGCGGTATACGCGCTCGCTCGAGACAAGCTCTTCGAGTTCGGGAACGTCCGCGTCCACGAGCCGTCGCAGGATGACGAGGTCACTTTGCAGGCGGGGTATGTCGTCAAAAAGCTTCTTCTTCATGACAGCCTTGTCGCGTCGGGTTTTGTCCATCTTATCATCTGTTGTTATGATTCGTCGCCGTGAGTGCCCCATGGCCGAAACACCCCAGGGTCCTTTTGGCCATGAGTCAAGTGACCTGTCCCCTTGACTCCCTTGACTCATCCCCCCTGACTCACGGTTGCAAAAGATGACCGCTCACGGCATCGAGCGTTTGGTCGCCAACGTCGCAGCTCGCGAGGTAGTTGCGCACCGAGCCATGCGTCTGCACGATTGTGTCGTATGTGATCTCGATCGCTTGAATGCGCACGGCCAACAAGTACCCCGGCTCCGTACTTGCGGGAACGACCAGCCGTCTGGCCATGGCTTCCTCCACCGCAAGGTTCACCGCGTCCGTCGGGCCGAAGGAATACGCGTAGTCGGCAAGTATCTGCTGCTTGGGTACGCCGCAGAGCCCCAGAAGCAAGAGGGAGATAACCCCCGTGCGATCCATGCCGGCGGCACAATGGAATAGAACGCACTCGTTGCGCTGCGCCTGCGCCAGGAATTCGAAGGCGCGCTTGATCGATTTTGTGACCGCAAGCATCTGCAGGTAGCTGGATACAAGGTAGCTCTTCGCGCCATGGGCGGGCATCATTGTCGGAGCGGACACGTCGATGTCGTACAGGGGCACGTTTTTCCATGCAATACCTGTTTGGCGCGACAAAGTGCAGGTAACGCGCGGGCTTTCTGCGGTGCTTCGTAGGTCAAGCGCACGCGCGACGCCCCAGTCCTTGAGTAGCTGAATATCCGAGGTGATGAGCGAGCGCGTACTACCCGCCCGCAGGAATCTGTGGTATTGCGTGCTGCCGCATGGCGTGGGGTATCCTCCCAGTTCGCGCACGTTGCGGCAGCTGGCAAGATGCAGCTTGCGCGATTGCGTGGGTATGATATCACTTTTAGACATTATACTCCCCAGCTTCCGTCGCTCCATGCATCAAAAACGGTTCAGCCGCCTTGTAATAAGGTGCCCAAGGAGGGGGCTTAAGCGTTTCTGGCCCAATTCGCGCACAAAACAATGCCTTTCGAGCGATGGTAATGTTAATACGACCCGATTAAATGACAAGTACCCCCTCATTTTAGGACTCCGATGTCACTTATGCGGAATCGGACTAGACGAAAACCGATTAAGTGACATTCGACTGCAAAAATCGTGGGGGTCGTGTCACTTAATCAGTAGTAGTCCGTGAGTCGATAACGAAAAAAATATGAAATAACCATTCCTTGACCTATTAAGTGACATTCAAACCCATTATTTCGATTCTTTTGTCACTTATGCGGTTTTTTACCTTGCAGAACCCGATTAAGTGACATGAGCAGCCTTATATGGGGCGTCCGTGTCACTTAATCGGGCGACGTCCACGCCAGAAGACGACGGACGCGCCAATACGACGGCTCAGGCCAGCCTAACAGGATGGCGAACCACGGTCTTCATCTTTGCGGGGTTCGCCTTGCGCGGATCGGACAGGTAAATCTCGTGGTGACGGCGCGTGTCGGAGAAGTCTGGCGCGTATCCCTGCGTCGCCGCGTATTCGTGCATCGCGTCAACAGTCGCGGGCTCGTCGTCGTAGGGACCAATATGCATGCATTGAACGCATAACCCCTCGTTAATCTCCGTGAGCCGCACGGGCGAGAAGTCGAGTTTCTTCTTTGTGGTCGCAGCTTCGACGGCCCACGAAAACTCAGCCTCGGACACAAAATCCGGCACGCGAATGACCGAAAGCCAATGGAAGTCCGACTTGTGCGTGTAGTCGACGCCCTTTACGTTCGGTTGCCACCAAAAGCCCTCGAGCGGCGGAACCACGTATTGATAAAACCCCGGAATTGCGTGGTCGGTCTTGTAGCTCATCTTGAGCGTGTACGCGGCGCCGTATAGCAGCTCCAACGCGTGCTTGTAATCGCCGCCCTCCTCGTTTGGATCGCCCTCGCCCTCGACGGCCAAAAAGCGCATGGTTGGCACCTCGACGATGGACGGCTTGCTCCTGGGCTGGTACAGGTCGCGATACTCCTTTTTGAAGTCAAACGGCATGGTCGTCCTTTCGCTCGAGGCAATCGCGATATCATGATACCATTTTGGTTAGCGCCACTTGGCCGATTGGTCCCTGGGGTGTTTCGGCCATTTGGCCAAAAGGACCCTGGGGTGTTTCGGCCATTTGGCCAAAAGGACCCTGGGGTGTTTCGGCCATTTGGCCAGTCCCCAAGGACAACCCCCGACCGTCCTTTGCTACAATTGCGGCAAACGACAAGCCCGCCGCAGCCGCTTGGGGTCCCATGGGAAAGATATTTATTATCGAGGACGACGATTCGCTTTGCAGGGAGCTCGCAGGCGTGCTTTCGCTGGACGGCCACGAGCCTGTGACCTGCGAAGACTTTGCCAAAGCCACGCAGGAGGCCCTCGCGATGCGCCCCGACGCCGTCGTGCTCGACCTCAAGCTGCCGGGAGCGGACGGCCTGAGCATTTGCCGGGGGATTCGTGCGGCAAGCGACGTGCCCATCTTGATCCTGACCTCGTCCGACGCCGAGTTCGACGAGGTCATGAGCATGCGTCTGGGTGCGGACGACTATCTGACAAAACCCTATCGCCCCGCCGTGCTCCTCGCTCACGTGGCGCGCCTGTTGGAGCGGGCGAACGCGACGGATTCCGCCCGAATCGAGCATGCAGGCATCTCGCTGGACGTCGCGCGAGCCATCGCATGGTATGGCGGCAACGAAGTGAGCCTCTCGCGCAACGAAACATGCATCCTTGCGGCGCTCATCCGTGCCCGCGGCGCAATCGTCCTTCGACAAGAGCTCATGCGCGAGCTGTGGGAGACCGACGTGTTCGTGGACGACAACACGCTTACCGTTAACGTCAACCGCCTGCGCCACACGCTGGAACGTGCGGGCGTCCCGACGGGCGTGCTCAAGACCCATCGCGGCAGAGGGTACTCGCTGTGAGCGTGCCAGAGTACCTGCGCTCCAAGACGGCGTCGCTTGTCATTGCCGTGGCGGGCATCGCGTCTGCCTGCCTTGTCGCCGGCGTGTGCGGGTGCCCTGCCGATGCCGTGACGCTCATCGCCGTCCTCCTGGCGTTGTGCGGCCTGTGCGCGTGCGCGATTGATTGTCTCCACGAGCGCCGCTATTATCAAAACCTAAAGGACATCGCAAGCGCCTTGGAACGCCCGTATCAGCTGCATTCCCTTATCGGCGAGCCCTCGACGCCCGATCACCAAATCGTGTTCGACGCGCTCAGGTCGATGGGTGCCGCGTCCGCCCGGGAAGCCGCGCAGGCAAACGCCAAGGCAACCGCGCATCGCGAGTTCGTGGAGGCGTGGGTCCACGGCGTCAAGGCACCGCTGGCGTCGTGCGAGCTTATCGCAGAACGCGTCGCCGAGCCGGAGCGCTCGCAGCTGGCATCGGAGCTCGACCGCATAGGCCGCAAGGTGGATGCCGCCCTGTGGTACGCACGCGCGGACTGCGCCGTAAACGACTACGCGATTCGAGAGGTGCGTCTCGCCGACATCTGCCGCAGCGTTTGCCGAGCCAACGCGCGCTTCCTCATCGAGCACGGGTGTATCCCCACGATCGACATCGACGAGGCGACGACGGTCCTGGCCGACAAAAAGCAGGTGGCGTTTGTCGTTACCCAGTTTGTGGAAAACGCCGCCAAGTACGGGGCCAGCCACGTGCGGTTTGCAGAGAAGCGCGTTGGGTCGCGGGAGGGTGCGGGGAGCATCGAGCTGCGGGTGGAGGACGACGGCTGGGGCATACCCGCCGCAGACGTGAGCCGCGTGTTCGAGCGTGGCTTTACCGGGACGCGCGGGCGAGAAGGCGCGGCGTCTACCGGGATGGGACTGCACCTTGCGGCGCGGCTGTGCGAGCAGCTTGGCCTCGGCCTTTCGCTTGCGTCGGTCGAAGGCGAGGGCACGTGCGTGACGCTGTCGCTTCCGCTCGATCGACGCAGGATGGACGCAAGCGCGGCCCGCGAGACATAGCGTGCATGACGTGGTGCTCCAAGTGCGGCCTGCCAACATGGGTTCGCGCCAGCCCGCCCGCCGCGCCAGCCCTCCCCGCCCCGCGAGCCCCAAACGCCA
>JAGCBF010000318.1 GCA_017652285.1 Atopobiaceae bacterium
ATCGATTTCCTCCGCTCATCGCAACGCGGGCGTCCCCCTCCTAGCCCAACGCCTCGTGCATATCGTCAAGGCAGCGCCGCGCGAGCCCGAGCTCGATCTGCCCTGGCGCGGAGGCGCCACCATGTGCGCAAAACGTAAGGGCGCTGCCGGTCGTCTCGCCTGCGAGGCGCGACAATGCGCCGTTGGGGCCCATGGCCATGGTGATCAGCGGCAGGTCCACGATCTCCGCCGCCCGCGCGGATGCCTCCATAAGCCGCAGCGCGTCCAGCCGGCTGTGCGCCATGACCGCGAGCTTGGGGATGTCGGCGCCCAGTCGGGCCATATGCACGAGCTGATCGACCATCTGGCCGATGGGCGGCGTGCCGGCGAAGTCGTGATGCGACACGATGGCGAGCACGCCCCTCGAGCGGGCACGCGCGACCAACTCAGTCGCGACCTCGTCGCCCCTGTCCGCCTCGATGTCAACGAGGTCGGCGCCGCCAGCGTCTATGACGGCACGGTTGAGGTCCATATAGTCTGTGGCCGAAAGCTCGCGCAGGCCGCCCTGTCCCTTTCCCCTAAACGTAAAGATCAACGGCGCGTGCGGCAGCGTGGCGCCCAGCGCGCAGGTGAGCTCGGCCATCGCGACGGGGTCGGTCTTCGTCTGCAGGGAGTCCGCGCGCAACTCGATGCAGTCGGCGCCCGCCGCAACCGCCGTCTGCGCCTGCTCGGCAAGATGGGGGAGCGCGTCACCAGCGTCCCGGCGCTCCGCACCGCCACGATCCATCACGGACACTATGGTCTTGGGCCTGCCCGCGCCGATCGTGCAGCCCTTGACGTCGATCGTCCTCATGCTATTCCCACGCCTTCCAGACGTCCGGCGCGTAGCCCACCGTGGCCTGACGTCCGTTGCGCACCACGGGCGCTCGCAGTACCTGCTGGTTTTCCAACAACACGTCCGGCAGCATGCTCGCGGGCGTGTGCCGAGCCAACGCCACGGCATAGCCGTCCTTTGCCGCGTCGTCTATGAGCTTGTCGTAGCCGCCCACGGCCTTTGCCACGGATGCGAGCTCTCCTTTGGACAAGCCCTTCTCGCGCAGGTCGACGTATTGAAAACGTATGCGCCTCTCCTTGAACCAACGTTCCGCCTTGCGAGAGTCGCTGCTCTTCTTGGTTCCGAATATCTGGATGTTCATGGACCCTCCTTGGCCGGTCCCGCCTCGGGCGCCGTCGTTTGTTACAAAGTGCGGCACGAAAGCGCGATGTTGCGCCGTCGGGCGACATCACCGCAAAGTACTGTGCAATTATATTGCCAGCTAGGTTCACGCAACCAAAAAAGCGGGGAGGAACCATGAACAGGGCTCGCAGCGATAGGTTCATCGTCGTCCTTGTGGCAGTGAGCTTTTTGCTTTCCACCGTGGTGTCGCTCGTCTCCCTGCACGTCATGAGCCAGCGCAACGTGCGCGAGATGAACAAGGTCCTTGCCACGCAGGTCTACGACCACATCATCGGCGAGCTTTCCGAGCCCATCATGGTGGCGAGGACCATGGCAAGCGACAGGTACCTGTCCGCCACGCTCGCTCAGGAGCAGGAGCTGGGCCAGGACGCGACGGAGCAGGGTCTTGCCGACTACCTTTTGGGCATAGAGAAGGGCCTGGGATACCAAGTCGCCTTTGTCATTTCGGACGCGAGCCATCGTTACTACACCAGCAGCGGCGTGTCCCGTGTGGTGGATCCGGAGTCCGAGCACGACGACTGGTACGCAAAGCTGTTGGGTGGCGGGGAAGAATACGACCTGGACGTGGACAACGACGAGATCGACTCACAGTACCTGACCGTCTACGTCAACGCAAAGATCAAGCAGGACCGTCTTGTGCGTGGCATCTGCGGCGTGGGCGTTCGCATGACGGGCGTGCAAGAACTGTTCAGAATGCTGGAGGAGGACTTCGACGTCAAGATCAGTCTGGCCGACCCGTCTGGCCTGGTGCAGGTCGATACCAACCCGGACAACATAGAGCGGGCCAACCTGAGCGAGCTCATCCCCGCCGTCAAGAGCCGGCAGTACGAGTATCTGGAGCGTGAGGGCACCCGGTTTGCCGTGGTCAAGTACGTGGAGAGTCTGGATTGGTATCTCATCGTCCAAAGCGACGGCGCCAAGAATGCCAGCCAGTTCGCCAACCTGGTCCTGCTCAACGCGGCACTGTGTGCGGTGATGCTCGTGGCGCTGGTGCTTGCGTTGCGCTACAGCAGGCGGCGCACGGAGGAGCTGACCGCGGCGTCGCTCGTGGACCAGCTCACCATGCTGCACAATCGCCGTGCGTTCGAGCAGGACAAGGGTGCGCTGATGGAACGCGCGATGCCAAAGGACCTGGTCTGCGTGGCGGTCGACGTCAACGGGCTCAAGACGGTCAACGACACCTTGGGCCATGACGCCGGGGACGAGCTCATCCAGGGTGCGGGCTTGTGCCTCAAGCAATGCCTGAGCATGTATGGCAAGGTGTATCGCACCGGTGGAGACGAGTTCGCCGCGCTTCTGCACCTGAGCGAGCAAGAGCAAAAGACCGTGGAGAAAAACTTGGCCCTAAAGACCGCGGCATGGTCTGGCATTCAAGTCGAACGTCTCTCCGTGTCGTGCGGATTCGCCGCTCATCGTGAGTTTCCGCAGGAAAACGTGCTCGATCTATGTCGCATCGCCGACAAGCGCATGTACGACGAAAAGACGCGCTACTACGAGCGCATGGGCATCTCCCCGCGACGCACGTAAGGTGGCGGGGCAAGCCCTGCGGCCAGGTCGCGGACGTCTTGGCGGGCGCCCGGGCCCGCTGGAAAAGGCCGTTGCGTTCTTGGGTGCACGATTCGCGCCACGTTCGCGCACGTCCCAAGAACACAACGGCCCCAAGTTTAGCGTTTCCGCAGGTCAAAGCACCTAGGCCAGGTCTTCTCCGTTGCTGGCGATGACCTTCTTGTACCAGAAGAAGGAGTCCTTGCGCACACGGCGCAGGTCGAGCAGGTCAAACTCCTCGCGGTTGACGAAGATGAACCCGTAGCGCTTGACGAAGCCTTCGTGCGTGGAGATGAGGTCGACGGCGCTCCAGGGGCAGTAGCCCATCATCTGCACGCCGTCGGAAATGGCGAGGTGCATCTGCTCGATGTGTGCACGCAGGTAGTCGATGCGGTACGGATCGTGCACGACGTCGTTGCCGGCCTCGTCCTGCTCGAGCTTGTCGTAGGCGCCCAGGCCGTTTTCGGTAATGATAATGGGCAGGTGATAGCGCGAGTACACCTCGCGCAGCGTGTTGCGGAAGCCCACGGGGTCGATCTCCCAGCCAAACTCCGTCTTTTGGAAGTGCGGGTTGGGCACGCCCTTGGCAAAGCCGGGAATCACGAGCTGGCGCTGCTGGTCACCGGTACGGCCCGCCTGCTCGGTTCCGTCGCTTGCCGCGACGGTGGCGGTGCTGTAGTAGTTGAAGGCGATGAAGTCCGGCTTCGCGGCCGCCATGATCTCCATGTCGCCATCCAAGATGTTGCCAGGCAGCGCATCCTGGTCCTCCAGCCACGCCCACACCACGTTGTTATAGATGCCATAGACGGCCATGTCCAGGTACAGCCAGTTGCGTAGCGCGTTGAAGTTCTGTGCGGCCAGCACGTCTTCGGGCTTGTCTGATGCGGGGTACACGAGCGCGATGTTGGGCGCCGGGCCGATCTTGGCGTCGGGCAGCATCTCGTGGCAGAGCTTCATCGCCTTGGCCTGCGCAAGCAGCATGTGGTGGTTCTGCTCGTAGATCAGCTTGGTCGCGCCTTCTGCGGACGTGTCGATGCCCAGGATGGCCTCGGCGGCAAGCGTCATCATGTTCTGCTCGTTTATGGTGAGCCAGTACTTCACGCGGTCGCCGTAGCGCTCGAACATGAGCCGACTGAACTCGAGGAAGGCGTCCACGGTGTCGCGGTTGGCCCAACCGCCCTTGTCGTCGAGGGCGGCAGGCAGGTCAAAGTGATACATGGTCACCAAGGGCTGGATGCCGTACTTGAGGCACTCGTCGATAAGGGCGGAGTAGTAGGCGACGCCCTCCTCGTTGACGCGGCCGGTGCCTTCGGGCAAAGGCGCGCCCAGCTGATGGAGAAGCGATACGTCCTAAAGCCCATCTCGGCCATGAGCGCGACGTCCTCCGCATAGCGATGGTACTGGTCGGCCGCGACCTCAAAGCCGGACGTGCCTGCAGGCGGTTCCTTGACGTCTTGCACGGACGGGCCCTTGCCGTGCTCGAGCGCGGCACCCTCGACCTGGGAGGCAGAGGTCGAGGCGCCCCACAAAAAGTCTTTGGGGAAGGGCTTGAGCGTCTTGTGAAGCATGGTGTTCTCCTTATGATACGTTGCGATCTGCGTACCTCGTATTATGGGAAGACGTCCTCCCAGCTCAAGAATCGCGTCGACAGAGGCGCCCGGAACACGTTCGAGCGGTAGCAAGCTCATGTTTTTTACATATACTGCCGCTCCATAAATGATGATTTGGCAGGATTGAAACCTACGGGGGTCGTGAGGCTGCGTTGACCTTACAGATCGCATGCGCGGGCTCACACATGGGAAGAGGACGACATGACTTCCTACGAAGCTAATCGCGGCCATGCGCGCAGGAAAAAGTCAAAGAATTTCAAGCGGCAACGTGACCTCATCGTGCAGTGCGCGCGCACCTGCTTTGAGCGCAAGGGCGTACACAAGACGACCTTGGTCGACATCTCTCGCGAGGCGGAGATGACTCGCGAGCTCATCTACTATTACTTTTCTGGCAAGGACGAGATCGTCGGTTGCGTGGTGGACTCATACATGCAAGATGCCGACGAGACCGTCCGCCTTTGGTGCGAGCAATGGGAGTCCGACGTCGCCGTCGACCAAGACGGTGCCGCAGAACCGCTGTCGCGCGAGGCCGTCACGGATGCCGTGGCGTCGATCAGGCGCTTTGTGTTTCAGCAGGACGGCACGCGACGGTCCATGTTCTACGTGCTGGACGAGATCGGACAGCGGCACAGCTTCTTCAAGGTGATGTGCGACCAGATCACGTCGACTGCCATGAGTTACGGGATCTCTCGCCAGATACAGGCGATGTGGCCCCACCTGTGCAACGACGATGGGGAGATGGCCTTCAAGATCGTGTTTTTGGGAGTTATCGGAATCATGGAGGGCGCGGCTGCTCGCGAGGATGCGCGCATCGTGAATCTGTTGCTTTCAGGTGTACATTCGGAGTCATTTGCGCAATAATGTTACGTTAGCTATGTTACGTTAAAACACATATACGGGGGCATTCATGGCAAGGCGCAAGAAGAAGGACTCGAGTAAGAAGAACGACATCACGCGCAATGTGGATAACTCTGCCAAGACGTTGCTGGCAAACATCCGCTTCATGCGCGTAGACGATCCCGTGCGTACGGTGGTCATTACGAGCACCGTTCCCAACGAGGGCAAGACGTTCGTGTCCACCAATCTGGCTCGTGCCATGGCAACGTCGGGCGTCTCCACGCTCATCGTGGAGTGTGACATGCGTCGTCGCTCCGTGGCCAACACGCTGGGCATCCACTCTAAGCACGGTATCTATTCCGTGCTTTCTGGCGAGGTCGGCTTGCGCGAGGCCATCGTTCCCACCGATACGCCCATGCTCTACTTCCTGGATGCCGAGCCGCACATCCCCAACCCCTCCGACCTGCTCAACTCGCGCCGCTTCCTCGAGCTCATACACGCAGCCAAGCAGGAGTTCGGCTACATCGTGTTCGACACGCCCCCGGTGGGCACCTTTGTAGACGCGGCGGTCTTGGGGTCCAAGGTCGACGCCCTGTTCATGGTCGTGCGCGAGCAATTCGCGCGCAAGGACGCCATTGCCCGTGCGGCAGACCAGCTGAGGACGGCAAACGTGCCGCTGTCGGGCGTCATCATGAACTTCTGCGAGCGCCACGCCGACGAGTACTACAACTATTACTATTATCGCGACGATCGCAACCGCACCTCTCATGGGGAGGACAATCGCTCGTCCGAGATGGCGAGCCTTAACGTGCCCGCGGGCAGCCTTCCGTTCGACGGCCAAGTCGGCTCGGCCCTCGCGCCAAACTCCCAGCCACGTACGTGGAGCAATGCGCCCGACTTGGGTATGGACAACGCCGACCCGCTTAGCTTGCCATCAGACTTTGGAGCAAGCCGGGTAAGCATGGAGGGCGCATCGCCGGAAGACACCAACATCATGATTCGTGCCTACCAAGAGAGCATGCGCTGAGTCGGCACCGATTTGGGGGGACAAGGGCTAAGGACGTACCATATGCCTAGCGTGGTTGTGCGGGCTGTTGTTGGGAGCTGATGATGTATGAGAGACATGCATTGCCACATCTTGCCAGGCGTTGACGACGGCGCACAGAACATGGAAGAGTCGCTTGCCATGTTTGCTGCGGCGCGCAAGGCCGGCGTGACCAGCATCACCTGCACGCCTCATTGCAGGGACCCCTACTTCGACTATCTTGGCATGTGGCGCTCGTTTAGGAGCTTTGAGGCCGAGGTCCATCGCGTCGACCCGACGTTTCCCCTGCAAATGGGCTTTGAGGTCAACTATCGCAAGCTAATGCATTTGGGCTTGGCCTGGGCGGAACGCCTGCACTTTGACGGGAGCAACGAGTTCTTGCTCGAGCTGTCCGCCAACGCGAGTCCCACTCGCTTTGGTGACTACGAGCGCACGATATTCGAGCTGCAGGGAATGGGTTACGACGTCATCATCGCGCATCCCGAGCGCTACGATGCGGTGCAACGCGACATCGGCTTGGCGCAGGAGTTGGTAAACATGGGTTGCAAGCTGCAGGCATCGGCCGACTTCATAAAGGGTGGTCGCTTTGGAAGAGAGAAGCGGCCGGCCATAAAGATGTTCAAGGAAGGCCTGTACACCTACATCGCAAGCGACGCGCATTATCCCGCTCACTATACCTACTTGCGGCAGGCCGTTGCCAAGTGGGGTGAATAGCACCCCGGCATGCGTCCGGCATGAGCGTTGTTGCTTGTTGCCTATGACAACAGAGGGATAACGCTGCTAAGTCCCGTGCATATTATGGTGGCAAGGCGCTGCGCCAGCACACGGGGGTCTTCTCGCATCCCTTTGTCTATCCAGACGTATACCGTGTTGAGGAATCCGCCCACGCAAAAGGACGACACTATGCGTCTGTCGTCTTCGGTGACGTGGGATTGCTCGTAAATCGCGTCCAGGCTATTCTCTATGATCTTTCCCAGATGGTTTTGCAAGATCAAGTTGATGATGACGGGGTCGGTCGAACGCAAGAGGCGCGTCACCAGCTCCCGCTCTTCCTTTAGGGCAGTGAGGCACGCCGCTATGATGACCTCGGCATCTTTGGGGATGGAGACGTTTTTGTCGTCCAGCAGGGTGCGCATGCGATCTTCCACGATCCATCCAATTAAGTCATAAATATCGCGAAAGTGATAATAGAACGTCTGTCGATTGATGCCGCACAGTGACGCCAGGGCGGTTACGGTCACACGGTCGAAGGGCGTTGATTCCAAGAGTTGCTTAAGCGCGGCCGCGATTGCGCGACGCGTGATCTGCGAGTTCGCCATGACACCACCTCTTAACCGTATCTAACTTTTCCATTCTACGCAAGCACAAAGAACATGTTTGCTTTTGTCGAGAGATAACAACAGATGCGCCAACAATTCAATCCGAATCCATGATAGGCACGGAGTGGCTTACTATAGGCCGTTCGGCGTAAAGGCCGCAAACGTCTAGGAACAAACGGTCATGTTCTTTTGAACGAGTCGCGGGTCAAGCACGCCATACGTAGGTTTAGGGAGCAGGGAATACAGGTTTGGATGGACGATTTTGGCTCGGGCTACTCGTCGCTCAACGTGCTGCGCGAATACGAGTTCGACCTTGTCAAGTTCGACATGAGCTTCGTGCGCAAACTCAACGTGGCGGACCTGGGCGATCCCAGCGGCATCATGCTTTCCAATTTGGTCAGCATGGTAAAGGAGCTGGGGATGCAAACGCTGATCGAGGGAGTGGAGGACGTCGACCAACTCGCGTTCCTGCGCAACCTGTCGTTTAGCAAGATCCAGGGCTTCGTGTACGGAGCGCCCTGCGCGTTCGACGACCTCTGTAGCAAAATCGACGAGCAGACTTACGTGCCGGAGGCGCTCGACAAGCGGGACTACTATGACAAGATCGACCGCGTCAACCTCATGCAGCCGGTGGAAGCCGCATCGGGGTCCGACCCGTTGGGCATGGCGGCGGGCGTTCCGGCGGCCGTGCTGGAGCGACGGGCAGACGGCACGATACGCTATGTGGAGCATAACGTCGCGTTCGAGCACCTGCTCGTTGCGTTGGGCATGCGAGGGGTGTTGGATGCCGAAAGCCGCATGAACAGGCGAGTCGCGCGGGGATGGCAGTGCATGGA
Source organism: Atopobiaceae bacterium (assembly GCA_017652285.1). Classification (GTDB taxonomy): domain Bacteria; phylum Actinomycetota; class Coriobacteriia; order Coriobacteriales; family Atopobiaceae; genus RUG440. The sequence goes on from JAGCBF010000318.1 coordinate 8,409, forward strand.
CTCGGTCGTGGTGGAGCTCGGTGGCCATGATCGCTGGGTCGACGCATCCTGTCTGTTCGATGGGCGCGTCAAAGGCTACGTACGGTGCGTGGCGCACGTTCCGCACGACGACACCATGGCGGTCTTGTTCTACGCGTTGCCGCTCGCTACCCAATGAGCCCCAAGGCAATCCTTATGGAGGACGCGTGCCCACGGGGTGGTTCGTGCGTTACAATTGTGGGGCGTTGGGAGCGAAGGACCACTACGTCAAGGAGGCGCACATGCCAGAGGAAGGGCTGCTGACGCGCGTGCGGCAAGCGACGCTCGAGATGCCTGGTTCTCGCAAGTCCGTGGCGGACTTCCTAATACGCGAGGGCAGCGGCGTGGCAAACCTTTCCATGGCCGAGGTGGCCGACCTCACGTATACGTCCAAGCCCTCGCTCGTGAGGTTCGCCAAGGCCATGGGCTATTCGGGCTGGCGTGACTTTAGGATGGCGTTCGTCACGGCCGTCAAAGAGAGCGAGGAGGGCGTCTCGACCGTGCGAACCATCGATCCCAACCATCCCTTCGGGCCCGAGGATTCCCTCGGTACGGTGGTGAGCAACGTCTCTGCGCTTGAGCGCCAGGCGCTGCTGGATGCCATGGACAGGGTGGAGGCCCGCACGCTTGCCGTGGCCGCCTCGCGCGTGGTCGCCGCCAAGCGGCTGGTATTCTTTGGAGAGAAGCCCAACTGCTTTTTTGGCGAGCTGCTGGCCTACAAGCTCGACCAGATCGGCGTGACGTGTGCGGTTCCCCCAAAAGACGAGTGGGCTGACGTGGCGCGTGCGATGGGGCCGCAGGACTGTGCCATCGTGGTGTCGTATTCGGGCAACGGGCCGCAACGCGAGCCGGCGAGTCTGGTGTCGTCGTTCAACGAGGTCGCGGTTCCCGTGGTGGCCATCACCAACTCCGGAAGCAACTGGCTTCGTGAGCACTGCGACTGCGTGCTAGCCTTCGAGCCGCGCGAGCACATCTACAGCAAGATTTCGGGATACTACAGCGAGCAAAGCGTGGCGTTTATGCTAGATGCGCTCTACTCCGCGGTTTTTTCTGCAAACTATGATAAAAACGAGGTCATCAAGCTGCGTTCGCTCATTGCTTACGAACGCGCGTTGAACCAGCGCGTCATAGACGTGCTCCCGTACTAGCGCCGACGCGTTGGCCGTGGCGCATGTGCGGGTCATGTGGCCAAGGATTCGATAGGAGACTCTTATGATTTTGCTCGACGAGCCCATGAGCGCGCATACGACCTTTGGCGTGGGCGGACCGGCGGACGTGTTCGTGGTGCCGGGGTCTGCCGAGGAGCTGGTAGGCGTGGTCGGGGCCTGCCGCCGCCTTGCCGTGCCCTATTTTGTGCTGGGCAAGGGCTCCGACCTGCTGGTCGACGACGGGGGATACCGTGGCGTCATGGTGTCTCTCGACGCGCTGCATGACGTCGTGGTAGACGGGACGGATCTGGTGTGCGAGGCGGGAGCGTCCCTGCATGACGTCGCGGAAGTCGCGTGCGAGCATGGCTTGACGGGCTTCGAGTTCGCGTGTGGCATCCCCGGCAGCATCGGAGGCGCCTGTTTCATGAACGCCGGGGCCTACGACGGGTGCATGGCGGACGTGCTGGCATCCGTGGACGTGCTCATGCCCGACGAAACGCTGGCGACGATCGCGGTCGAGGACTTGGCGTTGGGATATCGCACCAGCCGCATTCGCACCGACGGACTCGTGGTGCTGCGTGCCCGCATTTCGCTTGCGCGGGGCAGCGGGGACGATATCCGTGCCAAGATGGACGACCTTACCAGGCGCCGAGAAGAAAAGCAGCCGCTCGAGTACGGCAGCGCCGGATCTACCTTCAAGCGTCCCGAGGGCTACTTTGCGGGCAAGCTCATCATGGACGCGGGACTCAAGGGGTATCGCGTGGGCAACGCGTGCGTATCGACCAAGCATGCGGGGTTCGTGGTCAACATGGGCGGCGCGACTGCGGCCGACGTGCATGCGGTCATCGAGCACGTGCAGGACGAGGTCGAGCGTCAGTTTGGCGTGCGCCTCGAGCCCGAGGTGCGCTTTGTCGGCTGATTCTTTCTGCGCCGCGCTAGTTGCGTAGCGAGTTGAGCGGGGCGGGAAAACGTCCTCCGCGTCGCGCGAAGACCGAGCCGGCAAACCGATTGACGGGCATGACGGGAGCGGACCCAAACAGGCCGCCAAACTCGAGCAGGTCGCCCTCCTGGTGGCCGATGGCGGGAATCAGGCGCACGGCGGTCGTCTTGCCGTTGATCACGCCGATGGCCATCTCGTCAGCAATGATGCCGGCTATCGTCTCGACGCTGGTGTCGCCGGGAATGGCGATCATGTCGAGGCCCACGGAGCACACGCAGGTCATGGCCTCGAGCTTCTCGAGCGTCAGCGCGCCCGCCTGGGCGGCGCGAATCATGCCGGCATCCTCGCTTACGGGGATGAACGCGCCCGAAAGCCCGCCCACGCTGGAGCTGGCCATGACGCCGCCCTTCTTTACGGCGTCGTTGAGCAGGGCGAGGGCACAGGTGGTCCCCGGACCGCCGCACGTGCCCACGCCGATGATCTCCAAGATGCGTGCCACGGAGTCGCCGGCGGCGGGCGTGGGGGCAAGGCTCAGGTCCACGATGCCCTTCTCGGCCCCCAGGCGACGTGCGGCCTCGCGGCTCATGAGCTCGCCTGCGCGGGTGATCTTGAACGCCGTGCGCTTGATGCGCTCCGCCACCTCCATGAGGTCGGCGGTCTCGGGCAGCTCCGCGAGCGCGGCAGCCATGACGCCCGGGCCGGATACGCCCACGTTGATGACGGTGTCGGCCTCTCCGGAACCATGGATGGCGCCCGCCATAAAGGGGGAGTCCTCCACCATGTTGGAAAAGACCACCAGCTTGGCGGCACCGTAGCAGTCGATGTCCGTGGTGGCCTGCGCCGCCTCGCGGATCTTTTGCGCCATGAGCAGCACGGCGTCCATGTTGATGCCGGCACGCACGCTTGCCACGTTGACGCTCGAGCACACGCGCTCGGTGGTGGCGAGGGCTGCGGGAATCGAGTTGATCAGGCGCTTGTCGGTGGTGCCCATGCCCTTTTGGACCAAGGCGGAAAAGCCGCCCAAAAAGTCGATGCCCAGCGACTCCGCCGCTCGATTCATGGCATGCGCGATGGGAGAGAGGTCCTGGTCGGGGCAGGCGGCTGCGATTTGCGCAACAGGCGTGACCGACACGCGCTTGTTCGCAATGGGGATGCCGTACTCGCGCTCGAGGGCTTCTGCCACGGGAACCAGATCCTGCGCGGCAGTGGTTATGCGGTCGTACACCTTGGTGCACATGCGCTCCAAGCTCTCGCTGGCGCAGCCGAACAGCGAGACGCCCATGGTAATGGTGCGCAGGTCGAGGTTCTGCTCCGACACCATGCTTCGAGTCTCGGCGACCTCTTCGGGCGTGATGGCCATAGATGCTCCTTTCGCGCGTTCAAACCGCACCATTGTACACGAGCTGCGAAAATCGGGCGTGGCCGCCTGCGCTTCATGTGGCCGATTGGGGCTAGGCCCCTTTCGGCCATTTTTGTTGCGTTTTGGCCGATTGGGGCTAGGCCCCTTTCGGCCATTTTGCGGAGCCTTC
>JAGCBF010000319.1 GCA_017652285.1 Atopobiaceae bacterium
CATGCCATAAAGCAGGAATTCACCTCGGCATCCGTGGAGCACTTGAGTCACTGGCTCAAGAAGTACGACCGCTACGCCGCGAGCTCGTGCAGTTGCGCGCTTGCGGAGCGTGCCCGCGGCGACAACGGTGGCCGCGACCCGCAAAACTGGTGCCTGGGCGTGGGCGACATGGCCGACTACCTGGTGGAGACCGGCAAAGGACACATCATCACCTACGACGAGGTCATCGACATCCTGCTGATCGCCGAGCGCAACGGCTACGTGCACCAGATCACCAACATCGACGGCGAGGAAAAGATCTTTGCCATCTGCAACTGCGACGTAAGCGTGTGCTACGCGCTACGCACCTCGCAGCTGTTCAACACGCCCAACATGAGCGCCAGCGCATATCGCGCGCACGTGGACGCCGAGAAGTGCGTGGCCTGCGCGGGCTGCGTCGAGGTGTGCCCCGCCGGAGCCGTGCAGCTGGGACAGAAGATCCCCACGACCGCCGGGGACGTGGAATACCCCAAGCAACCGCTGCCCGACGTGCGGAGCTGGGGCGAGGACGACTGGGATCCCGACTACAAGGACAACAACCGCATCGAGTGCCACGACACCGGAACCGCACCGTGCAAGACGGCCTGCCCCGCGCACGTGTCCGTGCAGGGATACCTGCGCATGGCCGCGCAGGGACGTTACCGCGACGCCCTCGCGCTTATCAAAAAAGAGAACCCCTTCCCCGCCGTGTGCGGTCGCGTGTGCAACAAGCGCTGCGAGGCGGCCTGCACGCGTGGCGTGGTGGACGAGGCCGTGGCCATCGACGACGTCAAGAAGTTCATTGCGCAAAAGGACCTGGAGGCGGAGCATCGCTACGTGCCCGAGCCCGTGATTCCCTCCACGCGTGGGCGCCTGCCGCAAAAGATCGCCATAATCGGCGGCGGTCCTGCGGGCCTTACCTGCGCATATTACTTGGCCGACATGGGCTACAACCCTGTCGTGTTCGAGAAGAGCGAACGTCCCGGCGGCATGATGACCTACGGCATTCCCAGCTACAAGCTGCAAAAGGACGTGGTCGACGCCGAAATCGACGTGCTGCGGCAAATGGGCGTCCAGATCCGCTGCGGAATCGAAGTGGGCAGGGACGTTACGCTGGACGAGCTGCGCGAGCAGGGCTTTGATGCCTTCTACCTGGCCATTGGCTGCCAGGGCGGCAGGCGCGCAGGCGTTGTTGGCGAAGATGCCCCACAGGTGAGCACCGCCGTGGACTTCCTTCGCACGGCACTCGAGGACCCATCGCACGAGGTTGTCGGCACCACCGTGGTCGTGGGCGGCGGCAACGTGGCCATCGATGCGGCGCGCGTGTCTGTGCGATGCGGCTCGTCCAAGGTCACCATGGTGTGCCTGGAGCAACGAGACGAGATGCCCGCGCTTCCGCACGAGATTGCCGAGGCGCAGGAGGACGGCGTCGAGCTGCTCAACGGCTGGGGGCCCGCGGCCGTCGAGACGGACAAGGACGGCAAGGTGCGCGGCGTGACCTTTAAGCGCTGCACGCGCGTGTACGACGAGTCCGGCGCGTTTGCCCCCAGCTACGACGAGGACGACACGACCTTCGTACCCGCAGACAACGTGGTCTTGTCCATTGGGCAAACCATCGAGTGGGGCAACCTGCTGGACGGCAGCGCCATCGAGGTCGGTCGGGGCGGTCGTGTGGCGGCAGACCCCAAGACCTACCAAACCGCACAGGATGACGTGTTTATTGGCGGCGACGTCCTTACCGGCCCCAGATTCGTAATCGACGCCATCGCCGCAGGTCACGAGGCCGCCATCAGCCTGCATCGCTTTGTGCAAAAAGGCTCGTCGCTCACAGTTTCGCGTAACCAGCGCCATTACGTCGAGCTGGACAAGACCAATCTGTCGCTCAATCCCTTGGGCTACGACCACGCCGGGCGTCAGATTCCCGCGTGCGCGCGCGTGGAGAAGGTCCTGCACAACTGGGACGACCCCAACCTCACGTTTACCGAGGAGCAGATTCGCACGGAGACCGCGCGCTGCCTTAAGTGCGGCGCCTCCATCGTGGACGCCAACAAATGCATCGGCTGCGGCCTGTGCACCACGCGCTGCGAGTTCGATGCCATTCACTTGGAGCGCGACGTACCCGAGGCAAGCCGCATGTGGAAGGCGGAGGACAAGGTCAAGGCGATTCTGCCCTACGCCGCCAGCCGCGGCATCAAGATCCTTAAGGGCAAGCTCGGCGGCAAGTAGCGCCCGAGGTCACGAAGGCGCGACGAAGAGACGCCTCCTCGTCGCGCCTTTGTCTTATCAGAAAGGTCCGCGTCATGCACGAGCTGGGCATCGTCTTCCACATGATAGAGACGTTGGAAGAGGTCGCGCGCCAAAACGAGCTCACGACGATACAAAAGGTCACGCTCAACCTGGGCGAGGTGTCCGGCGTGCTGCCCGACTACTTGGTTGACTGTTGGAACTGGGCGGTAAAGCGGACCGACGTGTTGCACGACGCCATGCTCGACGTGGTGCCTCTTTTGGCGGTGACGGTGTGCAACGACTGCGGCAAGACCTATGCCACCGTCGAGCACGGCAAGATCTGCCCGCATTGCGACAGCCCCAACACCGTGCTGCTGCACGGCAACGAAATCGAGATCGACACCATCGAAGCCATGTGACAAGGGCAACAGCGGACGCATCCGTGGCTACATCCGCATGAGTCGGTTACCGCCCAAACCTCGGCAGTTGCGTACATGTGAGCGATATGTACGTAGTTGCCAATGTCACCAGTCACCAATCGTCCAAAGATAAGGAAAGCGCTAAGCGCTAGAAATACACTCCGGGACGCATGGTGAGCTTGTCGCTGGTGGCATTCGTCACCGAAGGTCGTTTTTCATGGGTTCCGTGATGGCGCATGCAGCATCCTCCATGCGCCAAAACCCAGAACACCCGTATCCTCAAGGAGAGAATACGGGCGCTATTCTTGTCCTCTGCGACTGGTATGATTGTCAACATACTGTATACGGATAAGCAACAGACGAATGAGGTAATCTGAGCCATATGACCGCAACGTTTGAGCGGGCAATACAGACCCGCATACAAGCAATAGCGAATACACCAGAAGAGACAAGGCAGGCACTCGCCCAACACCTTACACCACCCGAGGTAGCGACCCTCGCAGCGAGCCTATTCAGTGACACCGACCAGGACGTCTGCTGTCTCGACCTCGGCGGCGGGACGGGCATCCTCTCCGTCGCCCTGATAGAGCGCTACGGCAAACGGGTCAGGAGGATAGACACCGTCGAGATAGACCCGACTCTCGCAAAGGTCTTCGACGAGGAGGTCAGGGGGCTCGCGGCCGGAAAGACCGTCGTTGGCGACGCCCTGCTCGTCGATGCGGGCGACGGGACCAGATACGACCGCATCATCCTGAACCCACCATACGGGAAGATAGCGTCAAACGACCCGAGGCAGAACGCCCTCCCAGCCCACTCGGCGAACCTTTACTCGGCGTTCATGATGCGAGGGATACAGCAGCTAGCGGACAACGGCGAGATGGTGGCAATCGTCCCGAGGTCGTGGACGAACGGCGACTACTTCGTCCCGTTCCGCAACTACGCCCTCTCCCAGTGCTCCCTCGACGCCCTCCACGTCTACGGCTCTCGAGACGAGGTATTCGCTGACACGAACGTGCTGCAAGAAACAATGATCGTACGTCTCTCCAAGCGGCGGCAAGTGGACACGATCAGGGTCAGCAAGTCCGCCGTAAAAGGTGCCGAACCTATCGTGGAGAAGTACGGGACACACGACCTGATAGTCGGCGACAACCTCGTGGTGCGCATCACCCCAGAGGAGGCCACTACCCTCACGGAAACCGTCGAGGGCGTCGGTCTGTGTCCCTCGACAGGCAAGGTAGTTGACTTCCGCAGCAGGGAGTACATCACCCGCGAAAAGCTCTCGGAACGCCCTTCGGTACCCCTCGTGTATGTTGGGAACTTCCCACACGGGCAA
>JAGCBF010000320.1 GCA_017652285.1 Atopobiaceae bacterium
CCCTCTACCTGCGCAAACGCAGGGCTGATTTTCCGCCTGTGGGAAATCGGCATCCAAAAACTACACTAACCTCGGAAAAACGTGCACTTTCGCGCACCCGGAATGGCACGCCGCCTGGTAAGGGTCAGGACATGAGCCAAGGTACCCGTCCCTCCGACTCACCGATCAGCCACGATCCTCGGAGAGGCGCGCGTGCTCAAAAGCTGGGGAGCTTTCTGATTCAAAAGCTGGGTAGGTTTTGAGCCGTCCCCGACAAAACCCCAGCTCACGGGCTCGCGCGTCAGAAACCTACCCAGCTTTTTCGAGCAGAAACCTATGGAGCTTTCTGACGCGGGGGCTTGGCGGGGGCGCGACCGGCCATACGTCAGGGTACCTTACCCCTTGACTCACGACGAGTCAGTTTGCCTGACCCCTGACTCGTGTCCCCAACTCATGATCCGACCGTCTGGTGAGTCAGGGTGCCTGACCCCCTAACTCACCTGTTCCCTTGACTCACTCGATTAGTTCACTCGATTAGTGGCCAATGAAGGCACAATCCCTCCGCGCCAACTGGGCTAACATGGATGTTGATGTGAGAATTGTCCAGTTGGCGTGGCGGAGCTTAGCCTTCATTGGCCACTAATCGGATGGGGTTGTCGTGGGAAGGCGCGCCGGCTACTCGCCCGGCGCATCCGAAACACCCCACGCGGTCTGCGAGACCTCCGCGGCGCCCATCGTACTCCATGCTTGGGCCACGATTATTCTTCATGGGTTATACAAGGCCCCTAGCCACGTGACTGTGGTGCCTAGCGCCAGCGGCCAGTGTTACGCAATGTCTTCCAACACGGCACCGTACTTGTCTCGAATCGCTTGGTCAAGCTCCTCAATTGGCCGATTGGGGCCAATTGGCCGATTGGGGCTAGGCCCCTTTCGGCCACTTTTCGGTCGTTTCGGCACGTCACGGCCTGCCCGCCCCGGGCGCCTTGCGACGTCGCCACGACCCTACCGCTCCGGCGCGCCCAAAGTTCCGCAACTGCGTACACCTGGACGAACTGCACGCAATTTCGGAACTTTACTCTCACTTTTCGGCTGCAAAGTTCCGATTCTGCGTACACATGGCCGAACCGTACGCAAGAATGGAACTCTTGGCCGGTCGGAGCGACGCGTATTGGTAGGCTCACAACAGAGGAGAGCGGCCAAACCTCCGAAAGTGCGTACGTCCAGCGGCCATCTACGTACATTCGGACGTTTCTCACCTCGGGGAGTTGGAAAACCTCCGAAGTTGCGTGCATGAGCGCGGCACCTACGCACATTCGGACGTTTCGGCTCGCGATCAACCGCCAAACCTCCGAAAGTGCGCGTATGCTGGCGGTATGCACGCAAAAACGGACGTTTCGGCTCGATAATCGTCCGGAAACATCCGAAACTGCGTACATGGCAGCGGTATCCACGCACATTCGGACGTTTCTCGCCGCGGGGCGCTGGGAAACATCCGAAACTGCGTGCATTTGGCGGCTATGCACGCAAACCCGGAGGTTTCGTTGCCTGCTGCCGACCTGCGGCAAAATGGCCGAAAGGGGCCTAGCCCCAATCGGCCAACCGGGCGGCGCCTGTCGGCCAACCGCGCAACCCCGCAACGCTACCGCGCGAAGGCGTCGCCCTACACGTTATAGAAAAGCGTGTAAACCACGCGACCCGAGTCATCGATGTCCACGAAGCGGAAGTTCGCCCGCACCGCCATTTCCTGGCCGTCTTTTGTCTGCGCAAAGAAGTCGAACGTCCCCCGCGGATCGCCACCGCCGCCGTTGCCCAAACGTTCGATGGTCCGCCGTACGCGCTCGCGCTCTCCGGGAGACACGATCTCCGCATACGAACCGCCCGTCGTACGCATGAACTCGTACATGCTGTCGTAGCCCAGCATATGCGCCAGCTCGGAGCTCGCAAAAAGAATCTCGCCCTGATCGTTTGCCCTGCTCACCATCAGCGCATACGGCGCGCTTTCCAGCACGTCCTGCAACGAGAACCCCAGCCGCATGCGCGTGCCGTCCTCCGTGCCCGACGCATACTTTTTGTAGCCCGCCTTGCCCGAGAGCTTTACGGCGTACAGCGCCGCATCCGCCTTGCACAGCAGCTCGCGCACGTTGTCCGCCTGCTCCGGATACAGCGCGTACCCCGCGGAAATCGAGTACTGATGTTGCTCGCCCTCGTAGGTAAACGAAAGCCCGTCAACCGTAAGGCCCGTAAGCAAATCGTCCACGTTGCGCGCCGAATCGCCCGACAGCATTACCAAGAACTCGTCGCCGCCATTGCGTGACAAGATCGCCTCGCGCGGAAACGTCCGTCGCAGCGTGCGCGACATCTGGCGCAGCGCCTCGTCGCCCGCATCGTGTCCGTACACGTCATTGACCCGCTTAAAGTCGTCTACGTCCAGCAGCGCAAGCGCAAAGTGTCCATGCGGACTCGCAAGGAGCTGCTCGCGAATGGCCTGCTGAGACCCGCGCCGATTGAGCAGGCCCGTCAGCATGTCGTGACTGCTCGCCTGCCGCAAGCTGTTGATGAGCTGGCGGTTCTCCAGGCGCGCGGCAATAAAGGTAGAAACCGCCTCGAACAGCCGGTTAAGGTCGACCACATCGTCGATCTGGTAATTATAGGCGCCAAGGAAGCCCACGATCTCTCCGCCGCTATAGAACGGCGCCGCCAGAAGGCTCTGCACGTTGCTCGCGACGCACCACCTATACAGCGGCTCGCTCACGCGTTGTATTACCGAAACGTTGGGTACGAGCACCACGCGATCGTGCGTCACGTTTCTAAACCAAAACTCGAGGACTTTTCGCGTCGCAGGAAACGAGGCCCCTAGCTGGGACTCGACGCCTGGCGCAAGAAGCTCAAAGGTGGTCGTGGTTTCGTCGCCGCTGCACTCAAACACGCTAAGGCGATCCGCGTGGACCACTTCCGACATCTTTGCGAGCATGCTGTTCATGGCGGCACCATGGTCTTGCTCGGCGGCAAGCTCACTGAGCATTTCCGATATAAAATGCGAGGTACGGGCATCCGTCGACGCCATGAGTTGCTTGCGTTGCTGATCATCCACCGACACGCGTACCAGCGTGTACACGCAGCAACCATCCACCGCAGACGGCGCCAAGTTAAAGCAAATCCAACCACGTACAAGCGGGTCGTACGCAAAGTCGCTCACGGTTTCGCCCAGCGCGACGACGCGATAGCACCGCGACAACCACGCGTCCTTGTCACCCTCGCTTACCTCCAAGTACGAACGACCCACGACGTTATCCACGTCGCGACTGATGATACGACCGTACTCCCTGCTCACGAACACATAGCGCGCGTCGGTCGCCACCTGCGCCTGCTCGTCGATGTCCACGCTAAACACCACAAACGGCACGGGAAAGTCGCCGTTGCGCCCACGCGCGGACTCCGGCACAGAAAACACGACCTGCGTCTGCCCCACCATCGCATCGTCGAAACCATGACTGCTGACTTTTTCCACTGGACGGCCCACCTCGTACGTTTGTGCCAGCACGCTCCCACCGCGCGCCTTTACGCAAAAGAGTACACCCTAACGCGGGCCTCGAAAACCCCCATATGCGCAAGAACCATCGAACGTGCCGCTCGCCCGCGCGCTTGTGTTCAAACGCGCGTCCCAAGACGCCGCAAGCGTGCCCGTACCGCTTTACGTCCGCTTTTGTCGGTACAATAGGCGCATCATCGGCAACGAACGGAGGCGAGCAGTGAACACGGCGCAAAAGACCGATCGCATAATCGTGATCGTCCTTATCGCGCTGGCTGTGGGCATCGTGGCGTGGATCGGCCTGGGCAGCGGCGCCACGTCAAGCGATACGAGCACCAAGCCAGCGGCACACACCAAGGTGGCCTACACCGACTACGACGGCAAAAAGATCGGCATCCTTGGCGGCACCAACATGGAGGCCGTCACCTTTGAGTACTTTCCCCACAGCGAATACCAATATTACGACGGTTATCCCAACCTCAACGCCGCGCTGGAAATCGGCGACATGGACTTTACGGCGCGCATCCCCGCGATGGCGTCGGGCATGTACGAGTTCACGAACACCATGAACGTAACGCGCGAACGCGAGGAGGAGGTGCTCTTCTCGGATGCGGTGAGCGAGGGCGGCATCGTGGTCGCGGTGCGCGCAGAAGACCTCGCCGGCACCCAGGATGCCCAGGGCAACGCGGGTGCAACCGTGGCGTCCTTTGACGGCAAGCGCGCGGGCGTGACCACGGGCTCCTTCCACGATTCCGTGGTGGCAGAATGCCTGCCCGCGTCCGAGGTATCCAACTACGACACCTACACGGACCTGTTGGAAGCCCTGCGATCCGACAAAATCGACTACTTCCTGGCAAGCACCGAGGTCGCAGGCAACCTTAAGGAGTCCGCGCAGGACATTGGCACCGTGTCGGAGCCCGTAAAGATGCTGGACATTGGCGCCATGTTTGCAAAGACGGAGGCCGGCGACAAGCTCAAGGCCCAAATGGACGAGTTCATTACCAAGATAAAGGCCGACGGCACGCTCGACGCGATCTATGCCCAGTGGAGCGACGCGGACCAAAACTCCGCCCCCGTGGACATGAGCGGCCTTACGGGCGAGGCCGGGACCTTGCGCTTTGCGACCAGCGGCACCAAGGTGCCGGTGTCCTTCCAGGTAGGCGACCAAATCGCCGGGTCCGACCCAGACATCGCCGTGCGCTTTTGTCGCGAATACGGCTATAACATCGAGGTTTCGACCGTCAACACCGCAGGCATCATCCCCGGCATCACGACGGGCGTGTACGACTTCTCGCTTTCCGACATGGTCATTACCGCCGAGCGGCAAGAGAGCGTGAACTTCTCGGTGCCGTACCACCAAACGGAGCTTTTGCTCGTTGCACGCAAGGCCGACCTTGACGCCGCCAAAACGGGCGACGGCACGTCCGCTAACGGCTCGTCCGCGCAGCAAGACGCGCAGGAGCAACCCGACTTCTTCCAAAGCATCGCCATCAGTTTTGATAAGAACTTTATTCGAGAAGACCGTTGGAAGCTCATTGTGGAGGGCATCCAAACGACCTGCCTTATTACGGCGCTCGCCGTGGCATTTGGCAGCCTGCTTGCGTTTGGCATTTGCCTGTTCCGCCGCACGGGCAGTCGCCTGGCCAACCTGGTGTCCGATATCTTCGTGCGCCTGCTGCAGGGCACGCCCACGGTGGTGCTGCTCATGATCTTGTACTACGTGGTGTTTGGGCGCATCGGCCTTGGCGGGGTATGGGTGGCCGTCATTGGGTTTACGCTCAACTTTGGCGCCTATGGGTCCGAAATCATGCGCTCGGGCATAAACAGCGTGGACGCCGGGCAACGCGAGGCGGCGCTGGCCCTGGGCTACACCGAGCGCCAGGCGTTTTACGACTTTATATTTCCGCAGGCAGCGGTGCGATTTTTGCCGGTGCTGCGAGGCGAGGCCGTGTCGCTGCTCAAGAGCACGTCGGTCGTGGGCTACATCGCCGTGCAAGACCTCACCAAAATGAGCGACATCATTCGCAGCCGTACCTACGAGGCGTTTTTCCCGCTTATTGCCACGGCGCTTATCTACTTTGCGCTGGCATGGCTCATTACCATGGCCGTGCGTCTGCTGCTCAAGCGCGTAGACCCCCGGTGGGGCAAGCGCGTCAAGACTCGTACGTCCAGCGCGGCGGGCGCCGCAAGCGACCCCGCAATCGACCGCGCAATCGACCCCGCGACCCAAGAGGAGGCATAGCATGAGCCTCATAACCATAGAGCATCTGCGCAAGGAATTTGGCAACGTCACGCCGCTTGCCGACGTCAACGCGCACATAGACGAGGGCGATGTGATCTGCGTTATCGGGCCGTCCGGCACGGGCAAGTCCACGCTGCTCCGCTGCCTCAACCGCTTGGAGGAGCCGACCTCGGGCAGCATTGTCGTGGACGGCGAGAACATCTGCGACCCCGCGTGCAACATCGCCCTGGTGCGCCGCAAGATGGGCATGGTGTTCCAGTCGTTTAACCTGTTCAATAACCTCAACGTGCTGCAAAACGTGTGCGCCGCGCCAAAAAAGCTCCTTGGCATACCCGCTGAGCAGGCCGAACGCGAAGGCATGGCCCTGCTGGAGCGCGTCGGACTCGCCGACAAGGCCAAAAGCTTCCCGGAGGAGCTGTCTGGCGGCCAGCAGCAACGCGCAGCCATCGCCCGCGCCATTGCCATGAGGCCCAAGATCTTGCTGCTCGACGAGCCGACCTCCGCGCTCGACCCCACCATGGTGGCCGAGGTACTCGCCGTCATTCGCTCGCTCGCCAACGACGGCATGACCATGATGATCGTTACGCACGAAATGCGCTTTGCGCGCAACGTGTCCAACCGCGTGTTCTACATGGATGAGGGCGGCATTTACGAGGAGGGTACGCCCGCGCAGATTTTTGAGCATCCCCAGCGCGAGAAGACCCGCCGGTTTATCCGTCGCCTCAAGACTATCAGTTTGACTATTGATGGCTTTGACGTCGATTACCTGGGCACGCGTGTGCGTTTGGAGTCCTTTGGCGCAGCCGCGGCGCTGTCCACCAAGGCGCTTCGCCGCGTCATGCTGGTATTTGAGGAGCTCGTGTTCCAGGGCATCTTGCCGCACGTACGCGAGCAGCAGGCGGGCTTCCCGCTTGAGGTCCTTATCGAGCATGCCGAAGATGACGGTGGCATTACCTTGCGCGTAAGCTGGGGTGGCGACCCTTACGACCCGCTTGCCAAGTCCGACGAACTCTCGCGATCGATCATCGAGCACGCCACACGCACCGCGACCTATCAGCACACCGACAAAAACGAGGTCACCGTTACGATGTAGCCGCACTTTTGGCCGATTGGGGCTAGGCCCCTTTCGGCCACTTTCGGCCAAATCCAATCGGCTGGGCGCTAGAACCCCAACCTCACGCGCAGCTGCCATAGCACGAAGAGATGCAGCGGATAAAACGCATAGAAGGCATACTTAAGGACCGGCCCGCGTATGAATCCCCGCTGCCCGTTGTAGAGGTTTATGGGGACAAACGCCAGGCCGGCGCGCCAGGTGGAGGTGGTTATGCAGCACCCCAGAGCCGTTTTTATCACCGGCTGATCGCGCAGGGCATACAGCATGAGCACCATCGCGTAGCCGCGCGGCCCGTAGTCGCACAGCGACCCCATGGAGACCAAGGCAAGCCCCACCACGGCACCCGCGCGAAGCGCCGGCCGATCGCGCAACCCCTCGAGCGCGCAGAGCCCAAGATAGCTCACGAACAGCGTAACGAATACGTTTTGATACGTTGGATCAAAGGGCGTGAGCATGCGGCAAAGGTCAAATATCGGCTCCGACACAAGCGCGAATATCAAAAGGTTGATGCCATACCGACGACGGTCATGCGTGTGCACGAAGCCCTCCACCAGCAAAAAGCAAAAGATGGGGAAGGCGATCCGGCCAAACGACTCGCTCAGCACATACCAAGAAACGTCGGTCTGTCCAAAGCGGTACAGCGGCCTCACAAACCACGGGTAATGCGCGAGTATGCGCTTTGCGGTATGGTCAACCAGCATGGATACAACAGCGATGACCTTAAGCGCACTGCCAGACAAAACCCGGTAACGGTCTGGTGCCAATGAGGGCGGTTCCATAAGCGTTCCTCTACTACTTGTTGGGCGCATAACCTGCACGACCCAGCGCCGCTATGCGACCGCGATTCGCACGAGCTTGCCCGAACATGCGGGCAGGTCAAGCGTCATCGTGCCGGCCTTGCATGCAAGCTCGCCGCCCGACGAGTCGGGTGCGGCACCGCCAAAGCGCTTCCAATCCGTATCGAGAAGGACCGTGGCGCTCGAAGCGTCATCGAGCTCGTACGTACGCCGCACGTCCGTGCCCGACAGGTTGAGCACGCAAAGCACCTGATCGCCGCCCGCATCGCGACGCAAGAAGGCATAGGTCACGTCGCGCTCGTCGTTTGCCTCCACCCAGGCAAAGCCACGCTGGTCGTAGTCAAGCTCCCACAGCGCGGGCTCGTCGCGGTAGAGGGCGTTCAGCTCGCAGGCAAAGCGATAGAACGCCTCGTGCGCGGGGTACTCACGCAAAAACCAGTCCTGCTCGCGACGCTCGTCCCACTCGCGAAGCTGCGCGACCTCCCACCCCATAAAGTTAAGCTTCTTGCCGGGATGCGCCATCTGGTACAGGTAGAGCACGCGGGCCTGCGCGAGCTTGTCCTCCACCTCGCTTGCCGCCATCTTTTGCGCGACCGACGCCTTGCCGTGCACGACCTCGTCGTGGCTCAGCGGCAGCAGGTAGCGCTCGCCATAAAAATACGCCATGGAGAAGGTCAGCTTGTGGTAGTTGTCGGTGCGATACGGCAGGCCGCTCTGGAACTGGTCGAGCGTGTCGTGCATCCAGCCCATATCCCATTTGTAATCAAATCCAAGTCCGCCCTTCTCGATGGGCTTGGTGCAGCCCTCCAGGCTCGTGGAGTCTTCGGCAACCGTAAAGCATCCCGGGTTGAGCGAGCGCAGACCACTGTTCATGGTCTTTACAAAGTCGACGGCCATACCGTTGACGCCGCGCGCCTCGTCGCCCTGCCAGTAGATGATGCGACTGATCGCGTCCATGCGAATGCCGTCAAAGTGATAGCAGCCCAGCCAGAAGTTGGCGGCACTTTGCAGGAAGGAGCACGTCTCGCCACGCGAATGCATAAAGTTGTGGCTCCCCCACTCGCTTACGCCCACCGCATCGTTAGGGTACTCAAAGAGCGGCGTGCCATCGTAGTCGGCAAGCCCCCAAGTGTCGGTGGCAAAGTGAACGGGCACGAAGTCGATGATGCACCCAATGCCCGCCTGGTGCAGCGCATCCACCAGGCGCATGAGCCCGCACGGCTCACCGTAGCGACTTGTTGGCGCAAAGAACCCCGTCGGCTGATACCCCCAGCTGCCATCGAAGGGATGCTCGTTGAGCGGCAAGAACTCAACGTGGGTCACGCCAAGGTCCGCAAGGTAGGCAGGCAAAAGCTCGGCCAGCTCATCGTAGGTGTACCAGTCGGCCGGATCGTCGCTGGGCAGATCGCCCGAGCGCTTGCGCCAACTGCCCGCATGCAGCTCGTAGACGTTCATCGGCTTGTCGTGGCAGTTGCAGCGCGACGTCATCCACTCCTCGTCGTGCCACGTATAGGCAAGGTCGGCCACCACGCTGCGGTGCGCCGGCCGCAATTCCGCCTGACAGGCGTAGGGATCCGCATGGTCCGTGTACGTGCCGCCATGCCAAATGCGATACTCATAAGCCTGCCCCACGCGACCGTCGGGGACCGTCAGCTCCCAAAAGTTGCCGTCGGCGACCTTCTCCATAGGGAGCTTCTCGTCCTCTAGCAGTAGCTCGACCTTGTCGGCCGCCGGCGCAAAGGTTCGAAACCGAACTCCCCCATCTTCCACCTGGGCCCCCAGCATAAGGTGAGCATAGAACTCCTCGCCTGCATAAAAGTTCTTTGTGTCCATGGCTCCTCCGTCTCCCCGTGCCGACTGTCTCTTTGTTCCGATCGCGCGCCTAAAAACCGCTTGCGCCAATAACATCATATGGCGTAGCTACCCGTCAAGCACCCGACGAAACCGGTGACGGCCAAAACGCTCGCCGGCCCGCCAAATCGCCTGGCACGACTCGCGCCGCAGGGTCGTCATTGGCTCTTGTCGCGCCAGACACTCGCGCATAACCTAAGGATGCCATAGTATTATTGGCATATGACGGTACAGGGCCGCTGGCACAGGGCCACTAACAGGAAGGGACGTTATGGCTGCATGCAGGACGTGCGGAGAACCCCTTGACGAGGGCGTCGAGGTGTGCCCCGTCTGCGGCACGAAGGTCGCAGAGAAACCAGACGGCGTGGCAGAGCAGTCGGACGGCGTGGCAGAGCAGTCGGACGGCGCAGCCAAAAACGGCTTTCGCACGCGCGACGAATGGCTCGCCAAAAACACCCAGAGCGCCGGGATAGAGCTAGGCTACTCAAAGAAGTTCGACACGCCCGAGTTCCAGGCGGCGCTCAAGGCGAGCAACAGGACCTACACGCGCATACAGTTGGGCGTTTTGTTTGGGGGGCCGCTGCTAGTGGCCCTTGCCGGCTCCCTGATCGGCAATGCGGGCGCTGGGATCATCATTGGCGCGAGCATCGCGGTGTTCGTGGTCGCGATTCCCGTCGTCGCGTTCTTTCTTATCAAGCGCAACACGGCGAAATCTTGGGACGGCGAGGTGACAGACCTTACCAGGCGCTCATCCGAACACTCCTCCGACACCTACTACATCACGTGCCGCACAGACGAGGGCAAACGGCGCAAGGTGAATGACTACGGCAGGTCCATGTACGACTACCTGCAGATCGGCGACCGCGTGCGGTTTCATCCGCGCCTCAACGTCGCGCTGGAAAAGTACGACAAGACGCACGACAGCTATCTGCTGTGCCCGTTTTGCGGCAAGCGGCAGGATCTGGAAAACGACGACTGCGACGTGTGCGGCAAACCGCTGCTCAAGTAGGAGCCAAGGGAGGGACCATGGCAAAGGCGACGCTGTACCAATGCCCAAACTGCGGGGGAATCGCCTCCTTCGACGTCGAGAGCGGCCGCGTGACCTGCGCGCATTGCGGTCACGTCTTTGACGCGCCGGACGCACTTGGGTCCATCCCCGTGGGCGGCAACGTCCAAGGAGCGGCCGCGCCGTCCCACGTACGCACCGTGGAGGAGTTTCTTTCGCGCGCGCCGTGGGAGCCCGTGGACGAGGAGGCGGTCAACGCGATAACGTACTCGTGCCCCGCCTGTGCCGCGCGCATCGTTGCGGACCAAAGCATCGTGGCCACGGCCTGCCCGTTTTGTGGCAACAACCTGCTGCTCCAGGGATTGGCCAGCGCGCAAAGCGTCCCGCAGGAGGCGCTGCCCTTCTCGCTCACCAAGGACCAGGCCCAAGATCGCCTGCAGGAACACTTTAGGGGCAAGTGGTACCTCCCGCGCTCGTTTTCCGCAGAGGTCGTGCACGTGCAAGGCGTGTACGTGCCTTACTACCTGTA
>JAGCBF010000321.1 GCA_017652285.1 Atopobiaceae bacterium
GACGCAACCAATCTTCATGGCGTCTCCTATCGTAGTGCGTGCACAACGCTAACACTCTAGCGCAGAGCCGTTGGGCCTGCGCACAGGCGTGCGCAATTGAAACGCGCGATTAACGATGAAACTACGCACGTAATGCCGCCGGGCATGGCGTACGCCGCACGGTACAGCTCTAGGCTGGATCTCCAAAGACGAGCCGATAATAATCCGTGGTCAGCACGCCGCGGCAGTAGTTGATGCGGTTTGCGACGTCGGCGCACGTGGCCTCCACGTAACCTTGGGGTATCTGGGCACCCTCGTTGGGCACGAACTCCTGCGTGTTGGCGTAATAGGTCCCCAGGTCGCTCTTCCAGTCGTACGAAAGATCAAAGACAAGCGCGGGCTTGTTGGAGAACACGTCGCGACCCGGAAGCAGGCGAGAGTCCCATTCGCAGCCAAACAGGTTGAGCAGCGTGGGAAGGATGTCTATGGCGGCGGTGGGGCTCTCCACCTTTATGGGATCGTCCTTCTCCAAGCTCGCGCTCCACACGATCAGGCGGTTGTGGTCGCGCTGAAAGTACGTCTGCACGTCGTAGCCATAGAGCTCGGACGTGTAGGGGAGCGACCCCAGCGGTCCGTCGTCATCCAGGCCATACGGGAAGTGGTCTGCCCCAATGACGATGACGGTGCGCTTGTCGATTCCCAGCTTCTTAAGGCGCTTGACCAGGTACCTCATGGCCTCGTCGAGCTCGATGTTGCAGGCAAGGTAGCCCTTTACCGGATCGGAGTAGGGGAGGTCCTTGACCTTGTCCCAGTGCTTTATGCTCATGGCGTTGTCGCCGGGCGCATAGCCGCTGTGTCCGCTCACGCTCATGTAGTACACGTTGAAGGGCTCGCTCGCCTTGTTGCCGTACAAGTTGTCGAACGTACCCTTTACCATTTCCAGGTCGCTCTGGGGCCACTGCCACGTCACCCATTGCTCCATGCCGTTGCCATATCCCATGTAGCCGTTGCTGTAGCCCAGGTTGTTGTGGGTGGCGTCGCGGTCGTAATACGTGTACGTGTTGTTATGGAACGCCCACCCGTTGTAACCCATGCGGCCGAGCGCGCTGCCCATGGTGTAGTAGTTGTTGAACGTCGCGGTGTTCTTTACGGAGCTGCCGCCCTCCGTGGGCAAGAGGCCAAAGATGTTTGCGCATTCGCCGCCGGTGGTTCCCGCAGAATCAAACTGGTAGTAGTCGACAAACTGAATGCCCTTGTTGGCCATCCGCCAGAGCGTGGGCGTGGTGTCTTCGCGAATAGCCTCGGCGCTAAACGCCTCTGCCGACACAAAGATGAGGTTGTAACCCTTAAAGCGTCCCGTCATGGCGTTTTGCGAGCTGGGAGCGAGTCCGGCGACGTAGCGGTCCAAGTCGGCCCAGGTGCCATCGGTCGAATCCGCCAAGGCGGCAAAGTCGATGTCGAGCTTGTTGTCTTTGTACGAGGAAGGCTTGGCCTTTTGACGGGCGTCGCGTGCGGACAAGTCCTTCTTCGCGGCGTTCTTGCCGGCCACAATCCCTTCTGCAGACGAGTCGTCCTCGTCCGTGACGCTCGGTGCAACCGCAGAGAAGCTCACGGTGGACCCGCTGCCCGTTATAAGGTGCATGACCTCCTTGCGCAAGCCCGTCAGCAGGCCAAAGTTGGTGACGGCCGACTGGAAGGTATACTGGTCGGTGTACGAGTGCATAAACGCGCCGTTTACGGACACGGCAAGAAGGGCCGCAACCCACACAATGCCGCAGTTGCGCGCCTTGTGTGCCAACGTGGGGACGAAGCCCGCGCTCTCCACGTCCAAGACCTCCCCGCGACCAAAGAGACCATACAACACCGCCGGCAGTGCGAACAGCGCCACATGGACGATGCCGGTGGGAGACGCCACCAGCGACACGATTTGGTCGGTAAACCCCGTGGCGGCATCGCCCGCGCCCACAAGCACGGTGTTGAGGTCGTAGAAGAGCTTGAACTGCCGGTACACGAAGTATTCGATGGCAAAGATCACGCCGACAAGCGCACAGAGCACCGTTTTGGCGACCTTGCAGGCGCGTTTGCTTGGCAAAAAGGAT
Organism: Atopobiaceae bacterium; assembly: GCA_017652285.1. Lineage (GTDB taxonomy): Bacteria > Actinomycetota > Coriobacteriia > Coriobacteriales > Atopobiaceae > RUG440. The sequence goes on from JAGCBF010000321.1 coordinate 2,079, forward strand.
ACGGCGAGGTTGGCCAACATCCCGCTGACGCACGAAAAGAGCAACACGAACAAAAGCTGTGGCACGAACTCGCCCGTAGTCGACGTCTTAAAGACCACCTCGAGCCATACGAGCGCCAGCGGGAGCGCCGCCCGTTCGAGAAGGGCGTTACGCGATTCCGCGGTTACGATCGACTTGAGGTCCTTGGGCAGGTTCATGCAGTTCTCCTTAGGTCCCTACAGCGCAAGGTGGAGCAAAGAGGTGGCTCCTTTGCTCCACTGCGTTCGTGATGTTGGACTATTCCGATGGGAGGGACGCGAGTCGCTAGATGCGACCCTCGGGCGTCTCGTTTGCGTAGGATTCGTCGGACAAATAGGGCTCGGGCTCGCCTTCCCAAATGACCGCTCCGTTTACGACGAGCGCCTTCAGGCCCGTGATCATGGGGCAGACGGCCTCAAGTGAGGGCTTCGAGCTGTGACGATAGTCAGAGATAAAGGTCGTGGAGCAGATCTTGCGGATGGTGGGGAGGTCGCGGCTCTTGGAATGGATCACGGGGTAGAGGTTGATGCCGACCTCATAGCAGTCATCGCGTTCGTCCACCTCCTCCACATAGGTGTCGAGACGCGCGTGGCTGTATTCCTGGGTCATGTCGTCCTTCGTGTCGAAGGACTCGACCATGCCATCGTTGTAGACGAGAAGTACGTTCAGGTGACTCTCCAATCAAATGCCATAGACGTGCGGTCCGTGGTTAGAATTATACTGTTCGATAAAGCGAGATGGGGAGACGTTCATGTATTGCAAAGAATGTGGGGCGCGACTGGTAGAC
>JAGCBF010000322.1 GCA_017652285.1 Atopobiaceae bacterium
GGTGATGCCCATCGCGTCCACTGCGGAGTTGGCCAGCGCGGCGACCGCGCGGGCTCTCCCCACCTCGGCGTTGACCTGCTCCTTGTCGTCCATGTCGATGTCGTCGAGACGGTCCATCTCGGCGTAGATCCTGTCCAGCAATGTTGGGATCCCCATCTCAATCCTCCAATCCGAGCAGCCAGTCGGCTGTGACCCCGTAGTAGGTCGCCAGCGTCCTCAGGATGTCCGTGCCGGGCAGCATGTCCCCGTTCCTGTACTGCAAGAGCGTGTCGGTGTCGATTCCCATGTCCGCAGCCTGAACGCGGTACTTGACGCCCTGTTCCTTCCTCTCCAATGCGGCCTCTCGGATCCTCAGCGTCGTCACCGAGACCAGCTCGCCATCCTGTTTGATGTATCCGATCATGGCTTCTCTTTCCTTCCTAGCATCGAGATGATTTGTCGCTCGCGTTCCGAAAGCTGCCACCGCTCGGCGGCTGCACGCTCGGCGGCTGCACGCTCGGATAGCAGATACCCGTGCCCGAAGATGGTCTTGCCGACCGCCCGCTGCGAATCCAGCGCGCCTATGGGCGCGCACTCCTCGGGACCGACCGAGAACTCGATCCCGTACTTGGAGAGCTTTCCGAGGAATGCGGCGGTGAGGACCTCTGCCGGGTAGATGTACTTGGGCAGCTGCCTCTTGTCGGCCTGCTTGTTCTCGTCGTCCGCGACTTTGATCCGCTCCGCAAGCGTCGGGGCGCTGCGCGCCTTCGCCTCGTCGAGGTTGGTGACGAACGAGGTCGGGATCTCCGCGCCGTTCTCGTAGGTGACCTGCGTGCCCGATATGACGTGGCATCTGGTCGGGATGTTGAAGTTCACCAGATACGGGGCGAACAGGAAGTAGCGCACGCCGTGGGTCTCGTACCACCTGACGATCGGGGTGATGATGGAGAACGGGGGATTGTCGACGACGATGCAGCCCTCCGGGTAGCCGTGGCGCTGGTAGTCGCCATCGGGCCAGAAGGGGCGCACGAACGACTCGCGATCCACTCCGTACTCCTCCGCCACCCAATCCGCCACCGCATCGTAGACGTTGGCGGGTGTGTAGCAGTCGTCGGTGGTCTTCTTAGGCTTGAACTTCGCCAGGAACTCGCGGTACTCGTCCGACTCGTCGGCGAAGCTGAGCTGCTCGCTAATACCAGCCATGCTGCCTCCAGTGCTCCTGCGCCTTGGCCCAGCTTCCGTACCGATTCTTCACGTAGCTGTCGGCCACCTTCTCCTGGTTGGCCGCGGAGTAGTCGCCGTTCAGCTTGTCTTTGCTGAGCTGGTAACGACCTACGTACTTGCCCGATGCAGACACCGCGCCGTAGTCGCCGCCGCTCTCGCGCTGGGCGATCCACTCCTTGGCCTGAGCCTCGGTCATGCCGCTCGGCGCGCCATATGAACGCGCCGGCGCGGCCTTGGGGGCCACGTGGACCTTGGTGGCCTTGAATGCCCCGTGCACGCCGTCGTCCATGGCGCACGCCACGGCGAGCTGCCCGGTGCCCGCGTCGATGCCCTCGGGCACGTCCGCCCACGTGTCGGCTATCGCGCCGAGCGTCAATGCGGCGCACATGGCGAGCGCCGCCAGAGCCTTCCTCAGTCGCTCCATGTCGCGCCCCCCTTCCCGTCCGTGCGGGCGATCGGCCCGCGTACCATCTCCGCAGCCCACTCGTGCCACGCCCTGCGCGGATCCTCCTGGGCTGTCCTCTGCCTGCGCAGGAGCCCCTCCAGGTGCTCGCGCGTCCTGCACTTGGAGCGCTCGCGCGAGTCGCACCTGATGGAGCACTCCCACTCCACCGCGTCCTCGAGGGCCGCGAGCCTGTCCGGCACGAGCTGGCCCTTGGGGCAGGCGACGCAGTACTCGTACCTGATGCCCCCCTGCTGGATCACCATCTCCCTGCTCCTAACCCGGGAATCCAGCACCGAGCCGCACCGCGGGCATGCGGAGGCGTGCCAGTCGACGCGCCACCCGCAAGCCCTGCAGCTCCTGCGGTTCCCGATCTCGTATGTCCTGGAATCGTTCCTCATTCCGCCACCGTCTCGTCTCCGTCGAAAAGGTAGCGGGTGGCCTCGTTCATCCCGATCGTCATGGCCGCCAGAGCCGCGGCGACCTCGCGCAACGACGAGACCAGCAGCCCCACGTTGCGCTCGAGCGCCTCGATGCGCTCCGCGTCCGTCGCGGGCTCGGGCACCTCCTGGCCCTCGGCGCGGGCGCACTCGGCGCAGACCAGCGCGGGGTAGTCGCTGCCGTCGTCGCTCCATGCGTTGCCGTGGCACGCCACGTGCAGGTCCAGGCTCGGATGGCCCTCGCGCACGCGGATGAGCCTGCCGCACATGGCGCACTCGCAGACCTCGTCGAGCCTGACGGTGCAGTCCCTGGGCGGGTTGTCGGTGAGCGCGTCGGAGGTCTCGCGGACGTAGCCCTCGGGGTCGCCCTCGCTCCATACCCGGTACCTCATGCCTGCCGCCTCCTCTCGACCTCGCCCTTGATGCGGCTCCACTCGTCGACGGAGGTGTAGACCTCGTAGCCGCCCAGCAGCTGGATGACCATGGCGCCGCCGTCCTTCTGGTAGACCTTGCTTATCTTCGAGGCGCTGATCCACTCCAGCCGCCCGCTCGTGTTCCTGATGGGGATGATGTCGACGTGCTCGATCATGGCTA
>JAGCBF010000323.1 GCA_017652285.1 Atopobiaceae bacterium
CACGTTGCCGCTCTGTCCGCTCGACCCCCAGTCCTTGGAAACCTCAAACTCCGTCGAGGGCTTGTAGTTTTTGACCGTCACGCTACCAGCGAGATAGGACTACGTCGTGTCGGTTGCCACGTTCTTCTCTTTTACCCAGTACGTGTACTGGTTGCCATGCTCGTCGTACTTGGGCAGGGTGTCGCTGTAATACTCCCACGAGCCGTCGTCGTTGGGCAGCGTGATGTCGGTTACGTACTCGCAGTCCTGGTCGATGACCGCGTCGTTGTTAGCCGAGGTATAGCTACCCGCAACGGTCGAGCCGGCCTTGAGTCTTTTTAGCGTGACCCGGACCGCGCCGCCCTCCGGATAGTTGCGTAGGTAGACTCCCGTATAGTTGTGTTCGGGGAAGATCATCGTCGCGTGAAACTCGTAGATGTTGTTTCCCATCCATTTGGAGACAACGTTTCCCGAGGTGTCGAGGAACGACGGCCACCCGCTTACGTCCGTCGCGCTGAACTGAAACGCAAAGTTCGAGGTTCCCGTCGACAGTCGCTCGACGTATACGTCTATCAAATCGCCCGGCGAGAACTCAAGGTCGCTGCCCTCGGCAATCTCCACCGTTCCCTTGTCGTCCTTCGTGGTGGAGATGACGGCCGTGCGGGCATCCGAGCGCGTGCCCACGTAGTCGTCCACGGTGCGGTAGAGCTCGAAGGTGCTGACATAGTCGGCACCCGTGGGGTTCTGGATGCGCTTGGTCGTGCCGTCGGTGCGCTTTTCGTACCATTCCTTGGTAAGGGAGAGCTCGGTGCCCTTGTCGGTGTTGTTGACCACAAGCCCCACGTCCTCGGCCGTGTCGCGCACGCTAACGGTTGGCTCCGCATCCGACGCCACGCCCGTGCCCGACTTTTTGTAGTCGATGACGAAGGTGTCCTTGGGGTCGTGCTCCCGCTGGCCGTCGAAGCTCACGCCCACCTCTTGCACGCTGTAGTTAAGGACCTTGCCGGCGTTGGATGCGGCCGGCAGGTTGACAAACGTCGTGGCATCCGCCTGGTGGTCGGGCGTTAGCACCACCGTAAGGGGCTTGCCGTCGATGAGCACGGGCGTGGGGTCTTTTGTGGAGCCGTCCTCCTGCTGGTACAGGCCGACGCGCACGGAGCCGATAAGCGGCAGCCAGCCCATGTCGCCGTTGGGACCCCACGTCTTTTCTACTTTTACAGACAAGACGTCCTTGTTGTTTGGCACGCGCGCGTTGCCGTATTCCTCGCTTAGGTCCACCGCCGTAACGCCCGCGGGCACCTCGGCCCCACCAAAGTGGAAGTAGTACTTCTCGCACGTCTCGGGCAGCACGTAACCCGCAGGTGCCTGCGCCTCCTGCGCGTAGTACAGCTCGCCCTTGGTGTAGAGCCATGCCTCGGCGTCGTCCTTGTCGTGCTCGTCTATTACAAAGGTGCCCTTTTTGCCCGTGGTGTAGGTCCACACCAGCGTGTCGGCACCGTCGCCCACCCTATACACGTTAAACGTGGCTCCGGGAAGCACCGCGCCGGAGTCTGCGTCCTGCTTGGTAAAGGTGTATACGTTTTTGAAGTACGAGTTAGTTATAATTACGTTGTGGCTCTTTGGGCGCACCAGGTACACGCCGTCCTTCCAATGGCCCAGGTCTTCTTCCGTAATGGTAAACACGCGCGTGTCGGACGCACTTCCGTCGACCAGGTATTCCGTGGTCAGCTCAACGTCCTCCATCGCCGGGTCTTCCTCGTCGTAGGCGTCCAGCTCGGTAACGCGATACGTGCCCGGCTTGATGTCGGCGTCTTCCAGGCTCAGGTGATACGCGCCGGTAATCGTGCTGTCGTCGTCGCCGGTCCAGTCCGAATACCTAAAGTCCTTATAGCCCATCTCACGAAACGTGACCCAGTGCCCGGACTCGTCGCGCTTCTCTATGCGGAAGCGAATCTTTTTCTTTTGCGCGTCGGTAAGCTCCACGTTGCCGGCAAAGGCCTTGCTCACGTTGATGCCGCCCAAGTCCTCGAAGTTGCGCACCTTAAGGATGTCGCCGTTGCCGTATACGTACACGCCGTTTGGCGCCGAGTAGTCGGGGTTATCGGAAATCAGGAAGCTGTAGTACACGGGATCCTGCTTGAAGTGGTGCGCCACGCCGTCGTCGTACGTTATGGGCGGATCGATTTCTTGCAGGTAGTACGTAGTGTTTTTGTTAATGGACACATGGAGCACGCTTTCGTCGAGCGTGATGATGGTGTAGCCGTCTTCCTGCGACGTAAAGGTGATCTCGTTGCCGTCGGGGTCGTGCACGGGCCGCTTTTCGGAGTCGAGCAGACGGAAGCGCGCCAGCGGCAGGCCTTCTTCCATGTGTCCCTCGGCGTATTTGTACAAACGCAGCTGATACACGCCGGCCATGCTGCCCGTTACCGACGAAATATGCTGCATGCGCTCGGTCGTGGTGCTAAAGCCGCAGAGCGACACCGTGTTGCTCAGCAAGGCGTCCGTTCCCCCCTCGCCCACGATGCGCGCGTCGTAGGTTATGATCACCTTGGTTTCGTCGGGAATCCTAAACGTACCCGTACGACCGGAGTAGTCGTAGGAAACCTGGTCGATGCGGTTGGCGGGCTCGGTTTGTATGGCAATGGTGCTGTAGTCGACCGAAAGGCTGCTGGAGAAGGTGTCCGTCACCTCCAGGTAGTCCACGTCCGAGTCGTCCTTTAGCAGCTTGGCATGCTCGGCATTGAGGACGATCTTGTACGTGATGGTCTTGGTGTCCGCGTCGTAGTTGGTGATGCTCTTTGCCGTTGGGTTGTACTCGTAGGTAAACGGCGCCTCGTCTTGCGGCCAGTCGGCCTCGTCGACCCGGTCGATCACGAGCTTGGACGTGTTGACGGATTCCAGCACGCTTTTGGTCTCGAGCTTTTGGTACGTGCGGTTTTCTTCCTTGAGCATCTCTTGTACCAGCGCGTTAAAGCCGTCTTCGCCGTTTGGCACCAGTCCATAGAGCACCGTGTAGAAGTTGTAGTAGGTACCGTCGCCCTTGGTGGGCGGGTTAAAGATCCTAAACACGAGAGACCCGTCCGGGTCGACCTGGGTCTCGAAGCGCGACGATTCGGGCAGCTGCGTCGCGGCGCCCGTCGTCGTATTGGGGTAGCCCGCCTGGTCGCCATAGTATCCCCTGGCATCGAGCCACGCCAAGCCCCCGGACGGAAAGTCGCTCGTCTTGAAGAGCGTCCAGATCTGCGAGCTGGTCATGGTGTCGCGCACCTCTATGTAGGGCGTGCCGTCCGTGTCCACAAGCACGGTTCCGTTGTCGGCGCGCACGCCGCCAACGTTTATGTAGAAGCGATACACGGGAAACGTCATGGTCTTCTCGTTTGCCGCGCCCTTGTTGAACGTGCGGTTTACGGCAAAGTAGTCGTTGATGACCCCGTCGACGTTTGCCTCGGTGTTGCGGCTGAACGTCTTTATTATCTTGGGCTTTACTATGGTCGTGCTGGCCGCGTCGGTGTCGAAGTGTCTGACGTCACCGCGCACCTGCACGTTGTTGGTGTGGTTGGACAACCACGGCTTGGTGGACAGGCGGTCCGTGGACTTGTCGATCCACTCCTGGCTGTTGTCGGTCGTAAGTCGCACGTAGATGTGGCGCCGACCAACCTGCTCTTCGTCTTCCTGCCCCGGATGATACGTTGCAAGCTCATAGTAGGCGCTCGTCGTGTCCTCAAACGGCAGCAGGCCCTCGACCCATTCGCCATCCACCAGCTTGTAGAAGCGAATGACGACCTTGTCTGCCACGCCGCGCGTTCCGCGAATAAAGCTCGCGTGCCAGTCCTCGCCGTCTTGCAGGCCCTCTACCTGTATGGCCTCCTTGAGCTTTGCCTCTGCCTGCTCGGGCGTGAGCGCGTCGAACTCGCTTGCGTCGAAGCTGCCCGCTATGCTGTCGCGATGCTGCGTGTTGCCGCTTCCGTCGTCGTTTTCTATCCACTGATACGGCAGGGAGTCGGTTATGCGATAGTACTTGTCGTAGCCCGCCACGTCGGCCGTGGCGTCAAGCTTCCAGGTCACGCTTTCCAGGGTCGTGCGTTCTGCCCGCTTGCTTATGGTGATGCTCGGCCCCGACCCGCGATGCAGGTTCACCGATGCCTTGTCTGCGCCAGGCTTGCCGTGCACCTCGTTTTCCACCTCGCTCGGCGCCTTGATGTCTTGCAGGTTGGTCCGCGTGGTGTAGGTGATCTTGTAGTAGTACGTGCCCTCACCCTTTTCCTTTGTGGGTATGTTGTAGGCCCAGGTAATGGTGTTGTAGTAGGTCGTGGTGCCTGCGGCGTCGGTCTCTTCGTGAGTTCCCCGCCGTACCTTGAGGGCCGTCCACGGCACCAGGCGCGTATCCACGAGGTGGGTAGGCTCGCCCGTCTCGCCGTCCTGCTGGTCGTATACCTCAATCGTGATGCCCGCATCGGTACCGGTGCTTGGGTACAGCGACATGTCCGTGACGCAGGCGTCGTTGTTGATTTTGGACGTATAGCTAAGCGTGTCGGTTATGGTGCTGCCCGCAAGGCTTGCTATCGCCTCGGAGTTGACGTCCATCGTCCACGTGATGTCGCGATAGCTTATGTCGTTGCCGTCTTCGTCCACGCCGTTGGTCTCGGGCCCTAGGACGCCGCTCTTCTTTATGTCCGAAAAGTTGATGGGCGTCGCGCATTCCGCCACGTTGTTTTCTGGCTCGTCGAATTCGTTGTTGGGGTTTTGTATGGTGACCGTGTTGCCAAGGTCGTCATATACCTGCTCGCGGATGCTTTCGTCCTCGGCCATGGCCTCGGCAGTGGTGCTTAGGTTCACCTTTTCCATGTCCACGGCCGTCTTGTAGGTAAGCGTAACCTGCTGGCCGCTCTTGAGCGGCGTCGTCCTGCTCACGTTGAGCACGGCGTCAAAGCTACGGCCGTCCTGCGCAAAGGCCGTGCCCGGCTCGCCTCCCGCCTGCGGTCGGAAGCCTGCGACGAACTCGTCCAAAATCGCCTGCTCCCTTGCCGACGGCGGCGTCGAGCCGTCGCCCCAGGTGGCGGTAAAGCTGTCGGCCGCATCCGCAATATAGCTCAGCGCCGCGCCGTCCAAGCTGTCGTGCAGCGTAACGGGCGTGGTGATGTCTCCGTCCGCCCTCAACACGACCGTGTACGTCATGGTTGGATCGGGCAGGGCGTTCTTGTCGTACTCCGCGGTCTTGGTCACGCCCACGTCGGCGGGGTCCACAAAATAGAGCACGAAGTCGTTGCTAAAGCGCACCTCTTTGTTGTCGTTTGCGTCAAAGGTGCCGCTTACGTCTATGTCCACCAAGACGTTGCCCGACTGCACGAGGTAGGCAAACTCCGGGGCGGTGGTGTTCCATTCCAGCATAAGCTGGTGCGTGGCTTCGTTATAGGTCACGTGGTTGCCCGTGAGCGTATGAGGGCGTCCGCCCACGTTAATGGCCACGTCGATGTCCACGCTAAAGTCCTCGGCCTCAAACTGGGCGGGCATGCTGTAGTACATGGGTTCCTCGGTGTTGAGGAACTGATAGTCGGTGTTCTCTTCAAACAGCAGCTTTATGCGGAACAGGTCGCCCTGCCGAATGACGACCGGATGGGTTATGTCCATTTCCTTGCCGTTTTTGTACAGCGACAGGCCGGCGAACATGTTTGAGAGGTCGTTGGTGTACACGGAGTCGGTAACCGCAATGTGTATGGCTGCGCCCGTTTTGAGCACGAGGGTAAGCTCTTCGTCGGTGGTAAAGGGCTTGAGGCTCGTGAGCGTCCAGTCGTCCTTCGCGCGCTCGACGCGAACGAGCTGCTCGTTGGAAAACGACACTGCGTCCACGTCGCTCGTCTTGACCTGCAAATCCAACAGCGCAAGGAGCTTAGAAAGCGCGATGGAGTCGTATCCTCGCATCGAGAAGGGCTTGCCGTTGTAGGTAAAGTCCACCGTGAACACGAACGCGTAGGCCGAAAAGCCGTCGGTGCTAAAGGCAAAGCCCTCGTCGGTTAGCTCCGCCTCGAGCTGTTGCGGTCCGTCGTCGGCAAGGTGCACGACCATGGGTGCCGCGTCCTCCTGCATGAGGTGGGTGTCTGCCTGCGCCGACACCACGCGAACCTGCACGGTGTCGTGCGGCTCGACCTCGTTGCCGTCCGCGTCTTTGATGACAATGTCGAAGAGGCGCACGCTTGACTCGTCTACGGAGGCCTCCATAAACACGCCGTCGTCCAGGCTTTCGCTCAGCCCGGCCTCGATGGTGCCCAGCTGGGCATCGCTCGGCTCTAGCGGCCGCACGTGGAGCGTGTAGCCCTCGGCGGACGCCTGGCCAAAGTCGACAAAGATGCGGTATCCCGCGGACGCGGCCTCGAGCACGTGCGTTTGCTGTGGGGCGGGGGTAGCGGGGGTGGGGGCGGTTTCGGCGTCGGGGGCGTCGGCGGTTTCGGCGTCGGGGACGTCGGGGGCGGCTTGCTCGGCCCGCTTGGCCTTCTCGGCCTTGTCGGCTTGCTCTCCCTTGTCAGCTTGTTCGCCCTCTTCTGCCTGTTCGGACTCTTCGCTCTTCTCGTCTTTCTCGTTCTCTTCGGCCTTGTCGCTCACTTCGTCCTTGTCGCCCTCTTCTGCCTTCTCGCCCTGCTCTGCCTCTTCCCTGTTCTCGCCTTCTTTTGTCTCGCCCTCTTCGCTGTTCTCGTCCTCTTCTGCCTCGCCCATAGAATCCGCTTCGTGGTCGGGCTGCGTCTCGTCGCCTGGCGCATCTTGGTCGTCCTGCTGCTCAACGCTCGGCGTCGCCTCGGCACGCAGGTCATCCGGCATGGCATAATAGCCCACGAGCCGCTCGTCAAAGGGGTCGTAACGCAGCTCGCGAACCTCGCCGTCTACGTCGCCCATCACCACCAAAATCGCGCCGTCCTTTTGGTCCACCTCTGCGATTATGCCCACCCCGACCTCGTCGTTATTATCGTATGCGAACGCCAGGTCTCCCATGGCGGGCCCTTGTTCGATCTCTGCCTCATCGGCTTGTCGCATAAGCCCCGAATCCAAAAGATCCGTCATCCAGGCCTGCGCATCTTGCGCTTGCGGAACGGCGCTAGCGTCTATGCCCGCGTAGCTCAGGCAAAACCGCACGAACGGCGCATCCCAAGTTGCGTAGGGGTCGCCCGCCCAAGCGCCATAGCGCGTGTAGCCTGCATGGGTTCCGTCCTCGTTGACGGCGTAGTTGCTGGCGCTGGCGCAATAGCCCAACTGCGAGCGCGCAAGAGCCGCCAGCTTGCTTAGGCGCGGCGTGTCCTCCTCAAAGCTGGGAAGGGTCTGCTCCCAGAGCTCCGCGTCCTCCACGTCGGCCTGGGGGTTTGAGTAGCACGAGTCGTCGTGGACGTGCTCCTCTAGCTCGCACGGATGCTCCGCAGACGCGCATGCCAAGGTGTGCGTGTGTTCCGCAAGGCCGCAGTAGGTCGTTTGTTCCAACGTAAACGCCGGCATGAGCAGCGCCATCGCGATTCCCAGCACCGTGACCACAGAGCACACGGCCAGTAGCCCGCGAGCCCGACGTTCTAGCTCGTGGCGCCGCACCAGTTGTTTCAATCGATGCTGCAGCTTGTTCATTACGTCACTGTCCAGTTCTCACGTCGCTACGCAATTCCCCCAAACGAGTCGAGCGGCCACACGCAAAGCGCTATGCGGCCGACTATTTGCTCGCCTTCTATGCATCCCATCTGCTTTGAGCGCGAGTCCACAGAGCTTGACCTGTGGTCTCCCATAACAAAGTAGCATCCTTCGGGTACTTGATACGGCAAATCTAGGTCACACGGCGCAAAACTATCTTCCTGAACGTACGGCTCGTCCAAAAGGTCGCCGTTTACGATTACCGCTCCGTCCTCCCGCATGGAAAACCAGTCCCCTGGCCCACAGATCACGCGCTTTACGAGCAGCTTGTTGTTGTAGTAAAAGGCAACTATGTCTCCGGCGCTGTAATCCGCGTGAGCCACGGTTACCACGACCTCGCCTTCTTCAAAGGTCGGTGCCATTGAGCTGCCGTAAATCCTAAGGGTGGGGAAGAACAACGTTGCCGCCAACACCGTTGCCGACGCCACGCCCAGCAGGCTGATCAGCACGTTGCGCGTAACGCGCGCCAGCTGAGCCCGGTGCCGATGCCGTTCGAGCTCGGCCAAAAGCGCTTGGGACTCAAACCGTTGTGGGTTCGCGTGCATGGTTGAACGGCCGGCAAGCGCCTGGTTTTCTTTTACGAGAGATTCGTTCTCGCGCTCAACCTCCAGGAGCATTTCCAGCAGATCACTCTTTTTGACCCCACGCAGGCGTTTGTCACCCACAACGTCTCCCATTCAGCGTGTTTTGACACATATAGTACACGAATTCGTGCTCGCACCACACCCTTGCAATATTGTTGCGATGCTGCCCGATTATCGTCGGCCTGTCCACGCGGCAAACCGCGCGGATGGCCGATTGGGGCTAGGCCCCTTTCGGCCACTTCCCGTTGCCTCGCGGCAAGAAACCTCCCGACTTGCGTGCATTGCCGCCGGAAGCACGTAGTTTCGGAGGTTTCCCGTCGTTTCACCGCAAGAAACCTTCCAACCTGCGTACATAACTATCAGATGCACGCACTTTAGGAGGTTTGCCACCGGAGCACGGACCGAAACCTCCGAATGTGCGTAGATGCCGCGCTCATACGCGCAATTCCGGAGGTTTACCGGCCTACAGCGGGGCAAAACCTCCTGGTTTGCGTAGGTACGGGCCAAGTGCACGCAGGCCGGAAGGTTTTTGCTGAACACCAGCTCGCGGGAGCGCGGGGTGTGGCTCCTCGTCCTCGGCCTGCCGAAGGCGCGCGCCCTTCGCACATGCCGCCCGCCGCACTCGATAAGCTTCAGCGAGGAGCATAGCAGCCGACGCACCCCGCGCCGACGCCCACAGCCAGCACAGCGCAGTCTTCGAGGGTCAACGGCAAGCGTCGCCGACCGATTAAATGACACGAGGGGCCGAAATCAGGGCCGAGATGTCACTTAATCGGTTTCGCCCGGAGCACAAACCG
>JAGCBF010000324.1 GCA_017652285.1 Atopobiaceae bacterium
CAAAATGCGTTTGGCGAGGGAAATTCCTTGCTTTTTTCGTTTGGCGAGCCTCGCCAGATTGATTTTGGCGGGAATCCTCCTCGCCAGATTGAGTTTTGCAGGAATTCAAGCTCGCCAAACCGATTTTGCCGGGAATTCCGCCTCGTCAGATGCATTTTCGCAGGAATCCTCCTCGCCAGATTGAGTTTTGCAGGAATTCAAGCTCGCCAAAACGTTTTTTAAAGGAACCGTAGTAGGAACCGCACTCACAAGGCGCTACACTAACCCTATGGGATACAAGACGTACACATGTGCCATAGCAAAACGCTGCGGAGGCTGCGAGCTTCTTGCCGTTCCGTACGAGCTGCAGCTCAAGCGCAAGCATCGCGCCATGGAAGAGCTGTTTGCGCAGGTAATCGAGCAGGACGATGCGGAGCTCGCGCCGGTTGTGGGCATGGATAACCCCATCGCTTATCGCCACAAGGCCGCGTCGCCCTTCGCACCCGGAGTGCGGGGTGCGAAGGGTCCACGCGCGCGCATGCGTTGCGGCTTTTACGAGCGCGGAACGCATCGCATCGTTTTTTGCAAACAATGCCTGGTAGAGGCCCCCAATGCTCGCCAGATCATATGCAACGTGGCCCGCGTTGCCGACGACCTGCACATTCCCGCCTACGAAGAGGACCGTGGACGTGGCGTGTTGCGCCATGCCGTCGTACGTGTGGGCTACGCCACGCACGACGTCTTGCTCACGCTGGTGACCAACGGATCGCGCATGCCCCACGCCCAAGCCTTTGTCAACAAAATGCGAAAGCTTCACCCAGAACTTACCAGCATTGTGCAAAACGTCAACGACCGCAGGACAAACGCAATCCTCGGTCGATACAACCACACGCTGTACGGCCCGGGCATCATGCATGACAAGCTCTTGGGTTGCACGTTCGAGATCGGCCCCACGAGCTTTTATCAAACGAATCCGGAACAAACGGAAGTGCTGTACCGCCTGGCGCTCGAAGCCACGGATGACAAGGGCAGTCTGCTCGACGCGTACTGCGGTACGGGGACCATCGGCATATGCGCGGCGGCGCGGTACAAGGACCTTCACGTCGTAGGCGTAGAGCAGGTAGGCAATGCCGTCAGATGCGCCCAGCGCAACGCCAAGGCAAACGGCGTCGCGGACCGCTGCACCTTCGTGCAGGCAGACGCAACGGAATGGATGCGCACGCAGCAAGCTGCTTCCTTCGACACGGTAATACTCGACCCGCCCCGCGCCGGCTCGACCCCCGAGTTCCTCAACGGCGTCGCGCGGCTGGCGCCAAAGCGCGTGGTGTATGTTTCGTGCAACCCAACCACGCAGGTCCGCGACTTGCAAACGCTGCGGGACCAAGGCTATCGCGTGCAACGCATTACGCCCGTGGACCTGTTTCCTCACACCAAACATGTCGAAACCGTTGTTGTGTTGTCGCAGGTAAACAGCTAAATACGTAGATAATACAGACGCAGACAGAACCAAAGAGGCCCTGCCTGCGTCGCAACGCGTAATACGTTTGTTGGGCGTCGTTATCGCGTAAGGGTCGACATGATGTCTTCCGCCTCGGTCTCGGTCACGTTTCCGCCCAACCAAAAGTCGACTCGGACAAACTCGTTGTCTCCCTCGAACACATAGGTGAGAACCTCGTACGCCTTACCCTCGAGCTCCTCCATGGTGCGATACGATGCCACGGTGACGTCGTTGATCTCGTCGGTGGCGACGGTTTGCGCAACGTCGGCATCCGTCGTCTTCATCGCAACGTAGTCGTCAAGCGTCTGGGAATCGTCCGTCTTGTCGAGCTGATACACGTCAAAGGTCAGCACGGTGTCGTCGCTGGCATAAGAACCCACCTGACCGTCATCCGCGTCCTCGTCGCTCATCGCGACATCGTCAAACCCTGCGGGTACCGTAAGCGTGTATTCCGTGTCACCAAGCTGGATGGTATGGCTGTCGGTGGTCGTTACGCCGTTGGTGGTCGTCGTTTGCGCGTTATTGTCTTCGTCCACGCTGTTGTCGATGCCGTTGGTGTCCGTGCTCGTAGTACCGGTCGTGGTATTGGTTGTGGGTTGCTCCTGTTGCGTCTCTTGCTTTTTGGACGCATCGTTGTTGCCGTCCATCGAACCGCAGGCCACAAGACCACATGCCAACGAAGCGCACGCCAGCGTGGTTACGAGCTTTGTTGCAAGGTACCTCATAATCTTGCTCCTTTCAGTTGGTTACGTAACAAAGGCTTTGGTGTTATACCCAACTGCCGCATAAATATCGCGGGGAGCGTGTTTTTGCGCGCACAAGATGCGTGCGGGCGACAAGAACCATCCTCCCGTCGCCCGCACGCTTACTTATTTAGTGTCGATGACGACGGTCCTGTCGCCTCGTACGTGCACGCGGCCCTCGGCCAAAAGCTGGATGGTGTTGGGGTAAAGCTCGTGCTCGATCTGGTGAATGTGCTCCTCCAGCTCGTCCACGGTCCAACCCTCCTGCACCACCAGCGCCTGCTGGGCAATGATGGGGCCGCAGTCGTACTTGTCGTCCGCAAAATGCACGGTAACGCCGGTGACCTTTACGCCGTACTCATAGGCGTCCCTAATCGCGTGCGCGCCCTTAAAGCTCGGGAGCAGGGCGGGATGCAGGTTGACCACGCGGTTGGGAAACGCCGCCAAAATGGGATCGTGCACCATGCGCATGTAGCCCGCCATAATGACGTAGTCCACGTCGTGCATCTTGAGCTCGGCAGCAATGACCTCGTCGGCCACCAGCGGGTTGGCGTAGACCTCCTTGGAAAGCGTGAGCGTTTGCAGCCCGTGCTTCTCGGCGCGCTTGAGTCCAAAGGCGGACGGGCGAGAAGACACGACCAGCTCTATGCTTGCGTCAAGCGTGCCCTCTTCTATGCGGTCGATGATCGCCTGAAGGTTCGTGCCGGATCCAGACAACAAGACGCCCAGCTTAATACCCATAAGGGCTCCCTTTCTCCCAAGAAGCGCTCCCAGCGCCATGCCCGCATGACGCCGGTCCGCACCCTCGCTTTACTCGTAAACCACCTTGCCAGTACCGGCAACGACCTTGCCCATCTCGAACGTCGAGAATCCCTCCGCGGCAAGGGCGGCGCTCACGGCTTCGACGTCGGCGGGCGCGCAGATCACGCTCATGCCCACGCCCATGTTAAAGGTCTTATACGCCTCGTCCTGCGTAAGCTGCGCCGCATTGACCATGTACGTAATCACGGGCGGCACGTCCCATGCGGGCCCGTCCTCGCCGCCGCGATACACCACCGCGTCAAGATCGCAAGGCAGCGCGCGGTTTAGGTTTTCGGTTATGCCGCCGCCGGTAATGTGGGCCATGGCATGGATGGGGGCGCCGGAACGCAGCGCGCGCACCAGCCCTCCCGCGTAGATGGTCGTGGGACGCAGCACGGCGTCGGCCAGCGACTCGCCGCCCAAATCCTCGCGCGGCTCGCACAGCTCTTCTACGCTACGGCCCTCTATGGCAACCTTGCGCACCAAGGAATACCCGTTGGAATGGATGCCCGAGCTGGGGATTCCCAACACCACGTCGCCCTCTTGCACCAACTCCGGGCCGATCATGTGGGCACGGTCAACCACGCCCACCACAAAGCCGGCCAAATCATAGTCCTTGGGATCCATGACGCCCGGATGCTCGGCCATCTCGCCGCCCACCAGCGCGCAACCCGCCTGACGACAGCCCTCCGCAATGCCTCCCACGATCTGCGCCATGGCTTCTGCCTCCAGCTTGCCCACGGCCACGTAGTCCAGGAAGAACAGCGGCTCGGCACCGATGACCACCACGTCGTCCGCGCACATGGCCACCAGGTCTTGTCCCACCGTGTCATGCCTGTTCAAAAGCTGGGCAATCGCCAGCTTGGTGCCCACGCCATCCGTGCCGCTCACCAAAACAGGGTCGTCCATGTCCTTGAGCGCCGCGGCAGAAAAGCAGCTGCCAAACCCGCCCAAGCCGCCTATGACCTCTGGACGGTTGGTCGATGCCACCGCATCCTTAATGGCGTCGACCGCCCGCGCGCCCTCGTCTACGTCCACGCCTGCGTCGGCATAGGTAATGTGCTCTGCCATGTGTTCTCCTTTAACGTCGCGCCCTTGCCTTCCGGCGCGTCGATCCTACTGGTTGCCCACCTCGGACTTAAGCGCGCACACCAGGAGCGTGCGGCCATAGCCATCGTAATAATTGCAGGTAGAAAGCGTGAGCACGTGGCTCAGCCTGTCTATTGCCGCATCGGCGTCCGCGCGGCGGGTCTTGGCGACCTTTAGATACGAGCGCAGGTAGTCGTGCAACGCGTTGGTATCGTCAAACTTGAACTTGCGCACTTCGGTGTCGTTTTCGTTCAGATAGTACAGGAAGAGCGGTTCCATGTTGTACACGCCGTTTTCCGTCACGTACCACACGGTCTTGATGCCGTCAAAGAGCTTTTGGTCTTCCATGTCTGCAATCTGCTTGAACTGCGATCCGTTGCGCATGTGGTGGCCGTACACGATGGTCTGGCCATCCACCATGCCAGGCGGGGTGTTCTCGAAGTCCATGAACACGGACCCGCCAATGCTGTTGCTGCGGTCTGGCGCGTGGTCCAGATAATACTCGTTGTTGTCCGTATGCAGTACGGGATAGTTGACGATGGTCCCCGGCACCTGCAGCCAGCCAATCACGTCGGGATTCATGGCCTTGAGCGCCGCCCAGTCCACATTGGGCGGCGTGTCGTCATCGTCAGAGAGCTTTACATATTCCGCCACACGCTCGTTGTTCTCGTCAATCTTGTGATAGTTGTACGTGTTGTAGCCAAAGATGCCACCAGCTGCCAGCAGCAATCCCACGCCCACGACGATGAGCAGGGTAGAGATGAGATTGCCGCGACGGCGCGCTGCGCCTTGGTCTTTGGCATTGTCGCCCGTGCGAGACGCCATGCGAACTCCTATGCGTTGGCCATGTCGGCCTTGAACGCAACCATGACGTCGCGATAGACGGGATCGGTCGCGGCAAGGATCTGGGTCGCATAGATCGCGGCGTTCTTTGCCCCGTTGATGGCCACGCATGCCACGGGCACGCCAGAGGGCATCTGCACCATGGAAAGAAGCGAGTCCATGCCTCCCAAATCGCTCGTCTTCATCGGCACGCCCACTATGGGCAGCGGCGTGTACGCGGCCACGACGCCACCCAGGTGCGCGGCCTTGCCGGCGGCGGCGATAATGACGCGCAGGCCGCGGTCCGCGGCGGTGCTGGCCCATTCGTGCACCTTGGCGGGATTGCGATGTGCCGAGGCCACCACCAGCTCGTACGGCACGCCAAATGCCTCAAGCTGCGCCGTGCAGGCTTCCATAACAGGCATGTCGGACGTCGAACCCATAATTACGCCAACCAAAGGCGTCTGGCTTTGCGAAGACATTTTTGCATCTCCTCCGTTGTAGCATGCGGATAAGCTCTAAACAGTATACCGACAATTTGGCAAAGGTCAGCCAAAAGTGACAACTGCCCAAACGGGGCTTAGCGCAGGCGGCAGTTCGGCAGGCGAGGCCCGTGGCCAAAATGGGACATTCCCAAACTGCCGATGGCGCGGTGTGCTAAAGTTGCACGTAAGGAAGGGGGAGACGCATGAACATCCAGATTAAGCGGGCGTGCGCTTGCGTGGCGGGAGTTTCTCTTGCGTTGACCCTTGTTGCCTGCGGAGGTTCGGGCGAGTCGTCGGGCGGCTCGAGCAGCGGCCAACCCGTCGCCACGAAAAGCGACACCACGTCTGGCGCGGCCTTCGACCCGGCAAAGAGCGTGGAGCCCATAAAGTTCAACAGCAAGGGCGCCGTTACCGAAAACGACGGCACCATCGACCTAAGCTCCGTAAGCAACGGCGTGGTGCTGGCTCGCGCAAAGAACTCCAGCAGGCTCAAGTTCGTGGTCATCTGCGGAGAAATGACCTACAACTATGACCTCCCGGGAGACAACACCCCCATCACCTGCCCCATCAACATGGGGGACGGTTCCTACACCTTTGCCATCATGCGCAACACGGGCGACAAGAACTACGTGCAGACGACGGTTGCCACGCAGGACGTAAAGCTCGACACCGAGTTTGCGCCGTTTGTGCATCCCAATCTCTTTTGCAACTACACCAACGACAGCGCCTGCGTAAAGAAGGCCCGCGAGCTCACGAGCGACGTGGAAAACGTGGGCGAGGCCGTACAGGCCGTATGCACCTACATCGTCGACAACGTGGTGTACGACACCGACAAGGCCCGCGAGCTGGGCACCGTTACCGGATACGTGCCCGACCCAGACGAAACCTTTACCACCAACAAGGGCATTTGCTTTGACTACGCATCACTCGGCGCGGCCATGCTGCGTTGCGTCGGCATACCAACCAAAGTCATTACCGGATATGTGACACCCAAAGACTTGTATCATGCATGGATTATGGTTTACATTGATGGAAGTTGGACGAGCGTTAAATTTTCTGTTGACCCACGCTCTTGGAGTCGCGTAGACCTAACGTTTGGCTCCGATTCCAGCTCTGAGGAGTTCGTAGGCAACGGAACATCTTATACTGAACGGTACGTGTTCTAATTATAGACGAGGAGCGCATGAGCCATGGCAGAAACAATGCTTGAGGGAAGCGCCATAAGTGCCTTCTGCGGCGGTGTCGCGGTAATGCTTGCCGCCGGCATTCCAACAGAAGAAGCGGTGTTCATGCTTGCAGACGAACGCGAGGACTCGCGGTTCAAGGCCGTTTGCGACACCGCCTATCACGTGGTCGCCAACGGAGGAACCCTTTCTAGCGGCATGGAGGCCACGAACGCCTTCCCAGAGTATGCCGTCTCCATGGTTCGTGCCGGCGAGGAGGCCGGCCGCCTGGAACAGGTGCTGCGGCGTCTGGACATCTACTACGAAGAGGAGGACCGCACGTTCGCAAAGCTGCGCTCCAGCGTGAGCTATCCCGCGGCGCTGCTGGGCATCATGAGCGTGATCCTTGCGTTTACCGTGGCCTTTATCCTCCCCGTGTTCCTAAGCGTGTACGAAAACCTGTCGGGCACCCTAACGTCGGGCTCGTTCTCTTCCATGAACGTGTCCATCATCATTGGCTGGGTCGCCTTGATCATCACCCTGGTAAGCACCGTGACCATCGGTGTCTTGTCCATCATGAGCCGCACCGCCAACGGACGTCTTAAGCTGATCGCGGTGCTCGAGAGCTTCCCGTTTACCCGCGACAGCATGTACCAGTTGGCACTCTCTCGCTTCGCAGCCGCGCTTTCCACCTACGTGAGCTCAGGCGTGGACACCGAGACCGCCATGGAGGCATCGGCGGAGTTCGTCACCAACGTGGCACTGCGCAAAAAGGTCATGAAGGCGCACGACGCCATGATCGACTCCGACAACCCGCGCAGCCTTGCGCAGGCCATCACGGAGTTCGAGGTCTTTGAGCCGCTGTATGCCCGTATGCTTTCCGTAGGGTCAGAAACAGGCAGCTCGGACGAGATGCTCTCCCGCCTTTCCACCCTCTTCTTCGAGGACGCGTTGGAAAGCATCGACCGCATCATCGATCGTGTCGAGCCGCTTTTTGCAGGCTTCCTCACCATTACGGTAGGTGCCACGCTCATTGCGGTCATGCTGCCCCTCATTGGTATTATGCGTTCCATTGGCTAGGCGAACGGAATCCGCGCATGTATCACGAGATAACGGACAGAGAACAGCAACGCAGGCGCAAGTGGCGCCGCAGGATCGTCGTATGCACGGTGCTCCTGGCGGTGTTGCTGGGGTTCGCGTCCTTCTTTGCCCGCAAAAACGCACGCGAGCAAGGCGCCGTCGCCCTGCGTCGCTCCATCATGAACGCCGCCGTTAGGTGTTGCGCGATCGAGGGCTCGTATCCCCTTTCTCTTAGCAGGTTGGAAGAGTGCTACGGCCTACGCATAAACCACAACGACTACGTCATTACCTACGAGGCCTATGCGTCCAACATGGCGCCAAGCGTGGTGGTGGTGCCCCGATGAGCAACAAGCCAAGCATATCCGTAATGGACGCGCTCACCTCGAGCGCTCGACATGGGTCTACGCAAGACAACCGCCTGGGCCGCGCGTTTTCCGTGCTGCTGTTCATGGTCTTTGTCATTGCGGACATGCTTGCACTCGTCGCCGGCGCAAGCGCCTATGGCTCGCTTACGGCCATGCAAAACAAAAACGACCAAGAGATTATGACGGTAGGCCCGCTCGTAAGCAGCGTGCGCGCCAACGACACGCATGGGAGCGTGCGAAAGACCATGGACGGCCCAGAGGGCGAGGCCTTGGTCCTAGTGTCAAACGACGCGTCTGGCACGTACGAGACGCGCATCTACCTGTACCAAAACAACATCGTGCAGGAATACGCGCTTGCCGGGGCGCACTACACGCCCAGCAAGGCGACCGTGCTTGCAAAGTCCTCCACGTTCTCATTCGAATACCACGACGGACTCCTGTTCATCCATACGGACGCCGGCACCACCAAGGTGGCCCTTCGCAACATGCAGGGAGGTGCGTAGCCATGGCGATATCGAGCGACATGTTGGCAGAAGAGGCGCGCATGGAGCGCTCCTCGCGGCGCAACGTCGCGTTTTTGGTCGAATCGATGTTCGTGCTGGCACTGCTCATGGCGTCTACGGCCATATTCGTACAGATCTTTTCAAGCGCGCAGCTGGAGGGCCGGGACGCCAATCGCCTGAGTCATGCGGTGGTTGCGGCGACCAACTACGCAGAGGAGTTCTCTGCCAACCCATCCGCCACGCCCGCCAGCGTAACCGAAGAAGACCTCCAGATTACCTGCGACGTCGACGTGATCACGTACAAGGGCGGCAAGCTGTACGACGCCACCATAAACGTGGCGTACAGCGGCGAGCACGTGTACACGCTGCACACGGCTCGCTACGTACACACGCCGGGAGGTGATAAGTCATGAGGCGCTCCATAGGAGGCAGCAATCGCAGCAGCCTGCGACCTGGCCTCATCTCGTTGCTTACGCTGGTAATCATGCTGTCCATAGCGACCGCGGCCGTGCTCACCATCGCGACGTCTCATGCCATGGACGCGCTTTCCAAGCGGCAGGCAGACATGTCCGCCGAAGGCTACGAAGCGGAGCGGTCCGCGCAAACCATGCTGGCCCTTATGGACGAGGCGCTCCGAACCTCCAACAACACCAAGGCTGCGGCAGAGGCAAAGGCCCTGGACAAGAGCATGGAGAAGATCCTTGCCAAGGCCTGCCAAGACGGAGTGGACGCCACCCATAAGGTACATGACAATACCCTTACGTGCACGTTTGTTACCACGGGCGGACGTATGCTCACAACCAAGATCACCCTGCTGGACAACAAGGCGTATGACGTGGTGAGCTGGAAGCTTACCGCTGCCCCACAAGAAGAAGGTACGGACGATACGTTGTGGTCAGGACCCACGGCGCAGGAATAGGAGTTTGGCATGCAGCTCGAAGAAATCCTAAAAGAAATGATAGAAAACAACGCCTCCGACATCTTTATCATTGCCGGTCTGGAGCTTGCGTACAAAAAGGGTGGACAGCACTTCCGCACAAACTCCAACCGCCTGATGCCGGCCGACACCTTTGATCTGATTCGCCAGATCTACGGGCTTGCGCGGCGCGACTTTAAGCACTTTACCGACAACGACCAGCACGACGACGACTTTTCCTTCTCCATTCCGGGGCTGGGACGTTTTCGTGCCAACGCCTTTAGGCAGCGCGGCAGCGCGGGCGCCGTTATCCGCATCATTCCCTTTGGCCTGCCTGACCCCGTAGAGAACAACATTCCCGAAGAGGTCCTTTCGCTTTCGCGCTTTAAGAAGGGCTTGGTGTTGGTGACGGGTTCCGCAGGCGCGGGCAAGTCCACCACGCTGGCCTGCATCATCGACCGTCTGAACCACGAGCGTTCCGGCCACATCGTAACCATGGAAGACCCCATCGAGTACGTGCACCGTCATGGCACCTGCATCGTTACCCAGCGCGAGATTCCCACCGACGTCGCCACCTATTCGGAGGCGCTGCGCTCCGCCATCCGCGAGTCTCCCGACGTTATCCTGTTGGGCGAGATGCGCGACCAAGACACCATGGCAACGGCCGTGACCGCCGCCGAGATGAGCCAGCTGATCTTCTCTACCATGCACACCTCCAGCGCCTCCACCACGGTCGACCGCATCGTGGACTCGTTCCCCAGCATCCAGCAGCGCCAGATTCGCATGCAGCTTTCGCTGGTGCTGCGCGCCGTCATCAGCCAGCAGCTGGTACCCACCATCGACGGTGGCGTCACCCCCGCGTTCGAAATCATGGTGGCCAACACTGCCATTCGCAACCTCATCCGCGAAGAGAAGACCTACCAAATCGACTCCGTGGTCGCCAGCTCGAGCAAACATGGCATGCGCACCATGGACCAAAGCCTGTTTGACCTGGTCAAGGATGGCAAGGTAAACCGCGACGTAGCCCTACAGCACGCAATCCATCCGGAAGCCCTGCAAAACCGTCTTAACTCGGTCGGCCTGTAAACAGCGTACCAAGGGTGTGTTGGCGGCGCGGCAACGAGCAGGTTCGTTGTCGCGCCGTTTTTTGTAGTGCACGTACTGTGTTCATTCGAGCGTATACGTCACAATCTGTTTTTTGTTGTTGCGGGCTTACCAGCAAACGGCTACCCTACTGCGTTAGCGTCGGTCCATAAGTCCACGTGAAAGGAAGTTTTGGTATGACTAACGCAAAGGACGTACGTTTGTACAAACGCGAGGGCACCTACATACCCCGCATCGCCGCCGTTCATGACCTGTGCGGCTATGGCAAGTGCTCGCTGGGAGTCGCGATTCCCGTGCTCAGCGCCGCCGGATGCGACGTGTGCCCCGTACCCACGTCGCTTTTCTCTGCCCACACGCGGTTTCCCAAATGGTATATGCACGACACCACCAGCATGCTGGAGGAATACCTTGACGCCTGGCAGGAGGAGGGCATCGAGCTCGACGCCATCTATTCCGGCTTTCTTGGCGCCCCAGAGCAGGTAGGGGCCATCCAGCGCCTGTATCGCGAATACCCCGGTGCGCTGCGCATCGTGGATCCCGTCATGGGAGACGGAGGCAAGCCGTACCCCACCTATACGCCCGAGCTCTGCGCAGCCATGGGCGACCTGGTGGACGGCGCAGACCTGCTTACGCCCAACCTTACCGAGGCGTCAATCCTTACCGGCATCGAATACCAGGGCCAAAACGTATCTGACGAGTTCGTGCGGCACACCATGGACGCCCTGCTCGACAATGGGGCCAAAAACGTCGTGCTCAAGGGCATCGTGCGCGACGACGGACTGATTCGCAACTACGTTGCTGGCGACCAGGTCGAGCTGGCCGAGGTCTCGGGCGAGCTGCTGCCGTTCATGCTGCACGGAACGGGCGACCTGTACGCGTCCGCCCTGCTGGCGGCCCTTATGGCGGGACAATCGCTCTACGACGGCGTCGCGTTTGCAAGCCACATCGTACGCGACGCGATGCGCGTCACCAGCGACCAGCCCGACTACGAGGTACGTGGCGTTAGCTTCGAGACCATTCTGGGTCAGGTAACGGCACTCGTGTAGGCAACACCTGCGTAGCGAGGGGTCATACCTTCGCTACGCCCCTTACACCGCGACCGCGCATTGTTAATGCTCGGTCGCCTTTTCTTCTTCATCCACCGGCTTTTGACTAAGAATCTGTTGGCGCAGGGTGTTTTGCAGCTCGTCATCCACACCCGTAATGGTGCAGTTAAAACGCACCTGACCGTCATCGGTCGTGTTCTTGGTCCAAATAAAGGTCATAAACGGCGTAAGGTCTCCCGTGGGACGCAAGAACCCAAACAATGACTGGTGCTGGATGTTTCCCTCTTGGTCCCTATGCACGTTTACGTGATAGATCACGATGTCGATGTTCGGGTTCATGAGTGAGTTGACCGACAAGGCCGTGGCTTGTATCTGTGCGTTGGAAAAGCACACCAACGCGTTGGGGGAGGTTATGTCCACAACAGAAACCTCTATGCGACCCGTATTCTGATCGGCCTCTTTAACCGTAAACTCGTCTGGGAACTGCGTAAAGCCGTTGCCCCACTCCACGCCGTCGCTCAACGCCGCCGCAACCGTGCGTACCGACACGTTGCTCGACAGGTTGGCGGTGTTGTCGCTGAGCGCCCGTCCAGAAATCATTTGCGTAGCCATGATGATTCCCACGATAATGGCCACGACGGCCACGCTCGCGCGCGAAATGGTGGTGCCTACGTTGGAGCCAGACGGATCGTCTGTGGAAAGCGGGTCGACCTCCACGCCGTGCCCGGACTCCTTGCGTCTCTTGCGCTGCGACTCGGCACGCTTGGCATTTGAGTGACCGGAGTTGTCTACCTTGGAAAAGAGCTCCTCCGCCTGCTCTGCCGTAAGGGAGCGCAGGGGGGCATGTGTGGTTTCTTTTCTCCCTTCCATAGGAGCCCTTCGATAGATCAGCCAGTTTTTTAACTAGTATAAGCCTATGCATCGCGCTGGAACGAACGGCTCCAAAACTACGTAACAAAAAAAGGCTCTCATCGCCTTCGCAGCGATGAGAGCCTTTTTGGTTTTATGAGGCGTTAGTAGTTAACGACCTGCTCCTCGAAGTAGGACTGCGGATGGTTGCAAGCGGGGCACATCTTGGGAGCCTTTTCGCCAACGTGCAGGTGGCCGCAGTTGATGCACTTCCACACCTTGACGCCCTCGCGCTCAAAGACCTCGCCGTTTTGCACGCGCTCGGCCAGCTTGCGGTAGCGCTCCTCATGGGCCTTCTCGATGTTTCCGACCAGACGGAACTTGGCGGCGATCTCCTTAAAGCCCTCCTCGTCGGCCGTCTTGGCAAAGCCAGCGTACATGTCGGTCCACTCGAAGTTCTCGCCGGCGGCGGCGTCGAGCAGGTTGGTCAGGGTGTCGGGCACCTCGCCGTTGTGCAGGTACTTAAACCACAGCTTCGCATGCTCGCGCTCGTTGCCCGAGGTCTCCGTAAAGATCTGGGAAATCTGGACGAAGCCCTCCTTTTTTGCCTGGCTTGCGAAGTAGGCGTATTTGTTGGTTGCCTGGGACTCACCGGCAAAGGCGGCCTCAAGGTTCTTCTTTGTTTGTGAGCTCTCGAAATCTACTGCCATGACCTCTCCTTTCGGTAGGAACGACGGCGAGTTAACTAGAGGTAACCGCAGGTAAACCCGCCAATAACAGCATAGTAGCATACCGGTGTTCAAAGCACGAGCCGCATTCTTGTTTGGCCCGCGTCCAGCCCTTTTGGCCGATTGGGGCTAGGTCCCTTTCGGCCACTTTTCGGCCCGGGTGCCCGGCGCCGTCGCCACGCCCCGGCCGCTCCGGCGCGCCAAGAGTACCTTACCTGCGTACACTCGGCCGTGCTGTGCGCGGAATACGTGCTTCCGACGGACAAGGAAGCACATACATATATGGAGAACTCCTATACGCACCACATGTCGCCGGATCGCACGCAGAAGCCCTCAGCAGAAAGCTCGTCCAAAAGGGCACGAGCGGAAGCCTCGTCCGTCCCGACGCCAGACGCCACCTGCTGCGCTGTGATCCCATCAGGCCGTGCACCCAACAGCAGCCGCACGACTTGCGCGCGCTTTTGTCGATGTGACCCCTCGAAGCCAGACTGTCGCACATGGCCACGTGAGCGTCTGGAGGGATTGGGGACCGTGCGCTTGAGCCACGCTCCATAGTCCAAAAGGGCGTAATACCATCCGCGTGGGTCGTCTGGCGAACATGCCGCGCGTACCAACGGCAGCAACCTCTTGTCGGGCACGCCTTCCTCTGCGGGGTACAGGTGGTGCAAAAACACCGCACGCACGTTAGTTTCCAGATAGGTGCTGGGCAGCCCAAAGGCAAAGGCGCGAATACCCGCCGCCGTGGCGGGACCGATGCCTGGAAGCCCCTGCAGGTCCTTCTCGTCTTGGGGAAACCCGACGGAACGTTGCGTAATGGCCAGAGCGGCATCGCGTAGCGCCAAGGCACGACGGTTGTACCCCATGCCCTGCCATTCTTCCAGCACGTCCGCCTTGTCGGCACGTGCAAGATCCTCCACCGTAGGGAAGCGTTGCAACCAGCGCTGCCAACGACCGTCCACGCGCGACACCTGCGTTTGCTGCAGCATGACCTCGCTGATCCATATCGCATACGGGTCATGTGTGTGCCGCCACGGCAAGTCGCGGTAGAGTTCGAGTCCCCTGTGCCACACCAGGTCACAAAAATCGTTCATGCCCATAAACGGCTTTGGGTCCACGCTCTCCGGCCACGTGCGGACGTTTACGGGACCTTCCTGCGACGGCTGCGCCGCAGGCATCCTAGCAGACCTTCCAGTTTACGACAGGCCACCCGCATTTGGCCGCGGTACGCCTAAGGTTGGGACCCGGAGACACCGCCACGGGATGCTTTGCCTGCTGCAAGAGCTCAACGTCGGAATAGTGGTCGCCATATGCGTATTCCAAGTCCCATCCATCTGCGCCAAAGCGTTGATCCGCCCAAGAGCGCACAGCCTTGACCTTTGCGGTGCCCTCTATGACGTCACCCAGCACAAAGCCCGTATAACGGCCTTGGGCATCCTTTTCCATTTTGGTGGCAACGTAGCCATCGGCCCCCAAAAAGTTCGTGGCCTCACGCGCAATGACCTCAAACGTGGCCGATATTATGACGATGTCGCAGCCAGCCTCCTTTAGGCGGCCGATCTGCTCCACCGCCAAGCGCCGGTAGCGGGGGACCATGACCTCCTGGTGGAACTCCACCATAATGCGATCGATCTGATCGGGGCTATAGGAACTCAAGTTGCCAAAGATAAGCTCGCGGGAGCGTTCCTGGCGGTTTGGTAGATGCAGTTCGTAACGTATGCCCCACCATAGCAGGCCAAGCGCCGCGCGCTTGGACAGATATCCGCGCTTGTAAAGCCATAAGGCGATGAGGGACCCGGATTGACCGCTTATGCAGGTTCCGTCGAGGTCAAAGACGGCTACGGGTTGACGGTCGGTATCTGCCGATGCTGGGGTCTTACCGTTCATGCCTCTCCGAGCTCCGCGTGGTTCGCATTTATAAAAAAAGAACCCCATTGAGGGGTTCTTGGTGGTGCAATGGCGGGATGTAAGGGACTTGAACCCTCGACCTCCGACGTGACAGGCCGGCGCTCTAACCAACTGAGCTAACACCCCGTGCGCAAGTAGTATATTACACAGAACAGTACCCGTTTGTCTAGTCTCTTTTCCAACTTTTTTTGCAAATGTGGCGTTGTTGGCAGTTTTTTTGGCCGATTGGGGCTAGGCCCCTTTCGGCCAAAACGGGCCAGTTAGGTCTCTTGTGCAAAGTGGCCGATTTGGGCCTATCCCCAATCGGCCCCATCTGCTCTTGGACACCTGCACCGGGACCAAGCGGCCAATCGGTCGCTATAGGCGGTGTGATATGGCGTCGCAGATCAGGGCACCGGTCACGGTCTTGCAGTCCTCGATGCGACCATCCAGCACGGCGTCAATGAGTTCGCTTAGGGGCACCAGGTCCACATTTATGAACTCGTCTGCGTCGGGATCCGACTTTGCGAAGCTCAGGCCTGTTGCCATGTATATGTGGATAAGCTCGTCCGTAAAACCGTCACTCGTAGCGATGGTGGTAAGGAACGCAATCTGCTCCGCCTCCATGCCCGTCTCTTCCTTGAGCTCGCGACGCGCGCAGGTGAGCGGATCCTCGCCCGGATCGAGCTTTCCGGCGGGAATCTCCACCGTAACGCGCGACAACGACGTACGGTATTGTCTGACCAGGCAGATGCGACCATCGTCCGTAAGCGCCACTATCGCCACCGCCCCTGGATGCCTTACCACATCGCGAAGAGCTTGCCGACCATCGGGCAGCTCGACCCGTAGGCGATTGACGTTAAAGATGCGTCCCGTCCACGCGACATCTTCCGTAAGGGGCTTTTCGGCCAAGTCGGCGTCGCGCGGGTCGTCCTCTCCCAAAACCAGACTGCGACGCATGGGCTCGCCCGACGCATGGTCCGTCGCCTGTCTGTCGCCATCATACGTAAACGCCTCCAGGGCGTCAGCTATGCTGTCTGTCGCCGAGGTCAAATCGTCTTGCGTGGGTACGTCGTCACTCATTTGAGCTTCCTTTGCTTTAGTAATACCAACGTATTAATCCGTACAAATACGTATTACCGCACTTACAACGCCCGAGCGCCAATGTCGGTACGGAACTGCTTGCCCTCGAAGTCGATAAGCTCGCAGGCCTCGTACGCCTTCGCTCGAGCTTGCGCAAACGTCGGCGCAACAGCGGTAACGTCCAACACGCGTCCACCCGCCGTCAGAACGTTACCCGCATCGTCTAGCTTGGTGCCAGCGTGATACACCGTAATACCATCCATCCTCGCGGCGTCACCTATGCCCGTTATGACCTTGCCGGACTCGTAGGAGCCGGGGTATCCCGCACTGGCCAGAACGACAGACACCGCCCAATCGTCGCCCCAGGTTATGCTCGCGGAATCCAGCGTGCCATTGTCGCAGGCAAGGAAAACGTCGACCAAGTCCGCATGCATGCGCGGAAGTACCACCTGAGTCTCCGGATCGCCAAAACGCGCGTTGAACTCAAGCACTTTGGGACCATCCTTGGTCAGCATGAAACCGCCATATAGGCAACCGGAATACGTAATACCATCGTATTTTAGCTGTGCGACCACGCGTTTCATAACGTCAACCATGGCGTCGAGAGCGTCGGTACTGACCAAGTGCTCGGGGACGGGTGAATAGACGCCCATGCCACCCGTGTTGGGACCCTTATCGCCATCGTAGGCACGTTTGTGGTCTTGGCTCGTGGCAAGCGGCACCACGGTAGTGCCGTCCGTCAGCGCCAACAGACTGCACTCCGGTCCCTCGAGCATCTCTTCCACGACCACGGTCTTTCCCGCGTCGCCAAAGGCGCCGTCGAAGCACAGGTCAACGCCATCGAGCGCCTCTTGCGTGGTTTGGGCCACGATGACGCCCTTTCCCGCCGCGAGTCCGTCTGCCTTGATGACGCAGGGGCCGTCTAGTTTCGTAACGTACGCCACGCATTCGTCCTTGTCGGTAAAGCTCTGGTAGGCCGCCGTGGGGACGTTGGCGCGCGCCATGACCTGCTTCGCAAACTCCTTGGAACCCTCCATACGAGCTGCGTCCGCATTGGGACCAAAGCAGGGGATTCCCTTTGCACGCACGGCATCCGCCACGCCTTCCACCAACGGCGCCTCCGGACCCACGACCACCAGGCCGATGTTGTTGTCCTGTGCCCACTCGGCAACCTGCTTGGGGTCATCCTGGTTTACCGGAGCAAGCTCCGCCAGCTGCAACATGCCACCGTTGCCCGGCGCCACATACAGACGCCCCGCATGCGAAGACTCCGCAAGCTTTTTGAGCAGCGCATGCTCGCGTCCGCCCGCGCCTAACAACAGAATGTCTACCGTCTTCATACCGTTCCTTCCTATCACAACAAAACAGTCTTGTTTAGGATACCCGCAATTGCTTAGAGGACCACCAATTGCATGCAGTCTTAACAGGCAACAAATCGTATTACATAGGTAATGCAGCAAAATACGTTGTCCTACATATGACAAAAAGCGTGCCCCCATTTGTTGGAGACACGCCTTGTACCTGCGGTATTACGCGTATTACATCAATGCCAATAGCGATCGATGGTCTGCTCGCGGTCTGGTCCCACCGTAATGATGCTTACCCGCACGCCCGCGAGTTGCTCCAAAAAGTCGATGTAGTCCTTTGCTTCGCGCGGGAGCTGGTAAAAGTTGCGCACACCGCTTATGTCGCACTTCCAACCCGGCAGCGTCTCGTACACGGGGTGCGCGTGATAGAACACGCTCTGATGCTCCGGCACGGTGGTGTAGCGCACGCCATTGCACTCATACGCCACGCACACCTTGATCTCGTCCAAGCAGCCCAGCACGTCGAGCTTGGTTATCGCCAGGTCCGTAAGGCCGTTTACGCGCGCCGCATAGTTGACCACGACGGCGTCGTACCAACCGCAGCGACGCTTGCGCCCCGTGGTCACGCCGTACTCGTGACCGACCTCGCCCAGCCGTTCTCCAACCTCGTCAAAGAGCTCGGTGGGGAAGGGACCGCTACCCACGCGCGTAAGGTAGGCCTTGGCAATGCCCAGCACGCGCTTGATGTGCACGGGGCCAACGCCAGATCCGGTCACCGCGCCGCCGGCGGTGCAGTTGGAGCTCGTCACGAACGGATATGTGCCATGGTCGATGTCGAGCATGGTTGCCTGAGCGCCTTCAAACAGGACGGACCGACCTTGTTCCAGCTGCTCGTTAAGGAACATAGAACTTTCCACGATGTAGGGACGAATGCGCGAGGCCATGGGGAGGTACGTCTCGCAAATCTGCTCCACGGTGTAGGTCGGCAGTTCGTAGACCTTCTCCAAAATGGGGTTGGTGTAGGCCAGCGCCGACTCAAGCTTTTGGCGGAAGATCTTCTCGTCCAGCATGTCCTGGATGCGCAGGCCAGTGCGGTTCATCTTGTCCATGTACGTGGGGCCGACACCGCGCTTGGTCGTACCGATGAGGTTCTTACCCAGCTTCTTTTCGTGTGCGCCGTCAAGGTCCTTGTGGTACGGCATCACGATGTGGGCGTTGCCCGATATCTTGAGGTCACCGCTGTCGATGCCTTGCTCGGTAAGCATGTCGATCTCGTCCAGCAGAATCGTGGGATCCACGATGCATCCGTTGCCGATAACGGGAATGGTGTCCTTGTACATGACGCCACTGGGCACCTGGTGCAGCGCGAGCTTCTTGCCGTTCGCAATGACGGTATGTCCTGCGTTCGCGCCTCCCGCATAACGGCACACCACGTCGTAGTCGCCCGAAATGAGGTCGGTGACCTTGCCTTTGCCCTCATCGCCCCATTGGGTGCCAACGAGTACGTCTGCTGCCATAATCGGTCCTTTCTTACCACCTAAGAGTAGGTTCGTCGTTCCAACAACTTGTCAGTATAACCCCATGCCCTTGAGCCCAAGGCGTTTGTTACCTCATTGACCCACAGCACGGGCGATGCACACTGCGTATTATTACCGTATTACGGCTCGTGAATAAGGTCGACCTCGTAAAACTTGATGGTCTCGCCATCAAATCGCATGGGTATGGTGGCCAGCGGGCCAGAACGGTTCTTCGCTATGATAAAGTCCGTAATGCCTTCGTTGGGACGATCGTCGCGCGACGCCTCCTCCGGCGTGGTCGAGCGGTCCAGCAGGATGACGATGTCGGCGTCCTGCTCGATGGAGCCGGACTCGCGCAGGTCCGAAAGCTGTGGGCGCTTGCCCGTTCGCCCCTCCACCTCGCGGTTGAGCTGCGAAAGCGCCACTACGGGCACGTCCAGGTCCTTGGCCATGATCTTTATACCACGGCTCATCTCGCCCACCTGCGTGGCACGGTTGTCGTTGCGGTTGCCACCTGCCGGTGCAGACAAGAGCTGCAGGTAGTCGATGATGACGATGCCCTTCTCTTTGCCGTGCAGCATGCGGCGCGCCTTGGCGCGGATTTCCGTTACCGTGGTACCCGGCGTGTCGTCTATGAGGATGTCCAGCTGACGCAAGTCTTCCGTGGCCTCCAAGATTTGCGGCCACTGGTTGGGGCGTATGTTGGCAGATCGAATGTCCGTGAGCTTGATCATGGACCGTGCGGAAAGCAGGCGTTGGGCAATCTCCACTTTGCTCATCTCGAGCGAGAACAGCGCGACGGTCGTGCCTTCCTCCGCCGCGTTGACGGCGAGGTTAAGGCAGAACGACGTCTTGCCCACGCCTGGTCGCGCACCGATGACCACCATCTGTCCGCCACGCAGGCCCAGCAGGCGCGAATCCAAGCCGTTAAAGCCCGTCTTAACGCCCATGGCGTCCGACTGGTTCTCCGCCTGCTCGCCCAGATCGTTGTACAGCTGCTCCATGATCTCTTCGAGCCGGGAGTAGCTTGACCTCACGCCCCGGTCCGTCACAGAAAGCAGCATGCGCTCCGCTTGGTCTACCACGTCTTTGGTGTCCTCCGGCGCGTCAAACGCCAAGGCGGATATTTGCGCGGAGGCGGCGATCATCTGGCGCAGGGTCGCGTCGCGCCTGAGCATCTCGGCATGGTGCCGCCAACTGGCCAGCGCAAACGGGGCGTTGACCAAGTCAAGCAAATACGGCATGCCGCCCACGCGATCCAGCTCTCCGTCGCTCTTGAGGGCATCCGCCAAGGACACCGGGTCCACCGGCTGGTTATTGTCGAACAGCCTGCGCATGCACAAAAAGATCTTGCGGTTGGACGGCAGGTAGAAGTCACCTTCCTGCACCTCGAGCAGACATTCCTGGAACGCCTCGGGTGACAAGAGCATCGCCGATAGCACCGATCGCTCCGCTTGGGGATCCTGAGGCATCTCTCCCGTGTGGTTAAGCGTCGCCCGCGTGGGGTTTATCTCTAGGTTCGTTTCGGGCATGATATGGCTCCTTGTGCTTGTTCGTCACTCCATTCTACCTTTTCGCGACAACGGGTTGTACCCCTCCACCGTTACCAAAACAGCCCTTGCCGTCCGTTGCGAACGACAAGGGCTGTTGTCAACGTATGGTGGAACGAGCCTACTCCTCGGTCGCCTCTTCCTCAGTCTGCTCGACTTCGGCTTCGGCCTCCTCGGGCTCCTCCTCGTCAACGCCCACGAGCACGGTCACCGTAGCGTTGATGTCGCGGTACAGGTCGACCTCGACCTCGTGGCGACCAGCCATCTTGATTGCCTGGCTGCGCGCGATGCGCTTGCGGTCGATTTCGACGCCAAGCTGCTCCTTGATGGCGTCGGCGATGTTGGCACTGGTGACGGAGCCAAAGAGCTGGCCCTCCTCGCCAATGCGAGCGTCGACCTTAACGGACTTGCCCTCAAGGATCTCCTTGAGTGCCGCGGCGTCGGCCAGACGCTTCTCCTCGCGCTTGGCAATGTTGTGACGACGCTCCTCGAGCTGCTTAAGGTTGCCCTTGGTCGCAAGAATCGCAATCTTGTTGGGGAACAGGTAATTCTCTGCGAAGCCCTGTGCGACCTCTACGACGTCACCTTCGCCGCCCTTGCCGCGCAGCTCGCCCAGAAGGATTACTTTCATGTGCGTCTCCTTTCGTGGGTCTATCCGCGGCCACGACCGCCGCGGCTGGATACCACGGGGATCACGTAGGGGATAAGGGCCATCTCGCGGGCGCGCTTGATCGCGTTCGCGATGTCATGCTGGTGCTGCGTGCAGGTGCCGGTCACGCGACGAGGCTTGATCTTGCCACGGTCGGTGGTGTACTTGCGAAGGAGCTGCACATCCTTGTAGTCGATGTACTCGACGCCTTCCTTGCAGAACTGGCAATACCTGCGACGCGGCTGGCGCTGAAAATCTTGCTTTTGCTGAGCCATGTCGATGCCTTTCTTTGGGCGACAACGTCACCCGGACTGTTTAAAACGGAATGTCCTCGTCGTACACGTCTGCCTGTGGCGGCGCCGAAACGACGGGGCGCGGTGCGACAGGTGCCTGCGGAGCCTGGTTAACCGGCTGGTCATAGCCCTGGGAAGGCTGTGGCTCGGGGACCGAAGCATTGAACGATCCGGACTCGCGCGGCGCTTGCTGCCCATAGCCCTGCTGCGTGTTATACCCACCCGTAGGCGCAGGCGCGTTATTGTATCCGCCTTGCTGACCATAACCGCCCTG
This sequence comes from Atopobiaceae bacterium, assembly GCA_017652285.1. Taxonomy (GTDB): domain Bacteria; phylum Actinomycetota; class Coriobacteriia; order Coriobacteriales; family Atopobiaceae; genus RUG440. Next base: position 21,729 of record JAGCBF010000324.1, read on the forward strand.
CTGCTGGCGCGGGGAGACGAAGTCCAGGTCGTCCACGACGACCTCGAGCTTGCTGCGACGCTGGCCGTCGCGCTCCCAGCTGCTGTAGCGGAGCTTGCCCTCCACCACAACCTTTATGCCTTTGTGCAGGGTACGCGAGAGAAACTCGGCACGATTGCCAAACAGCACGCAGTCAACGAAGTTGGCGTAGTCCTCCCATTCTCCGGTCTGGTTGTTACGACGACGGTCGTTGACGGCCATACCAAAGTTAAGGATGTTCATGCCACTTTGCGTAGCGCGTATCTCTGGATCGCGGGTGAGGTTGCCCGATATGGTTACCCTGTTAATGCTCACGCTAGTTTCCTGCCTCTCGATGTTACCGCAGGCCTGCTGCCTGCGCTTCTTCCAAACTACTCCTGCTCTGCGTTCACGCGCACGACGATCATGTGACGCTTTACCGCATCGGTAATGCGAAGCACGCGGTCGAGCTCCTGGACGTGCGTGGGGTCTGCCTGGAAGTTCACGAGGATGTAGTTGCCCTCGTTAAGACCGTCGATCTCGTAGGCAAGCTTACGTTTGCCCCAGTCGTCGACGTTATCGATCGAGCCGCCCTGACCAATGATGGCGTTGTCGATACGAGCGGTCACAGCCGCGCGCACCTCTTCGGTTGCGGAAGGATCGATGATATACAGCAGTTCATATGCCTTCATGCAGTTCACCTCCTCTGGACTCATGGCTCCGGGTCGTGAAGGATGCGCCCGGAACAGGAAAGTACGGTTTGTCATAGTACCACAAGCACCCCTTGATTTCCGAGCAGTTCCCATGTTCCGCATGTCTCCACGAATGTATGGAGGCTCTTTTGCACAATTTGCGCATCCAATGCGCACGTATTGCGCACCAAGACCACGTTTTGCCAGCTTAGGCGGCGTGTATCCCCGTTTGCCAGCAAATCCGCTGTTCGCTGCTTCACATTTTGTACACAAAAAAAGGCCGACACCCGATATCCGGATGCCGGCCTTTATCACGTCATGCTTGACGCCGTACGCTAGTCGTCGGTCTTGTCGCTCTCTTTGACGATGGTCAGGAAGTCTTCGTACAGCTCGTCGATCTCGTCCTGATCGTCACGGGCGTCCGCGACTACTTCCTCGTCGGCCACGGATTCGAGAACCGTTTTGGCCTCGGGCTCCGCAATAGGTGCCGGGTCAGGATCGGCTTCGGGCTCCGACATCGGGATGACCAACGTCTCGGTCTCCACAACGGGTGCGGACGTGGGTGCGTCCTCGGCTTCCTCCGCGGTCGGCACGTCTGCGTCCTCGTCGTCCGCAGCGCCAAAGATGACCGTGGGGTCGACGTACTCCTGGTCGGCAATCTCTTGTGCGACCGATACGTCTTGCTGGGGCAGCACGCGCGTCTCCTCATACTCCGGCTGCCGATAGGTCTGCTCGTCTACTTGGGTTGCGACGGGGTATTCAGCCGCCTGCGGCGCGCTGACATCCGGCTCTACGGGCTGGACCTCCTGCGGAACGTGCGTGTTTGCCTGGTCGTACGGAGCGTAGCTGTCTTGCCTGGGCTGACCGTAGGACTGGTCATACGGCTGGCCATACGGTTGGTCATTGCGCATGCTCGCGCCATAAGGATTCTGCGGCGCTTGGCCCTGAGGCGCCGCGTAGCCCTGCGTGGGAAGAGGGTCCTCGCTACGGCCCCACTCCTCCACGTTGAACTGACGCATCCACAAGCCAACGGCATTAATGAGCACGAGCGAAATGCCGTTGTATGCCACGGAGAATACAAAGCCAAATATGACCACAAGCGGAACGACCGTCACCAGTGATGCGCCAACGGCCAGCATCAGGCTCTGTGCGCTGGACGACCCCATGCTTGCGGCGATAAGTGCGGGAGCAAACATGATTCCCACGATGCCCATGACCAGCAGCATGACCGCAAACACGACCAACGACGATACGAAGGCGATAAGCACGAGCTTGAAGAATCCCTTGGTATCGCGCTTGATCATCGCATATATGTTTTTAAAGCTGTATCCGGCGCCGATGCTTTCGTATATGGCGGCGCGGAGCTCGGCAACCATAAGAGCGACGCCGAACACGATTGACGCAAATGACGTGGCAAGACTCACCAAGGTGCTGAGGAGGTTACCAAAGACGCCGGGGAACATGTTGGCAAAGGTGGTGATTATCCCCAGGACAAGGCCAAACAACAGGCACATGCCTAGGTCGACCACAAAACCGCGCCAACCGCTTCCTATGCACTTGCCTACCTTGACGCCCTTTTGCTTGGGCGCGGCATCCACGCCCCATGCGGTCAGGCGTGCCCACTCAAGACCGTAGCCTTTGGTGCCCAAATAACCGGCAATCGGCACGAGCTGCGCCGCCGCCATGACCAGCAGCGGCTTGTACCATCCGTGGTCCCTTGTGAGCATTGCCCACGAACGAGAAAAGTACTTGGTTTCGTTCATTTCGATCCCTTCTTCTGCTAGCGACTAGAGCATACCAGTCTTTGGTTTATAGAAAGTCACGAGTGACATGCGGCTAATAAAAAAGGACTCCTGGGGAGTCCCAAGCATGTGATGGCGGAGGAGGAGGGATTCGAACCCTCGTGACCCTGACGGGCCAAACGGTTTTCGAGACCGCCGCATTCAACCACTCTGCCACCCCTCCACAGGGTGAACGCGGCGCCTTGTGGCGCCGCGGATAATTCTGGCGGAGAGTCGGGGATTCGAACCCCGGATGCGCTTTAGGCGCATACACGATTTCCAATCGTGCTCCTTCGGCCAGCTCGGACAACTCTCCGTAACAAAGCGTAGGTTAGTATAGCGCACTTTTGCCTTCGGGGCAAGAGTTTTTTATACGGACGATGGGCTTGGTCGACCGCCTGATCGTCTGGTCGACCGCGTCATCGCCTATTTCTTAACCAGACCGTGGCGGACGGCCCATTTGCGGCGGTCCGTCTCGTTAAGGATGCGCTTGCGCATGCGGATGTTTTTGGGCGTGATCTCCACCAGCTCGTCGTCCATGATGTATTCCAGCGCCTCTTCCAGCGTAAAGGTACGTGGAGGCGTGAGCTGCACGGCGATGTCGGCCGTGCTCGAGCGCTGGTTGCCCAGCTGCTTTGTGCGGGCGATGTTGACCACCATGTCGTCCGGACGGGGCCGCTCTCCAACCAGCATGCCCTCGTAGCACTCGTCGCCTGGTCCCACGAAGAGCGTCCCGCGCTCTTGCAGCGTGCCCAAGGCATACGACACGGCCTTTTCGGTGCTCATGGAGATCATGGCGCCGTTCTTGCGGCCGCCGATGTCGCCGGCATACGGCCCATATTCCAAGAACGTGTGGTAAAACACGCCCTCGCCGTGCGTTACGTTAAGGATACGCGTCTTAAGACCCATGATGCCACGGGTGGGGATGTTGAATTCCAAGTGCGTCTGCGTGGCACCCGGCTCCATGTTTACCATGGTGCCGCCAACGTTGCCAAACGTCTCTATTACTTTGCCAGAATATTCGTTGGGGCACTCGACAACCGCCTGCTCGACGGGCTCCAGGCGCACGCCGCCAGGGCCCTTCTTAAACAGCACGCGCGGGCGACCGACCTGGAACTCATAGCCCTCGCGGCGCATTTGCTCCATCAGCACCGACAAGTGCAGTATGCCACGACCCGCGACCTCGATTCCGGTCTTGTCGGCCAGCTCCTCGATGCGCATGGTGACGTTGTTCTCTTTTTCTTGCAAAAGGCGCTCTTTGAGCTGCCTGCCTCCAACGATGTCGCCGTCGCGCCCCACCAAGGGAGACGTGCTTGGCTCAAACACGATAGACAGCGTGGGCGGATCGATCTCGATGGGCTCGAGCTCCACGGGGTCGTCGGGGTCGGTGTACACGTCGCCGATGTCCGTGCCGTCGACGCCGACTACGGCACCGATATCGCCCGCCACAACCTCGTCGCATTCCTTTCGACCAAGATAGTCAAACGTAAAGAGCTGCTTGACCTGCGCCATGGCGCGGCTGCCGTCGTTTTTGACCACCAGTATGCGCTCGCCGGCGTGGATGGTGCCGGAATACACGCGCCCGATGCCAATGCGTCCGACGTAGCTGGAATGGTCCACCGTGACGCATTGCATGGCCAACGGACCATCCGGTTCCACGTCCGGCGCGGGGAGCGACTCCACGATCATGTCGAGCAGGGGGAACATGTCGCCCGCATGGGGACCGTCTGGGTCAAGACGGGCAAACCCATTGACCGCCGACGCATACACCACATGCTCCATGGCAAACTCGATCTGCGCGTCGGAAGCGCCAAGGTCCATCATGAGGTCCAGACTTGCCTCCATGGCGCGCTCCGGGTTCGCGCCGTCGCGGTCGATCTTGTTGATGACCACCATGATCTGCAGGCCGTTTGCGATGGCATGCCGCAGCACGAAGCGCGTTTGAGGCATGGGGCCCTCTGCGGCGTCGACCAAGAGCAGGGCGCCGTCCGCCATCTTGAGCACGCGCTCGACCTCGCCGCCAAAGTCCGCGTGGCCGGGAGTGTCGATCACGTTGATCTTTATGCCCTTGTACTCAATGGAGATGTTCTTTGCGAGGATCGTAATGCCCCGCTCGCGCTCTTGGTCATTGGAGTCGAGCACGCGTTCCTGCACCTTTTGACCCTCGCGAAACGCGCCCGACGCACGTAGCATCTCGTCCACGAGCGTGGTCTTGCCGTGGTCTACATGGGCGATGATCGCGATGTTGCGTATATGCTCCTGCAGCATTGATTCTCCTCACGAACTCTTCGTTTGACCGTGAGATTGTAGCAGGATATGAGCTTCACCCAAGTATTTTCACGTATGGGCCCAGCATGCGACGTGCCGCCACACGTCAGCCCAAAAGCGGCTCCTCTTCTCCGGCGGGGGCGGGGTCCGTCCACCTAAAGTCATCGCCGGTGCCCGCGCCCTCAAAGAGCGAATAGGCGGAGTAGCTCGGTTTGCCGCGCTCGCCAAACTCCATAAGGAGCGCCTCCGCATAGGTCCCATCGTCCATCTCTATGGCTCCGACGTAGGTGAGCGCATAGCGCACACCATGACGAGACCGACGCACACAGGAACGGGCCTCGTCGAGCAGGGCCGCCGGTCCATCGTCCGCAAACTCGTAGGAAGACACCTCGCCTGCGGCGTCCTGCAGCACCACCAGCACGCCCATGGCGCCGTCTTCCGCAAGCATGTCCAACGCGTCTCCCATAAGCGTGCTCGACAGCTCATCGAGCTCCGCGGACACGCCGCCAGTGTCTTCATGTGTATTACGTTCCGTCATCCCGTGTGTTACCTCTCTGTATTACTGCAGGTAAATGGCGTATTATCGAAGCAACATGATTACGAGGCCAATCAGAAGGCTCACCAGCGCCGCAACCAAAACCGGCGCCCAAATGGTCGTCTGGCGCAAGTTCGCACGCTCGGCCTCGCGTGCCATCTGCTCGTCGCGCTGCTTGTTCATGTAGTCGCTCATTACGTCGCTTACGATCTGGCGCGTATGCTCGTCAAGGATACGCTGGCGCTCCTCTTCCGAAAGCTCCTCCTCGACCACGTCCTCCACGTCCGGGTCTGCAAGCTCGCCTTCCAACACAAACTCTTCCGGCTTGGTGTACTCGCGAATGCTCGCGAGCATCTCCGTCATCACTTTAAGCTGCTCGGTCTTCGCTTGGTTGTCTTGCGCGAGAAGGTCGATCTTTTGCGACAAGGAGGTGATGTCTTGGTTGGTGGCCACTCGTTGGTCGCCACTGAGCTCTATGCCGATTCGAGCGTAGTACGCGAGCGCCTCTTGCTCGCTGCACTCGTGTTCTTGTGAATACGTTTGTATTTTATCGCGTATATCCGCAGGTACGATGGCCGTAGTCGTCTGCTCGATCGTGGGAAGGTTTTGCAGCGCCTCCAAGCGCTCCTGAATCCTTCCCAAGGCATCGGCGGAGGTATCGGCTTCCTTAACGACTGTCGGGCCGTTTTCTTCCAGCTCTATGCCCGCGCGGGCAAAATGGCTCATCGCCTCTGCCTTGGTGCAGTTGTTTGCCGTGGCATAGGCCTGGATCTTTTCGTTAAGGTCCTCGGGCATGCGCATACTAAACGTCGTCGGCTTCCTAGCCATGGTGCACCTCTCTGCTTTTTCGGTAATGCGTATGTATTCTAGCGTAAAGTCCCTTGCTTTGGGGGGCACGGATAGAGCGACGGATGCAAGCGACCCGGCATAGGCGCAATAGGTGTCCACTGCACGCGATTGCGACGCTAGGAGCGGGGTAGACGGGAGCGCCAATGGGGCGGGGCATTCGCCAAGCAAGACAGCCTCCTCGTCAATTACGGCCCCGCAATATGAGAAGAGCCGAGTGACCCCGGCTCGAATGATTGGTGGAGACGATGGGGATCGAACCCACGACCTCAGGCTTGCAAAGCCCGCGCTCTCCCAGCTGAGCTACGTCCCCCTGATTTAATAAGCGCCCCAGCGGCGACTCGGCTCACGCTGGGGCGCTTATTATCCAAGGATGGTGGGCCTGACAAGGCTCGAACTTGTGACCTCCCGGTTATCAGCCGGACGCTCTGACCAACTGAGCTACAGGCCCATCCGCAAGTAAGTATACTATGCTCTCTTCCGACAAAAGTCAAGCAGAAATTCAAAGAAAGTTTGTTCACTTTTTGTCAGAGATAGGTAGAATGTCCGCATGGCTATTATACGCATGGACATACAGTCGGTTGTTGTTGGCGCGGGGCCCGTCGCGTCCGTGGTGGTTCTTAAGCCGCGGAAGGATCGAGGCGCCGCCTCCAAGCTCCCCATTCGCATTGGCATGGTGGAGGCCATCGCCATTAGCATGGGGGTCGACGGACAAGAGCAAAAGCGACCCAAGACGCACGACCTCCTGCAAAGCGTGATCTCCGGTCTGGGTGCCTACCTTTCGTCCGTGGTGATCAACAACGTCGAGGGCACGACGTTTTTCGCTCAGCTCCAGCTCGTGAACTCCTTGGGAGAAACGCTGAGCATCGACGCGCGGCCCTCCGACGCCCTTGCGCTTGCCGTACGTGCCCATGCCCCCATCTTTGCCGAGGAAGAGGTGCTCGACACCGCTGCCCTGCCCGACTTCGCCTCGGTGGAGCGCGACGAGCGGCAGCGAGAGGCCGAGGCATTCCACGACTTTGTGGAGGGACTATCTCCCGAGGACTTTGCATAGGTCCCTGAATCTGCTCGCCGTCGCTCGTAGTCGCAGCTGTCGGCCCGAAACCTCCGGTTTTGCGTGCATGTCCGCCGGAAGCACGCGGTTTCGGAGGTTTCCGGACGATTGTCGAGCCGAAACCTCCGAATGTGCGTAGGTGCCGCGCTCATGCACGCAGATACGGAGGTTTCCGCGTTTTCCGAGACGAGAAACCTCCGGTTTTGCGTGCATGTCCGCCGGAAGCACGCGGTTTCGGAGGTTTCCGGACGATTGTCGAGCCGAAACCTCCGAATGTGCGTAGGTGCCACTCCCATG
>JAGCBF010000325.1 GCA_017652285.1 Atopobiaceae bacterium
AGGAGACCGCGCCCGGCGAGCGTCCCGAGGCCAGCTTTCCTGCGAAAGTCAATCTGGCGAGGGAGCGTTCCCGCCAAAGTCAATCTCGCGAGCGTCCCGCGTCCAGCGTTCCCGAGAAAATCAATCTGGCGAGGGAGGGTTCCCGCCAAAATCGATTTCGCGAGGCTCTTTTCACGCCAAAGTCAATCTGGCGAGGATTTTTCCCGCAAAACTCAATCTGGCGAGCCTCGCCAAGTGAGAAAACCTAGGAATTTCCCTCGCGAAACGCATTTTGTTAGGAATTCTCCCTCGCCAAACGCACTTTGCTAGGAATCCTCCCTCGCCAAACGCGATTTGCCGGGAATCGGCCTCGCCAAACGAACTTTCGCGTGAAGGCGGTCCGAAGGGACCCGGCCCTTTGCCCGCGCGGGAGTCCGCGAGCGGCGGCGCATAAGCGCGGCCTCCGGCGAGGCGGGATGCGTGAGACAGGAAATGCCTGCCGTATGAGCTTCGGTGGGGATCATATCGCGACAATCAAGACAAATACACCCTGGCCGAGGCCGCCGAGCGGTGTGTCAGACATCCGCTCCGGCGCCGTTCGCAAGAGTCGATGGGACACGTTGGCAGAAAATGACGTATGAATGATTGAGTGGGTTTGTCGGCACCACGAGAGGAGAGCGAACATGAAACGTGACGGTATAAAGCCGGAGCAGTACGAGAAGTTGGCAGAAGCCAAGACACCCGCGGAAATCTTGGCGCTTATCGAGGAAGAGGGCTACGAGCTTAGCGACGAGGAGCTTAACGCGGTCTCGGGCGGCGATTGGGGCATAGGGGACATCGTGAAGAAGGGGCTTCAATGCCCGAACTGCCACGGATACGAGGTCTATCGAGTTCCGCAGCCAGGTGTGACGGGCGTCATACAATGCGCGTGCAAGAGCTGTGGGCTCCAATGGAACAAGTCGCTTGGTTTTCTCGATTCGTACAACGAGTAGAACGCAGGCCGCGCCGTATGCGTACGATTCGGCCGAGTTGAGCGCATACGGAAAATTGGCCGAAAGGGGCCTAGCCCCAATCGGCCAAGTTGGGCGCGCGCTACGCGCCCTTCGCCGCTGCCTGGAACCTAAATCGCAAGACCTGCGGCGTAGGCTTCCTTGCCAGCTACGAGCGCATTGCCGGCCTTGATGGCGCTGCCAACGACCCGCACGTCAGCGCATACCTTGCGTGCAGCCTCTTCCAACGGGTTGTAGGCACGATAGCCAAAGCCAGAAACGACCTGGGCGGCGGGCAGCTTGTGCTCGCCCTCGGCGTCCTCGTACACCACGCCGTCTGCCTCTATGGCCTTTACCGTGGCGCCGGTCTTCCACGCCACGCCGTTCTTCACCATCATCTCTATGAGGCATACCTTGGTAAAGGGCATCATGTCCATAAGGATGTCGTCCTGCATCTCGAGCACCGTTACCGGCACGTGGGGCAGCAGTACCTCGGCGATGTATTCGGCCGTCTCGCAACCGACCTCGCCGCCACCGCACACCACGATCGGCGCGTCCTTTATCTCCACCTTGCCCAACAGCACGTCCTCGGCAGTGGCCACGTTAGGCCCGTCGATGCCCGGCACGGGCGGTACCAGCGGCTTTGCGCCCGTTGCAACGATTACGGCGTCGGGGGCGAACTCGGCAATGGCCGCCTCGTCGACCGCGCATCCCAGATGGACGGGCACCCCACGCTCCTCGAGGCTCTTGCGCAGGCTGCTCACAAAGGTGGTAAGCTCTCCCTTGCCCACGGGGAAGGCCGCGGACCGGAACTGCCCACCCAGGTGCTTGCATGCCTCGAACACCTCGGGCTTGTGGCCGCGCAGCGCGAGCGTTTCGGCAGCGATAAGACCGGCCGGGCCGCCGCCGATCACCATTACGCGCTTAGGCTCCGCGACCTTGGCCAGGTCGTTCTCGAACTCGCGACCGCAACGCGGGTTGACCAGACAGCCGGCCTGATCGTCCATGAGCAGAGGCATCTCGCAGCCCTGCAGGCAGCCGATGCAGTAGCGAATGGCCTCGTCTCGACCGGCCTTGGCCTTGGCGGGCAGGTAGGGGTCGGCAAGCGAGCCGCGGGCCATGCCGATAAAGTCGGCCTTGCCCATCTTTAGCAGGGTGTCCGCCATCTTAGGGTCGTTGATGCGGTTTGCCAAGATGACGGGGATGCTCACCAGGTTCTTGATTTGCTGGGCACGCTCCATGTTAAGGGCGTGGTCGGTAAACATGGGGGCAATTATCTGGTCCTTTGGGTGACTCGCATACATGCCGTTGGACACATGGATAGCGTCGAAGCCAATGTCCTCAAAGTGACGGCAGAGCTCGTAGCTCTCGGCCTCGGTGCGGCCGCCGGACACGTAGTCGTTTGACGAGAAGCGCACCTGAATGGGGAAGTCCTCGCCCACCTGCTCACGCATGGCGGCGATGATTTCGTCCACGATGCGCACGCGGTTGTCAAAGCAGCCGCCGTACTCGTCCACGCGACGGTTTACGGCAGGGCTCAAGAACTCTGCCAGCAGGTAGCCGTGGGCGCAGTGCAGCTCTATGCCGTCGAAGCCGGCGTCCTTGGCACGCCGCGCTGCGGTACCGAAGTCGGCCACCAGCTGGTGAATCTCCTCGACGGTCATCTCGCGAGCCTGGAAGGCGCACATGGGATCTTTGGTGGGGCTGGGCGCCACGGGCGTCTCGCCTCCGTTGGCAGCCGGGGTGGTCTGGCGGCCGGGATGATACATCTGCGCGAAGATCTTGGAGTCGTACTTGTGGACGGCGTCGGTCACGCGTCGGCTGCTTGCCACATGCTCTTCCTTCCAAAGGCCGGGAATGCGGCTGTAGCCCTTGCCAGCCGGCTGCACGCAGTAGTCCTCGGTGATGATAAGACCCCAGCCGCCCTTGGCCTTCTCTTCCATGTAGGCCACGTACTGGTCGGTGATCATGCCGTCGTAGGTGCAGTAGTTCATGACCATCGCTGGCACGACCAGCCGATTGGGGATCTCGCAACCACCGATCTTCATGGGCGAAAACAGCGTGTCGAGCTTCATGGGGTCTCCTCTCCTCGATATGTCCCACAACCACAAATAACAATACAGGCTAAGTCAGGACCTTGTCAAAGAGCGAGCGATATATTCGGCGACATGCGCGCTGGGCCGTAGCCACGGGCGTGGCGTAGCTCGCCGTGGGTTGCCCGGCAATAGCACTAGGCCGAAAGGGGCCTAGCCCCAATCGGCCAGATCGTACTTTTTCACATCTACTACCGCTTGCCCACGTGAGAAGAACGAGATGCCGTCGGCCGAGAGCTCGGTGGGAACAATCATGGTCGCAGCTTGCCTGCCGCCATTTACGAACACCTCAACGCTGTCCTTGTCGAGTACCAGACGCAGGGACAGCTCAAGCGGGGCGCCCTCGACGTCGAGCTTGCGATGGTGCACGAACGCGCGGCGCGAACCCGCATGGATGCGGCTTATCTTGAGCGTGCCATGGGCGGGCCGATATCTCAGCGAGCAGTGGAAGCGCTCGTCCTGCGCGAACCAGATGACGAACTCGTCATAGGGGCTCTGTCCGTCGGCAGGACGAACGTGGACGAGAAGGTCCGCCACGCGCCCCCGCACCCCTTCGAGCTCGATCGGTTCGCCGTCGAGCTTGACGCCCTGATGGCAAACCTCGTTTGTCCGCAGCCTTTCGAGCTCGCGGACGGGCCACTGGAACAGGTGGCCATCGCGAACCGACAGCTCGCGCGGCACGGTCATCTGTCCGAACCAACGTTGGCTTGGCGTGACGCCGGTCGTGGCGTCCCAGTTCTGCATCCAGGCGACCATGATCCTGCGCCCGTCGGGCGCGAGCATCGTTTGCGTGGCATAGAAGTCCATGCCATGGTCAATGGTCGCGACGGTCTCCTCCGCCAGCGCGCCCGTCGCCTTGTCCCGGGTGCCTACGATGCACAACGTTCCGTTGCCGCTGTAGAACTCGTGACCTTGGGGCAGCATGTCCTGCGGGCTGACCAGCAACACGTCCTTGCCGTCCAGCTCAAAGAGGTCGGGGCACTCCCACATGATGCCGTAGCGTCCGGCATTGCGAGCCACGACACCGTCGAACTGCCACGAGAACCCGTCGTCGCTGCGGTACTGTACGATCTGCCCGCTATTGTCGGGACCGAGGCTGGCCATGACGACCCGGTAGCTGCCGTCTGCCTCGCGCCATGCCTTGGGATCGCGAAAATGCACGG
>JAGCBF010000326.1 GCA_017652285.1 Atopobiaceae bacterium
CCCCGGCTTCTGCTTATAGTCCATCGAGAATCCCCATAGCGTCCGCCCCGTGTGGCGGACGCGCCAGGTGGAGGCACTCATCTCGTGCGTCGCGGGCCGCTATCGGACATATGGCCATTTGGGACCAGGCCCCAATCGGCCACTTTGCGGGTATACTTGCGTCGGGAGGTGCACTATGTCCGAGCAGAGCCAGATCGTCCACATGATGATTCGTGTCTGCCGCCTCGCCGCGGAGCGCTGGGGCATGACGCTCGCGCAGGCCGTGGGTGTCATGGAACCCGCAGACGCGCTCGGCTACATCCTGCGCAACTTCGGCCTGTTTCACATGGAAGGGGACGAGGCGGTGCTGGACGACGTCGAGGAATACCTTGCCTCCAAGGGGGTGAAACCCTATAGGGCTTGAGGAAGGGATGGTTTTATATCATGGCAGTTATGCGGAGGTGCCCGAGCCCGACTTGCGGAGGTGCGCTCGCTTCAAGGACTTCGGCCGCGGCTTCTACCTAACGATCTCGAGGAAGCAGGCCCTCTCATTCGTTCGCCTCTCGACGAGGAAGGCCGTGGAGCGCGGTGTGGAAGGCGCATCCTCGCGACACGGCTTCGTCTCTCGCTTTGTGGTGGATGGCAATGCCTTGGGTAGGGTCAACGTCTTGTCGTTCCCGGACGCGAACAGGGACTGGCTTCGCTGCGTGGTCGCCCACCGCATGCGCCGCTCGCCCAAGGCGGACAGAGGGCCCTATGCTCCCTATGACATCATCTCCGGCAAAATCGCCAACGACCAGACCAACATCACGCTCGCGCTGTATATGGACGGAATCTTCGGCGCGGTTGGCTCGGACGAGGCGGAGGAGAGCTGCATCGCTCGGCTGCTTCCCCAGCGCCTAGACGACCAGCACTGCTTCAGGACTCCCGCCGCGCTGGGCTGCCTGCGCTACGAGGGGGCGGAGGTCGTATGGACGTGAACGCCGGGACCATCGGCGCTGCAATGAACTGCGTCGCGTCCCTAGCCATTCAGGAGATCGCGGAGGAGTGCGGCCTGGGCCTGGATGTGGCCGCGGGTCGGTTTCTCGCGTCGGACACCGCGCGCCGGCTCTTCGACGACGATACCAAGCTGTGGTGGGACGGCCCCGCGACGGTCGTTGACGACTACCTGCAGGAGGTCGCGGAGCGGTCGGTCTCCGGGTAAGAGGGCAGCGCCGTTGAGCGAGCTCGCCGTTGCGTCGGAGGGGAGTGCCGCGCCGAGTCCCTTGCCTCGAAACCTCGCGTCGGCTGGTTGCGGGCCGACGGGTGGCGCAAGGACATTTGATAATGGCGGCCTCAGCGCTGCGTTTGTCAACACGGGCTACCGTTTACAGGCGCCTAGCTCGCTCGCGGCATATTCCGTGCGCGTCATCCGGCCATATGGTGAGCGAAATCTCTGTGTTCGCAGACAAGAGCGGCGACAAGTCCGACAATACCAGAGGATCGCTTGACCACCTTCCCAACAGCCGTTCGCTTCTCCGCAGTCCGTTAGCCTCACGCAACCGTAGGGGCAACGCAGCGACCAACAGTGCTGGCCAACGCTACCGCCGCTGTTTAGGCCCAACCTCGCCTCTCGCGTGACAACCCCAGCCGCCAACTCCACATACGTAAGCTGTGCCGTGGACGCTCAACTCAGACGCTCTCCAGCATCATCGACGAGGTCTACAAGCTGGCGACCGTCAAGCCAAGAGGGGTGTCCGATATCCTCAGGCCAGCCATTGCCCAGGCGCGCTTCTCCGGCTGGGTCGATTGCCTAGGCAAGGAGCCCGACCTGCCCAAGGGGGTGATGAAGTCGGACATGAAGCGTTGGAGGGATTACCTCAAAGACGACCTTGCCATACATTCCGCGAGTTTGCAGATGAGCTTCTTCGACCTTGAAGGCTTCAAGGCGGCTTCCGTAGGGGCGAGTTCTTGGTGGTGGCTTCGCTCGCCCCTCGCCATCGGTTCCGACGGGTTCCACAACGTCAACTCCGATGGTGACTGGAACGCCTACGACGCCTATAACGACTGGGGCGTGTCCCCCGGCTTCTGCTTCTAGCCATCCCAAATCCTGCATAGCGTCTGCCCCGTGCGTGGCAATGGGGAGTATCCCCTTTGCCACGGGCGATGGCCGATCGGCCCTAGGGCCGGGTGGCTGCGCGCGACCTCGGGCGCGGGCTTGGCGAAGGTCTTGCGCGCTGGCGACACCTCCGGGGCCATTGTCGCTTTCGATTCGGAGGCGAGGTGCGAACCAGGGCCCGGCACGCCCGCGTGCTACACTGTGAGTGACAGACCTTGTGGAAGGGACGTGCCGTGGCGAGGACGATAAGCATAGGGGCGCAGGGCTTCGAGGCCATGCGCGAGGGCGGCTACTTTTACGTGGACAAGACCTCCTTCGTTCGCGACTGGTGGAAGGGCGCCGACGTGGTCACTCTCGTGTGCAGGCCGCGCCGTTTCGGCAAGACGCTCAACATCGACACGGTCCGCTGCTTCCTCTCCACCGAGTTCGCGGGGAGGGGCGAGGAGCTGTTCGGCGGCCTCGAGGTGTGGGAGGACGCGGAGATGCGCGCGCTGCAGGGCCCGGTGCCGGTGGTGGCCCTGAGCTTCGCCCAAGTGAAGCCGCCCACGTTCGAGGGGATGATGGAGGCGGTCTGCGACATAGTCTGCGCCGCGGTCGACGCACACGGATACCTGCGCGGCTGGGAGGGCCTCACCGAGGCGGAGCGGATCCGCCTCTCCCGGGTGCGGCCGGGCATGGGTCAGGTTGCGTGCGCGACCGCGCTCAACCTGCTCTGCACCCTGCTGGAGCGCTACCACGGGGGCACCAAGCCCGTCGTCCTGCTCGACGAGTACGACGCGCCCATGGAGCGTGCCTGGGTCGGCGGCTACTGGGCGGAGGCCTCCGGCTTCATGCGCCAGCTCATGAACTCCACGTTCAAGACGAACCCCGCGATGGGCCGGGGCCTGATCACCGGCGTCACCCGCGTGAGCCGCGAGTCGATCTTCTCCGACCTCAACAACCCCGAGGTCGTCACGGCGTCCTCGCGCAAATACAGGGCGGCGTTCGGATTCACCCAGGACGAGGTCGACGCGGCGCTCGGGGAGTACGACCTGGCGGAGAGGCGCGAAGACGTGCGCGAGTGGTATGACGGGTTCACCTTCGGCGGCGTCGGGCACGTGTACAACCCGTGGTCGGTGACCAAGTTCCTGGAGAGCGGCGGCACCCTCGCCGCCTGGTGGGCCAACACCAGCTCCAACGGCCTTATCTCCGAGGTCCTACGCCGCTCGGACAGGAGGCTCAAGGCCGACTTCGAGGAGCTCATGCGTGGGGGAGCGGTGGAGAAGGTCATCGACGAGGAGGTCGTCTTCTCCGAGCTGCGCTCCCGCCCGAACGCCGTGTGGGCGCTACTGCTGGCGGCGGGCTATGTGACGTGTCCGGGGCCCGTGCCCAAGGACGTCGTGCACACCCCGCGCAGGCTCGCCCTCACCAACCTCGAGGTCGAGGCGACCTTCGACCGCATGGTCGAGGGCTGGTTCGACGGCGTCTCGGCCGACTACGGCGACCTCGCGGAGGCGCTTCTCTCGGGCGACGCGGAGGGGGCCACGGACAGCCTCGCCGAGGTCACACTCGCGTGCATGTCCTCCTTCGACGGGGCGGCCAAGTCAGCCGAGCGCGAGCCCGAGCGCTTCTACCACGGCCTGGTGCTCGGGCTTCTCGCCAGCCTGCGCGGCCGCTGGAGCGTGGAGTCCAACCGCGAAAGCGGTCGCGGCCGTTACGACGTGGCCCTCGTGCCCACCGACGGGGCCTCCGGCTCCGACCCCGCCGTGGTCATGGAGTTCAAGGTCTTCGACCGCAGGCGCGAGAGGACGCTCGAGGACACCGTCGCGCGCGCCCGAACCCAGATCGCAGACAAGCGCTACGTCGCCGGGCTCGTCGCCCGTGGCATCGAGGAGAGTCGCATCCGCACCGACGGCATCGCCTTCTGCGGCAAGGAGGTGCTGGTTGGGTAGCTGGCGCGTCGCAAAACACCGAGGGCCAAGACTCGAGAAAGCTCGAAGGTATGCTGCTGCCCATGCTCTTGAAGGTCAATACAACGTGAAACATGGGCCGGAAGGTCCCCGGGGGTGTTTCGGCCACATCCGGTCGTACGCGAAAGCGCGACGTTCGGTCATAGCTTCCGATTATCCGGGGCGGTTTACGGGTTGCAGTGGGCGCAGGAAGAATACCCCGTGCTCGCGATTTGTTCGCGCGTCATGTGCACGCCCCACCGGTTGTGGTCTGCAATTCGATTAGCACCACCGCAGCTCGGATAATGGAACTTGTGCGTGTTCTTGTTCAGCACGTAATCGCGCTCGTTTCCCTGCCGGGCAACTGCCGCCGTCGCAGGCGCGGTTTGCTCGACCGGCGCGGGTGGCTCCTTGACCTCAGGGCTATACTCCCTCTCCGCTCGATTGCCGTGACTGTCGGAGGCAATGACGGTAAAGAAGTACTTACTCGGCACGTTGACGCCAAAGTCCCCCTTGACCGTGTACCACCCGTCGCCGTTGTCCGCAGGCTCGCTCTCTACGCGCGCAAGCTCGCCGTCCACCGGGTCCGAGACCGACTTACAAGCTCCGACGCGTCAATCGTTTCGCCAAGAACGATCTTGAGCAACTCCGATTTGTGCGAGATGACGGGCGGCTGCGTGTCCTTTATCTTGATCTTAGCGGTTTCGTCTTTTGATAAGGGGCCCTCGGTGAGCCTTACGGACAGCTCTTGGTTGCCGATCGCGGTCGTGTCGATGTCGCCCGCTATCTTGAGCTTTGCGCGATCCGACGTGCGCGACAGGATTTCGCCGAGGTTCTGCTTGGAGATCATCGCGTATTCGACAAAACCATTGACCTGCACCTGCGCCTTGCTGAGGACGAGGTACGAGGACGCCAGTATTGCACCTGATATTCCGATTGCCGCAACGACAAGAACCACGATCAGGATGCGTGGCACCTTCTATTTTGGTTTGTTTGTGGGCGTGCTGGCTACAGGGTCAGTCGCTTCGGTCAA
>JAGCBF010000327.1 GCA_017652285.1 Atopobiaceae bacterium
ACGTGGGCGAGGACGTGGAGAACATCCTGCTCAAGCTCATAACGGCTGCCGATGGGGACGTGGAGCGTGCGGAGGTCGGCATCGTCTACGTGGACGAGATCGACAAAGTGGCGCGCAAGGCAGAGAACCTGTCGATTACGCGTGACGTGAGCGGCGAAGGCGTGCAGCAGGCCCTTCTCAAGATCTTGGAAGGCACCGAGGCCAGCGTCCCGCCCCAAGGCGGTCGCAAGCATCCGCAGCAGGAGCTCATCCACATCGACACGCGCAACATCCTGTTTATTTGCGCCGGAGCGTTCGTGGGGCTCGACAAGATCGTGGCGGACCGCATTGGCAAGCGCGGCATTGGCTTCTCGGGCGATCTGGGCAAGAACCTGCAAGAGAAGAAGGACGAGCTCATGGCATCCGTCATGCCGCAGGACCTGCAGAAGTTCGGCATGATTCCCGAGTTCGTCGGCAGGATTCCGGTGATCACCTCCACGCGTCAGCTTACCGAGGACGATTTGGTGAGCATCCTCACCACTCCGCGCAACGCGCTCATCAAGCAATACAAGCGCATGTTCCAACTCGAGGGCGTCGAACTGGAGTTTACCGAGGGTGCCCTGCGCGAGGTGGCGCATCTGGCCATAGCTCGAGAGACCGGGGCGCGCGGACTGCGCTCCATTTGCGAGGAAGTGCTGCAGGACGTGATGTTCGACCTTCCGAGCGACATAACCATCGAAAAGGTCATCGTGACCAAGGAGGCTGTCGACGGCAGCGAGGCTCCGCAGATAATTCGAAACGAGGCCTTGAGCGCAAACGCGTAGTGTTTGCCGAAAAACTCCATCCACAACGACCTCGCGTCGGCACTGCCCGACGCGAGGTCGTGTCGTATAGGCTTCGTTTGTTGCGTGCGAGTTGCCCCTTATACAACATAACGAGCCCTTTGGGGTATTACCCTAGCATCTAGGGGCCAAAGTTGTTATTCTGTGTACGATGTGTGTTGATGGCGCAACGCGCCATGGGAGCCGAGCGACGAGGGGCAGTTATGGGTTTATCTCTTGCTGATGCCAGGGTCTTGGAAGACAAGGCGCGTGAAGAAGTTGAGCGTAAGAGCGTCGCTCACGATACGGCAAGGCAGGCGCTCGTGAATGCTCGGACGGCCCTGCACGATGCGAACGAGTCTCGAGCCGATGCGCTCAAGACCATAGAGGAGCTCAGGACGAAGCTCAAGGCCACGCAGCTGGCCATAATGCCGAGCGAAAACGCCAGCAGGATGGCTCGTCTGGAGCTTGAGTCGGCGCAAAAGGAGCTTGCCAAGTCGCGCGAGGAGCGCATTGCGGCAGAGGCGATGCTTGTTCTTATGGAAAAGGAAAAGGAGCAGGCGGAGCGCCTGTTGAGCGGCGCGCAGGAAGACCTGGAGAAGTCTGACGAGATCGAGAGCTCCTCGCGCGAAAGCTTGGACAAGAAGTTGCAGAGCGCAAGCGACGCGCAACAGGCGATGGACGACGTGTTGCGTGCCATCGACGAGGCGCGTACCGAGGTCGAGGCGGCGCGTGCGGAGCTGTTCAAGGCGCGGGCGGCCAACACGTCGCTTCCTCGCGACGAGGATTCCCTGTCGCAGGCCGCGAAAGAGAAGCTCAAGGACGTGGAGGAGGCGCGCAAAGGCGTAGAGGCGGTGCAAGAAGAGCTAGAAGCGCTGCGCAATCGCCAAGAGGAGGTCGACCTGCACGCGCAGACGGCACGCGAGACATACGACAAGGTGCAGCAGGACCTGCACCAGGCCGAGGCGGCAAAGGATCGTGCACGCTCGACGCTGCTCATTGCCGAGCGGCTGCCCGGACTCGACGACAGCGAGCGGCAGCAGCTGGAAAAGGCGCAAGAAGACTATGACACGGCCGTCGCGTACTGCGAGGAGGTCCAGGAGCAGTACAAGGTGGCCCTTACGGCCTATGCGGATGCCGACGTGGAGGTCATACGCTTCAAACTCGCCAACGAGGAGACGTCGAAGCGCCTGGAAGAGGCAAAGGAGCACCTGGCGCAGGCCGAGCTGGCGCATCAGTCCCTGTGCGATGCCGCGCAAAAGTCCGCAAGCGAGCTCCGGGAGTCCTCCGACGAAATCGAGCGGCTCGAGAAGCATCTTAAGGAGTCGGAAGAACGGCTCGCTCAGCTCGAGTCCGATGGCAAGGCGGCGACGCAGAACAACGAGACGGAGCAGCGGGGCCTCAAGGAAATGCAAGAGATCGCCCTGCGGTACGGCCGCCAGAGCCGCAACGCGGCCAGTATCTTGGATGGCAGACGTCACAAGCTGAGCGACATCGTCTCTGCCATCGAGGTGGGGGCGACGCAGCTGGAGTCACTCAAGCGTCGCGAGGAGGAGAGCGCCAAGCGTCTGGACACGGCGTTTTCTGCCAACCAGCAGGCTGTGGACACCCTTAGAGAGTCCAAGGGCTTCATCCTGATCGCTCAGCAAGAAATCGACGCGAAGACCAACGAGGTGTTGGCGGCCGAAAAGAGGATTGGCGCTTTGGAAGATGCGGTTCGCTCGGCAGAGGCCACGCTCGTAGCGGCAAAGAGCAGTCTGGAGCATGCCAAGACCGAGCTGACCGATGCGCAGGTGTCGGTCATCATGGCCGAGATCGGCTAGTCCTCGACGATATAAACGGCGTGTGGGGTTTGTTCTGCGACAAACGTGCTATCCTAGTGCAATCGTTGTTCTAAGAGAGAGTGGTTGATCGTGGAAGAAATGCCTAAGATCTACGATCCGCAGCAAAGCGAGCCCGAACTCGTGGAGCAGTGGATGCAGGCGGGCTGCTATAGACGCAGCGAAGGTTCGCAAGACTGCACCGTGGTGATCCCGCCGCCAAACGTCACGGGCGTCCTGCATATGGGACACGCCATGGACGACACCATCCAAGACACCTACGTGCGCTTTTCTCGCATGCGCGGCCGTTCCACGCGCTGGATACTGGGGACCGACCATGCGGGCATCGCCACGCAGACCAAGGTGGACAAGAAGCTCAAGGAAGAGGGCATCTCTCGTCTGGAAATCGGGCGCGAGAAGTTCCTCGAGGCGTGTCAGGACTGGCGTCGCGAATACGGCGGCATCATCGTGGAGCAAATCAAGCGCATGGGATGCTCCATCGACTTTGAGGACGAGAAGTTCACCATGAGCGACGAGTACGCAAAGGCCGTGCGCAAGGTCTTTTGCGACTGGTATCACGACGGACTCATCTATAGGGGAAAGCGCATCGTCAACTGGTGTCCCAGCTGCACCACGGCGATTTCGGACGACGAGGCCGAGTACCAGGACGAGAAGGGCCACCTGTGGCACCTGCGCTACCCGCTGACCGAGCCGGTCGACGGCGTGGAATACATCGAGGTAGCCACCACCCGTCCGGAAACCATGCTCGGCGACACGGGCATCGCCGTGAGCCCGGAAGACCCAGACAAGGCCAAGTTCGTGGGCAAGACCGTCATGCTGCCCATCGTCGACCGCGAGATCCCCATCTTTAGCGACTGGCACGTGGACGCCGGCTTTGGCACGGGCTTCGTCAAGGTGACGCCCGCGCACGACCCCAACGACTACGCGATGGGCCAGGCGCACGACCTCGAGCAGATCAACATCTTTGACGAGCACGCGGTGGTCGTGGATGGCTACGGCGAGTTTAGCGGCATGGACCGCGACGAGTGCCGCAAGGCCGTCGTCGCATGGTTTGACGAGCATGGTCTGCTGGGCGACATCGACGAGCACGAGCACTCCGTCATGCATTGTTACCGTTGCGACTCGACGCTCGAGCCCTGGCTGAGCGAGCAGTGGTTCGTGGCGGTCGACAAGCTAAAGGAGCGTGCGACCAAGGTGGTCACCGACGGCGAGGTGACGTTCCATCCCAGTCGTTGGACGCAGACCTACCTTACGTGGATGGACAACCTCAAGGACTGGTGCATCTCTCGCCAGCTGTGGTGGGGTCACCGCATTCCTGTGTTTGCCTGCGACGATTGCGGGTGGGAAGACGCGCTGATGGAGGACGTGGACGAGTGCCCGCATTGCCACGGTCACCACGTGCATCAGGACGAGGACGTGCTGGACACCTGGTTCAGCAGCCAGCTGTGGACCTTCGCCACGCAGGGTTGGCCCGACCACCCCGAGCAGATGCAGGGGCATCACCCGACCAAGGTGCTCGTGACCGCACGCGACATCATCGCGCTGTGGGTGGCGCGCATGATCATGAGCTCGCTCTACTTCGTCGACGAGATTCCCTTCCACGACGTGTACATCTATGCCACCATCCTGGCCAAGGACGGCAGCCGCATGAGCAAGTCCAAGGGCAACGGCGTCGACCCCATGGACCTTATGGCGAAGTACGGTGCGGATGCCATGCGCTATGGCCTGCTCACGCTGGTGACGGGCAACCAGGACGTCAAGTTTGACGCCAACATAGACAAGAAGACGCATGAGCTCATCGACTCGCCGCGCACTGAGCAGGCGCGATCGTTCGTCACCAAGATTTGGAACGCGAGCCGCTTCGTGCAGATGAACCTGGAGGGCTACGAGCCGGGCGCTCCCGTAGCGCAGACGCCGGAGGACCAGTGGATGCTGAGTCGTCTTGCGCGCGTGTGCGCCGACGCGACCGAGCAGCTCGAAGCGTATGGGTTTGGCGACTATGCGCGTTCCATTCAGGCATTCTTCTGGAACGAGGTCTGCGACTGGTACATTGAGCTCTGCAAGGGCCGCCTGTTGGACGGCACGCCCGAGGAGCGCTTGCAGGTGCAGCGCAACCTGGTGTATGTGCTTGACGTGAGCATGCGCCTGCTGCATCCCGTCATGCCGTTCGTGACCGAGCGCGTGTGGGATGCCCTGCCTGCCAGCGGCCTCGACGCGCATGACGCTCAGTTCCTGATGCTTGCGGATTGGCCCGACCCAGCGGCGCTCGCGCAGTTCATCAACGACGATGCGGAGCGCGACTTCGAACTCGCGCGTCGCGTGATCTCGGCCGTGCGTTCCACGCGTGCGCGGTATCGCCTGTCGCCCAAGACCGAGCTCGACGTAGCCGTACGTGCGAGCTTCGCGGACGTTGCGGCGCTCGAGAGCCAGCGTGACTTTGTGTGCAACGTGGGCCGGGTGGGGCAGCTTGCCGTTGGTCCGCAGGTCGACAAGCCCGAGGCGTCGATTTCCGTGGTCGATGGTGGGTTGGAGATCTTTGCGGTCGTCGGTGGTCTGGTGGACCTTGACGGTGAGTTGAATCGCCTGAAAAAGGAGCTTGCCCAGATAGAGAAGCAGCTCGCGGGCATCGTGCGCACCTTGGGCAACCCCGGCTTCCTTGCCAAGGCGTCCGACGAGATCGTTGCCAAGAAGCGCGAGCAAAAGGACGAGCTCGAGCGCACCATGGCCCAGCTCTCCGCGCAGCTCGACGACTTTTCGTAAGGCTTGCGCGACTGGTCTGAGTTGGCCGATTGGGGCTAGGCCCCTTTCGGCCACAACGACCCAAAGAGGCCGATTGGGGCGAAATGGCCGAAAGGGG
>JAGCBF010000328.1 GCA_017652285.1 Atopobiaceae bacterium
TCGAGACCATGGGCGGCGTCATGACCAAGATGATCGACCGCAACACCACCATCCCCACCAGCAAGACGGAGATCTACTCCACCGCCGCAGACAACCAGACCAGCGTGGAGATCAACGTGTTGCAGGGCGAGCGCGAGATGGCTCGCGACAACAAGAGCCTGGGCAAGTTCAACCTTACCGGCATCCCCGCGGCGCGTCGTGGCATGCCCCAGATCGAGGTCACCTTTGACATCGACGCAAACGGCATCGTAAAGGTTACCGCCAAGGACAAGGGCACCGGCAAGCAGCAGCAGATCACCATCTCCGGCTCCACCGCCCTTTCGGACGACGAGGTCGAGCGCATGGTCAAGGATGCCGAGAGCCACGCCGAGGAGGACAAGGCCAAGAAGGACGAGATCGAGGTCCGCAACCAGACCGACTCCCTTGCCTACAGCACCGAGCAGACCCTCAACGAGCTGGGCGACAAGGTTCCCGCAGACACGCGCAGCGAGGTCGAGGCGGCTGTCGCAGACGCCAAGAAGGCGCTTGACGGCACGGACATCGACGCGATCAAGGCCGCGTCCGAAAAGCTCCAGCAGGCAGGCTACAAGCTGGCAGAGATCGTGTACTCCGACCAGGAGGCGCAGACCGCAAGCCAGCCCGGCGCGACCGACCAGCCCGGTGGCGACGATGTCGTGGACGCCGACTACGAGGTCGTAGACGAGTAGGTGACAGGCGATGGAGCGCTGGGACAACAACGGTAACGATGCCGAGGAAACCATGGGCGAGGGCGAAATGAAGGTACCCATAGACGTACCGAGCACGGACTCCGCGCCCGAGCTCGACGAAGAGGCCATGGTCGAGGCCGCCATACGAGCGGGCGAGCAAGCTGCCGAAGAGGAGCTTGCCGCCCAGGCGGATGCCGAGCTCAACACGGTCAAGGCCGAGCGCGACGAGCTGTACGAGCGCCTCGAGGAGGCGACCAGCCAGGTGGACGAGGCCAAGCAGGCGGCCAAGGATGCGGTCGACCGCATGGCCAGGCTGCAGGCGGACTGGGAGAACTTCCGTCGTCGCACGCGCCAGGAGCGCGAGATCGAGCGCGAGCGCGCGGCAGAGAAGCTCGTGTTGGGCCTGCTGCCCGTGCTCGACGACATGGAGCGCGCGGTCGACCATGCTCGTCAGTCCTCCGCCGAAGACGACCAGTTCTACCAATTCGTGGACGGCGTCCAGCAGATTCACGACAAGATGATCACCATCTTGGAAAGGGACGGCGTCGAGGTCATCGATCCGGTCGGGGAGCCCTTCGAGCCGCTGGCGCACCAGGCGGTGGGCCGCGAGGAAAACGCCGAGGCGTACGACGAGACGGTGGCGCAGGTCTATCAAAAGGGATACCGCATGGGAGGCAAGGTAATCCGCGCCGCCATGGTAACGGTGACCTACGGTGGGCCCAAGCGTCCGACGGAAGAAGAGGCTACCGAAGCCGGCGAATAGCGGGGCCATGGGCTCCGCTGCGTAAAGGCAGAGGTATGTTGAACAAGGGGGACATACCTCGACGAGGTGTGTCCCCCTTGTCAGGGAAAACGCATCTAACGCAGAAGGGGGCGAAGCAAGATGCCAAACAAGAATTTCTACGATGTTCTGGGTGTGAAACGCGACGCCACCCAAGACGAGATAAAGCGGTCTTTTAGAAAGCTCGCGGCAAAGTTCCATCCCGACGCCGGCGGTGACGAGGAAAAGTTCAAAGAGGTGAGCGAGGCATACACCACGCTCTCCGATCCAGACAAGCGCAAGGAATACGACCAGATGCTCTACTTTGGCGGCATTCCCGGAGCGGACTTCGGTGGGTCGGGTGGTCGTGGTCGCTATACCACCAACGTGGACGTCGACTGGTCCTCGATCTTCAACAACGTGCGGGGTGGCTCGGACGGCGGCTTTGGAGGGTTCGACTTCTCCTCGATCTTTGGTGGCGCCGCAGGTGCGCAGGGGACGCGCCCACGTCACGGCGACGACCTCAACGTAAGCATAGAGATACCCTTTGAAGACGCCTTTGCGGGCACGACCCGCAAGGTCACGTACCGCATCCCCTCGACGGGAGAGACCCAGTCCATTACCGTAAAGATCCCGGCCGGCGCCGTGGACGGCGGCAAGCTGCGCCATCGCGGTTACGGCGAGTATGGGGCGAACGGCGGCGATCGCGGCGACCTGGTCATAACCACGCGCGTGCTTGATGGCAAGGTCTTCAAGCGCGACGGCGCCGACGTCCGCATGGACCTGCCCATATCCATGTACGAGGCGGCGTTGGGCGCATCCATCGAGGTCCCGACTCCCCGCGGCAAAAAGGTCCGCCTCAAGGTGCCCGCGGGCACGCAGGACGGAAAGACCTTCCGCTTTAGGGGAGAAGGAGCGCCGGACGTGCGACACAAGGGCTCGACGGGCATGCTCTACGTCACCATAAAGGTCAAGGTCCCAACCAGCCTGTCCGCAGACGAGCGCACCAAGCTCGGCGAGCTTCTTTCGGCCGACGCGCGTACGTATCGAGAGGATGTGTAGCCCATGCCGAGCAACGAGGCAGAAGGCCGCAACAAGCCTCTGTACATGATCAGCGTCGCGGCCGAGCTCACGGGCATGCACCCGCAGACGTTGCGCGTGTACGAGCAAAAGGGCCTGGTCAATCCCGGCCGTTCCCGTGGCAACACGCGCCTGTACTCGCAGGCCGACATCGAGCGGCTCAACCTTATCAGCAAGCTCACGGACGAAGGCATCAACCTTGCGGGCGTCGTGCGCATCCTCGACATGCGCGAGCGCCAGCTGGAGCACGAGCAGCAAATCGACGAGCTACGTGCCCGCGTGCGCGAGCTGGAGGACGAGGTGCACGAGTACCGCATGCGCGAGCGCATCGTGGCCTTGGCGCGCTACGACGGCGCTGGGCCCGAGCAGGTCATGCGTGGCCTGCTCACCCGCGGCGAGGAGTGAGCGCGCACGACAGATCGTTTGTCAAAAAAGGGACCTGGCAGTCTGTGCCAGGTCCCTTTCGCCATCTGGGGCAGTATTAAAAAATCTCATATGTGAACACTTAGATTTCCGTATAGATACGCGCTCACGGGGAATACTAAGGACGTAAAACAGATTTGGTATCCAAGGAGAGTGATGCATATGCGTCCAGACAAGTTCTCTTACACGGCGGCAGAGGCGTTGCAGACAACCATGGGCATCGCCGCTGACGCGCAAGCCCCCGCAATGGCGCCCATCCATCTTCTGGCGGCGCTTCTCGACTCTGGCGAGCGCA
>JAGCBF010000038.1 GCA_017652285.1 Atopobiaceae bacterium
GACTCGGGCGCGTATGGCCTCGCGACCTTTATCGAGGCGTTCGTCAACGCGTTTCGTGGCCGTTCGGACGAGCTCACGGAGTTCCAGACCACCGTGTCGGCCGGAGACGCCAAGGGCCATGTGGCCGACGTCGTGGACATCCAGATCGACGACGATTGGACCGGCTCCGAATACCGCTACTGCACGGAGTTTCTCTTCCATGCGGATTCGCCGCACTTTGACGAGGAGGCATGCCTTCGCTACTTTGCCTCGATGGGCGACTGCGAGCTGCTGGTGGGTTCGAATCCCGACTTCAAGTGCCACGTGCATACGAACCGCCCCGACCGCGTGATTCGCCACATGCTGCACCGCGGCCAGGTCTTCAACGTGTTCGTGCACAACATGGACTTGGAGGCGCAGGAGCGCACCGAGGGCATCCGTGCGGACAAGGAGGCGTCGCAGGACGAGCGCAAGCCGCTCGGCTTCGTGGCGGTTGCGGCTGGCTCCGGAGAGGCGGACATACTCACCTCGCTCGGCGTCGACGTGGTCGTGTCTGGCGGTCAGACCATGAATCCCTCCACGGCAGACATCCTTACCGCTATCGAGTCCTGCAATGCGGACGAGGTCGTGGTGCTGCCCAACAACGGAAACATCCGCATGGCTGCGGAGGCCGCGGCGAGCGCCTGTGACAAGAGCAACGTGTTCGTGGTTCCCACGCGTTCGGTGCTGCAAGCCTTTGCGGCCATGTTCGTGGTGGATCTTGAGCAGGGAGCAGAGTCCAATGTCGAGGAGATGACGGAGGCCATTGCCGGCGTGCGTGACGGCGAGGTCACCACGGCCGTACGCGACTCGGCTGCAGCCGACGGGTCGCCCATACATGCCGGTGACGTCATGGGCATCCAGGACGACGCGATCACCGTGGTGGGCAACGACGTGGCCGACGTAACGCTCAGACTCATCGACCGCATGCAGCAAGAGGAAGAGGGCGACACTCTTACCATCCTTGCCGGACAGGACATGTCCGACGAGGACTTCGAGGCGATTCAGGCGGCCATCGAGGACTCACAGCCCGACTTGGAGATCGATGCCCATCGTGGCGAGCAGCCCTTGTATCCCATCATCTTCTCTCTTGAGTAGAGCCTGCCGTGCCGGGCGGGCATTCCAACATAGCAGTAAGTGATGCAAGTGCGCGCGTGTTGCGCACTTGCGCGCTTTCGGACGACGTCGGGCGCCTGCGATACGTAAGCGGAAAGCGCCAACAGGCGGTCGAGCGCTTGGGTCTTCATCGCGTGCGCGATGTCTTGCTGCATTTGCCGCACCGCTACCTGGACTTTAGCAACGTAACCTCAATCGGGTTTGCGACGGTAGGCGAGGACGCGACGGTCGTGGGCACGGTCGACAAGATCCTCCTCAAGACCCCGCGGCCGCGCATGAACATCGTCGAGCTCTATGTCTTGGACGACACGGGCGTGCTCTGCGCCACGTTCTTTAGGCAGCCCTGGATCGCGGAGCAGGTGCACCAGGGGGATGTGGTTGCGCTTTCGGGTACCGTGACCTTCTCATATGGCTTCAAGCAGATGAAGGCGCCCTTTTACGAGGTCGTATCGGGCGGGGTGGACGGCACAAGCTACGCGCGCGTGCTGCCTGTCCATCCGGTGGGGGAAGGCGTCACGGCATCGTGGATGCGTCGCATCGTCGCCGCGGCGTTGGCCGATGCCGGCGACGTGTGCGATCCCGTGCCGGCAGCGCTTGTTGCCAAGCACGGGCTGATGTCGCTCGCCCGCGCCCTGCGCGAGGTTCACTTTCCCTCGTCGCTCAAGAGCGCAGAACAGGCGCGGCGCAGACTGGCATACGACGAGCTCCTGACGCTTCAGCTCGCGTTGCTGACGCGCCAAGACGTGGAGCGCGCGGGCGTGCGGCCCTACGTCCACGTCACGGCCGGACCGCACGTGCAGGCCATGTATGCGGCGCTGCCGTTTGCGCTGACGGAAGAACAGCAGGATGCCGTGCGCGACATCCTTACCGACATGGGGTCGGCGCGCGTCATGAATCGGTTGCTCTTGGGAGACGTGGGCACGGGAAAGACCGCCGTGGCGCTCGTCGCCGTCGCCGCCGTGGCCGACACGGGCACACAGACGGCGTTCATGGCGCCTACGTCCGTGCTTGCGCGACAGTACGCGAGCAATCTGGGACACATACTGGATGCCGCGGGAGTGTCTTGGGCTTTGGTGACGGGCTCCACGTCGGCAGGCGAGCGTGCCAAGACGGCGCGGCGCATTGCCGCCGGCGAGGTCTGCTGCGTGTTCGGCACGACGGCGCTCTTGTCGGATGACATGGCGTTTGCGCACCTGTCCTTGGTGGTCGTGGACGAGCAGCACCGCTTTGGCGTCAACCAGCGGCGCGCCTTGCGACAAAAGGGTGCGGCGGCCGACTCGCTCACGATGTCGGCGACGCCCATCCCACGTACGTTGGCGCTTTCGATATATGGGGACCTGTCGTGCTCGCGCATACGGCATCGTCCCGTGCCGGGCGCGGGCATCACGACCAAGGTGGTTCCGCCCGAAAGTCTGGACCTGGCCTATGGCGCCATTCGCGACGCGGTGGCGGCGGGGCATCAGGCATACGTCATTTGCCCGTTGGTGGACGAGCAGGACGACGGCAGCGAGCTGGACGACGTACCGGATCGCGCGCAGTCGGGCGCAAAGCGGCTCCACGCGGCGACGACGACGGTGCAGGAGCTTGGCCGTGGCGCGCTGCGCGGCATGAGCGTGGACGTGCTCACGGGACGCATGACAAGCGAGCAAAAGGACGCCGTCATGGAGCGCTTTGGCGACGGTACGATTGACGTGCTGGTGTCCACTACGGTGGTGGAGGTAGGCGTCGACGTGCCAAACGCCACGGTCATGCTGGTGTTTGACGCCGACCGATTTGGCCTGGCGACGTTGCACCAGCTCCGAGGGCGCGTGGGGCGCGGCAAGGATGCGGGCATGGTCTACCTGGAATGCGCCGCAAAGCCAGGAACGCCGGCGCGTCGGCGTCTGAGCGCGTTGGAGGCGACCTCGGACGGCTTTGAGCTCGCAGACCTGGACCTCGAGCTTAGGCACGAGGGCGAGGTGCTGGGATATAGGCAACACGGGGGCGTGTCGCTGCGCGTGTGCGACCTCAAGGCCGACGCGGACCTGGTCGAGGCGGCACACCAAGAGGCGCGCAAGATCGCAGACGAGGACCCGACGCTCGGCCATCCGTTGCATGCGCCCCTTGCGGCCGAATGCGTGGAGCGCTATGGAGCCTACTTCGAGGAGGTCGAGCGGGCATGAGAATCGTGGGCGGAGTCTGGCGTGGGCGCGCGATAGAGGCGCCAGAGGGACGTGGCACGCGACCCACGACCGATCGCATGCGAGAGTCCCTCGCGTCCATGGTCTTGTCTGCGCGTGGTCTGGACATCGGTGATTGTTCGGTGCTCGATGCCTTTGCGGGTTCGGGAGGCGTGGGCCTCGAGCTCTTGTCACGGGGGGCGCGCCACTGCACGTTTTGCGACAAGGACCGTCGGGCTGCGGCGATCGTGAGGCGCAACTGCCAGAGCCTGGGCGCTCCCAAGGAGTCGTGGGACGTGCTCTGCCTAGACGCGTTTAGGGCGTGCTCCCTCTCCGACATGCGCGGGGCCCCTTTTGACGTGGTGTTTTTGGACCCGCCCTACGCACTGGCGGCAACGAGCGTGGCGGAGCTGGTAGAGTCGCTGGATCGTGCGGGGCTTCTTGCGAGCGAGTGCCTGGTGGTGTACGAACGAGCGACCTCTGCCGACGCGTTGTGCGACGTGGCGTCTGGCCAATCGCGCTGTGCGGGCTTCGTGCCGCTCCGATCCAAAAAGCACGGCGGCACGACGGTCGAATTGTTGAGGAAGGATACATGACGTGGGACAAACCGTGAGCCATGTGGTGCTGCCCGGCACCTACGATCCGGTGACGCTGGGGCACGTGGATGTGATCAAGCGTGCGGCCAGGCTGTTTCCGCAGGTTACCGTGGGCGTTGCGGCATCGCGTTCCAAACGTGGCGTGGGCACGGCGTTCACGCTCGACGAGCGCGTGAGGATGATAGAGGAAGCCCTTGCGGAATGCTCGATCGAGCGCGTGCAGGTGCTGCCCTTTGAGGGGCTTCTCGTCGACTTTTGTCACGAGCTGGGCTCCAAAGGCGTCGTAAAGGGACTGCGGGCGATGACGGACTTCGAGTACGAGCTGCAGCAGGCCGACCTCAACGCGCACCTGGCACCCGACCTCGAGTCGGTGTTTGTCATGGCGAGCCCGGAGTTCGGTTACGTGTCGTCGTCCATCGTCCGGGAACTTGCGGCGCTGGGCTCGTCCGTGCATGGGCTCGTGCCAACGTGCGTGGAAGCGCATCTAAGGCGACAATTTGCGTAGACGCTCAGGTTTTATGCCATGAGTGGATAAGATATGGTGGTCATGTGGTTCGCATGGCATAAAATTATCTGGTAACATACTGCAGTATATATGTACCGCCATCATGAAAGGAGTCCTGGATGGAACCAGGAGAGGAAATCGAGGCCTTGGTTGACGAGCTCGAGCAGATAGTTGCCGAAGCAAAGTCGCCCTTCGGTGGCGGCGGCCAACGGAAGATCGTAAACGCGGACGACATCTACGACATCTTGGAGGAAATGCGCAACGTGTTTCCACAGGAGTTCATGGACGCACGCCGCATTCTGCGCGAAGAGGGCGAGATGCTCGACAGGGCCCAAAAGCAGGCGGACGCCATTATCGCAGATGCCCAGCAGCAAGCCATGGTCATAGCGGGCGATCAGGAAATCGTGCGTCTTGCGCAGCAACAGTCCGAGTCGATTCGCGATGCCGCCCAGCAATACGAACGCGACACGCGCTACAACGCGGAGGAGTATGCGGATACGGTGCTCGCGCATTTGGAGGACAACCTGCGCTCCATTACCAACACGGTGACGCGAGTGCGCCAGACCCTCAACGAGAACTCCGGCGCGAACAATCAGGGCAACAACTCCGTCAACTGGTAGCGTGGGGAGCGTTATGGAATCGATCATAGTGTCGTTGGACGACCGTCTGTCCAACGTGGGTGATACGCTACCGCTGCAAGGGCATATCGAGGTCGCCTCGTTCGATTTGTCAGACAGGAGCGTCGAGCTTCCGGATGGCATGGACTATGACCTCATGCTGACGAATGCCGGAGAAGGCATACTAGCGACCGGCATTCTTCGCGCACATGTAAAAGGCACGTGCGACCGCTGCCTAGACGATGCGTCGTTTGATGTTGCGGGAGAGGTTGACGAATACTTTTTGTTCAGCGAGCCGGACGAGGGCGTGTTGGAAGACGACGAGGAGGAGGGTCCCGACTACGCGCTTGTCGGCCCCAATGCGACCATAGACCTTACGGACGCGCTCACCTCGGCCTTCGTGATGGAAATCCCGTTCGTCATCTTGTGTCGCGAGGACTGCGCGGGCCTGTGCCCCGTTTGCGGCGAGAACCTCAACCATGTGGACTGCGGGCATGCGGCGCAGCTCGAGGCGCGCGCGGAGGAGGAGCGGCTCAACGCCAGTCCCTTTGCCGCGCTCAAGGACCTGGACTTGGGTGATTAGGCGACGGCGGCAACGAATGGCCGCCTGCGCTAGGCCCCTTTCGGCCACGTATGGCCGATCGATGATAAGATATTTCTTGTGTTTCTTGTCGCGTATGGTGACTTTGTGCTAGTATCGTATCTTGCTTGTACATGGCAAGACCGTTCGCCGCATGGCGAGCGTGCACGATGGTAAAGAGAGGTCAACGATGGCAGTACCTAAGCAAAAGAAAGGCCGCGGCGCCACGCACACACGCCGTTCCGCCAATAGCAAGCTCTCCACTCCGGCACGTTCCGAGTGCCCGCGTTGTGGAGCACCTAAGCTTCCGCATCACGTGTGCCCTAGCTGTGGTTACTACAAGGATCGCGAGATCGTGGTCACCGAGTAGCCTGCCGTTCCAGATTCCTGGGAGGCCGATCCCTTCTGGGGTCGGCCTCTTTTGCGTAGACAACAAGAGAGGACCGCATCATGATTACCGTATGTGTGGACGCCATGGGAGGCGACGAATCCCCCGAAGTCGTGTGCGAAGGCATTGCGCTGGCGCTTGAGGCCGACGACGACCTCAAAGTGCTCGTCGCCGGCAACGAGGAGGTCGTCAAGCCGTTTTGCGAGACGCACGAACGCGCGGAGGCGCTGATAACGACCGAGGTCATTGGCATGGGGGAGCATCCCGCGGACGCCGTGCGCAAGAAGAAGGACTCGAGCATCGTGCGCGCCTGTGCCGCCGTGAGGGCAGGCGAGGCCCAAGGGTTCTTCTCTGCGGGGTCGACTGGCG
Organism: Atopobiaceae bacterium; assembly: GCA_017652285.1. Classification (GTDB taxonomy): domain Bacteria; phylum Actinomycetota; class Coriobacteriia; order Coriobacteriales; family Atopobiaceae; genus RUG440. Next base: position 6,349 of record JAGCBF010000038.1, read on the forward strand.
CGATATTCGCTGCCGCGACCATGGGCGTGGGACGCACGCGCGGCATAAAGCGCCCGTGCCTTGCCATGCCGCTGCCTGGCATAGGCGGTCATCAGACCGTGTTCATGGACCTTGGGGCCAACGCGGACGTTCGGCCCGAGATGATCGTGCAGTTTGCGCAGATGGGCGCGGCATATGCACGGGTGACGTTGGGGGTCGAGGACCCGCGTGTGGGGCTCTTGTCCAATGGCGAGGAGGAGACCAAGGGCTCGGAGATGGCCCTTGCGTTCCACGAGGCGCTCAAGCAGGCAGACTGTGGCTTCGTGGGCAACGCCGAGGGAACGGACATCCTGCTGGGTGACTTCGACGTCATCGTGACGGACGGCTTTACGGGAAACATCGCCCTCAAGACGCTCGAGGGAACCGCCAAGTTCATCCTGCTCGCCCTCAAGGATGCCATAGCCACGTCCACGCGGGGCAAGGCGGGCGCGCTGTTGCTCAAGCCGGCGCTCAAGAACGTGCAGCGCATGCTTTCGGGCGACGACTACGGCGGGGCCATCCTGCTGGGCCTCAAGGCTCCCGTGCTCATAGGCCATGGCGCGACGAGTGCGCAGGCCGTGGCTGCAGGCACGGCGGCATGCGCGGCCGCGATTCGCGGTGGGCTTGTGGACAAAGTCTCCCAGACACTCGCGGAGCGGGCACAATAGTACAATCTAGCAATGTGGAGGGGTCCCTCGCGGACATGGCAATAGGAGGATATGCATGGATCGCAACGAGATTCTTAGCAAGGTGGCGGCTCTGGTTGCAGAGACGCTCGAGGTCGACGAGGAAAAGGTGACGGAGAGTCTGGCGTTTGCGGACCTCGGCGCGGACTCGTTTGATTTGCTCGAGCTTGTCACGGCCTTCGAGGACGAGGTTGGCCTTACCTTGGAAGACGACGCGCTCGAAGACATACAGACCGTCGCAGATGTCGTCGACGCCATCAGCGACGCACAGTAGTTAGTTCGTGTTGAGGAGAATCGCACGTTGAAGCTTCATAAACGCGTGGCCGAGGTCGAACGAATCTGCAACCACAAGTTCGAACGCGCAGACTACGTGATCTCGGCCATCACGCACCCCTCTGCCGCGGAAGGCAGAGCCGTGTCCGCCTCGTATGAGCGTCTCGAGTTCTTGGGCGACTCGCTGTTGGGCGCCTTTGTCGCATACGACGTGTTCATGCGCTACCCTGGGATGAATGAGGGACAGCTCAGCATGATCAAGACCTCGCTCATCGCAGGCGACATGCTCGCCCGCGTGGCGGAGGAGCTTGGCCTGGCCCCGCTCATCTCGCTTGGGGAGTCGGAGCGCGGGACCCAGGCACGTGGCATGAGAAAGGCTCTCGAGGACGTGTACGAGGCGCTCGTGGGCGCCTTGTATCTGGACGGCGGGATAGAGCCGGCGCGCGCGTTCGTGACGCGCACGCTCCTGTGCTACGTGACGCCCGAGCTCGCCAAGCGCCCGCTTTCTCCCAAGTCGCGCCTGCAAGAGGTTACGCAGCGCGACTTCCATTGCGGGCCCGTGTACAAGTTGGTGGGAGAAGACGGACCGGCCCACACGCCGACCTTTACGACGGTCGTGTTTTTGGGCGACCGACGCGTCGGACGTGGAAAGGGCTCCACGAAGAAGCTGTCCGAGGCCAATGCCGCGCTCGATGCGCTTAGGATCTTGGGGTATCAGTCCGAGGTGGACATAAGCATGGATCGCTACGTAGGTGAGGCCAAGGAGGGGGCCGATGTATCTTAAGTCGCTCTCCCTGCGTGGATTCAAGTCGTTTGCCGACAAGACGACCATGCTCTTTGACCCCGGCCTCACCGTGGTGGTGGGGCCCAACGGCTCGGGCAAGTCGAACATATCCGACGCGATCCTTTGGGTCTTGGGCGAGCAGAGCGCAAAGATGCTGCGCGGGTCGGCCATGGAGGACGTCATATTCTCGGGCTCGTCCGCGCGGCAGTCCGTGAGCATGGCCGAGGTCACCCTGGTGCTCGACAATTCGGACGGCGTGCTGCCGGTGGACTATGACGAGGTCGCCGTAACGCGGCGCGTGTACAGGTCGGGCGAGTCGGAATACCTCATCAACAACGCGCCGTGCAGGCTCATGGACGTGGTAGACATCCTGCACGACTCCGGCCTGGGGCGCGAGATGCATTCGATCATCAGCCAGGGAAACCTTGACTCGATTCTGTCGAGCAGGCCAGAGGAGCGACGCGAGCTCATAGAGGAGGCCGCCGGCATATCGAAGCATCGCAGGCGTAAGGCCAGGTCCGACCGTCGGCTTAAGAGCATGGACGAGAACCTGACGCGGGCCAAGGACATAAACCGCGAGATACATCGGCAGCTGCGGCCGCTCGAGCGCCAGGTCGGCAAGGCCAAGCAAGCGCGAGAGGTGTCCGAGCGTCTGCGCGAGCTGTCGCTGTCGTTGGCCGTGGACGACCTGCGGCGCCTTCAGGAGCGCCACAACGCGCTCAGCGCCCAGGCACGAGAGTGCGAGGCAGCCGTATCGTTGGCCAAGCTGCGGCTCGACCAGCGCAGTGCGGACCTGGAGCGCTATCAGAGCCTGTTGGAGGAGAAGGGCATCTTCGTCGGCGACTTGGGGGCGCAGCGGTCGCGCCTGCGCGAGCAGATATCGCGACTTCAGGCAGACGCGCGGCTGCTGGGGCAAAAGGGCCATAACATGTCCGCACGCATAGCGGACCTCGAGGCAAACGCCCGGACCGCAGATCGTGACCGAGAGCAGGCGCAACGCGAGCTCGAACGAGTCTCTTCCGAGCTGGGAGACGCCCGCGCAGAATGGAATGAGCTCAAACGGCAGGTAGACGAGCTGGTGCCCAAGGCACGCGAGGCGAAGTCCAGGCGCAAGGAGCTCAATCGCAAGCTCGCGCAAACGCAGGCCGACCAACGCTCCGCACAGCGCGAGGCAGACCAGGAGACGTTGGCGCATGCAAAGCTCAGGGACCAGGTGAGCAACGCGCAGGTGGAAGACGAGCTCTTCCAAAGCCGGTTGGCCCAGCTGGCGGAGCAGATAGACACCTGCGAGTCTCGCATCGCGGAGCGGGGAGCGCGAAAGGGCGAGCTCACGCACGAGCTCGACGAATCGAGGCGTCTGGCGCGCGAGGCACAGGAGACCATAAAGCGGCTGCAGGAACGCCTTAACGTGGCGCGAAAGGAAGAGCAGGAGGCACGAGAGCTCCTTTCGCGCCAGCGGGCATCGCTTACGGCGTTGGAGTCCGTCGACGAGCAGGTCGAGCGCTCGAGCCCCCTCATAGCGGCACTCATGAAGTCGAACGACGTGAGGCGTCGCGTGAGCAACCGGTTGGCGGACCTGCTGGACGTCCCGCAGGAATACGAGGGGTTGGTGGAAGGCCTGCTGGGCGAGGACTTGTCGGCCCTCGTGGTTGCCGGCACGCAGGATGCGGACGAGGTCGCGCGCGCGGCGCTGGGCATAAGGAAGGCCAAGGGCCGCGCCACGGTTCTTCGGCAGGAGGAGCCTTCCGCAACATGGCCCGACGACCTGCCGGGCACGTCGCTCTTGGCGCTTGTGCGAGTCCCGGAGGAAGCCAAGGACCTTGTCGGCGCGCTTTTGGGCGGGGTGAGGATCGTCGAGTCCGCCAAAGACGCCCTGCAGGCCCATGACGCTTGCCCGAGCTGCACGTTCGTCGCGCGCGAGGGCGTCGTGGTGCACCCGGACGGCCGCTTGGTCATAGGCACGGGCGCCGGTGCGGAGGCGGGCTCGCTCGAGCGCAAGCGTCGAATCCGAGTGCTAAAAAACGGGATGGACGCGTTGGAGAAGAGCCATGCGGAGGCAGCGGAGCGCGTGGAATCGTGCGAGCGAGACTTGTCTGCGGCACGTGACCAAAACGCCCGCGCAAAGGGCGACGCGGCTCGTCTGCAAGGGGAGCTATCGTCGGTGACGTCCGAGGTGGGACGTCTTGACGCGCAGCTGAGCTCTGCGAGGGCGGAGCGTGAGCGCGTGGAGCGGCAGCGAAAGGACGCCGCAGGCAAGGCACAGGACGCGCGATCGGCCATCGAGCGGCATCGCGTCGCTGCCGAGGATGCGACGAGGCGTGCGGAAGAACTGTCGGCCCTGGCCGACACGCTCATGGATCAGCGCTCGGAGGCATCGCGCATGGAAGGCGAGACCGAGCGGCGCGTGTCCGACGCGCGGCTCAAGCTCGCGACGGTCCAAGAGCGAAAGAACAACCTCATCGTGCGCGAGGACGACCTGCGCTCGCGTCTGTCGCGCCTTTCTCGAACGGCGCAGAACGCAACGCGAGACGTGGCTGACCTTAGGGGGAAGCTTCGTCGCGTCAAGCCCCTGCAAGAGCGCTATGGCGCCCTCCTGACACGCGCGGAGGAATGGCAGGCACGCCTCGAGGACCGCGCGTCTCTTGCCGAGGCAGACTCGGAGTCGCTCAAGAAGACGATCGGGGACGCTCGCTCGAACGTCGATTCGGCTCGAGCCGAGCTTGAGGGTCTGCGTTCCAAGGACAATACCCTCAAGGTCGAGTTGGGTAAGGTTGAAGTTCAGGTCGAGACTTCGGTCTCGGCCATCGAGGGACTCGGCGAGGACCTGTCGGAGGCGCTCAGCGTGCCGGCGCCGGAGGATCGCGAGATGGCGGAGGCCGAAGTGGCTGAGCTCAAGCGACAGCTGGCGGCGATAGGCCCCGTAAACGAGGTGGCCATGGATGAGTACGCGCGCCTCAAGCAGCGTGCGGACTACATAGAGGAGCAGGTGGCCGACCTCGAGAGCGCCCGCAAGTCGTTGGCAAAGATCACCGCGGCCATCGACCGCAAGATGCGCCGGCAGTTCCTGGTCGTCTTCGACCAGGTCAACGCGAACTTCTCGGAGGTGTTCGCGCTCCTGTTCCCGGGTGGCCAGGCGCACCTGGAAATGACCGATCCCGACCACCTCAGCGAGACGGGCATCGAGATCGTCGCCCAGCCTCGTGGCAAGAAGATACAAAAGATGATGCTAATGAGCGGTGGTGAGAAGTCGCTTACCGCACTTGCGCTGCTGTTTGCGGTGTATCGCACCAGGACGGTGCCGTTCTACGTGTTCGACGAGGTCGAGGCGGCGCTGGACGACTCGAACCTGGGCAAGCTGCTCTATGCGATCGACGAGCTGCGCAAGACGACCCAGCTCATCGTTATTTCTCACCAACGCAGGACGATGGAGAACGCCGACGTGTTGTACGGCGTGTCCATGCAAGCCGACGGCGTGAGCCACGTTGTGTCTCAGCGCCTCGACCATACGGGAAGGATGGTGAAGGCCTAATGGCATTGTTCGACCGACTCAAGGAGGGCCTCTCGCGATCTCGCGAGACCATGAACGAGATCTTCTACCTTGGCGGAACGGTAGACGAGACCTTTTGGGAGGACCTGGAGGACACCCTGGTAATGGGTGACATGGGTGCCGAGGTCGCGTTCCAGATAACGGACGACCTGCGCGAGCAGGCAGCCCGCGAGAACTTGACGCGCGCCGACCAGATCCGCGAGGCGCTGGCGAAGCGCATAGCGGGGGAGTTCGCCCCGCGCATGTGGGACCCGTTTGACTACCTGCCGTCCTGCGTGCTGTTTGTCGGCATCAACGGGGCAGGAAAGACCACCACGGTAGGCAAGCTCGCCAAGGTCGCGCACGATCAGGGGACGAAGTGCCTCATTGGCGGCGCAGACACCTTCCGCGCCGCCGCCATCGAGCAGCTCGAGGTCTGGGCACAGCGCTCGGGCATCGAGATGGTGACGCGCGAGCGCGGGGCCGACCCCGCGAGCGTGTGCTTCGAGGTGCTCGAGCGTGCAGAGAAGTCCGGTGCGCAGCTGGTGCTCATCGACACGGCCGGCCGCCTGCACACCTCGGCCGACCTCATGAGCGAGCTTGGCAAGGTCGTGCGCGTCACGCGCAAGCGTTCAAACATGCCCGTAAAGGTGGTTTTGGTCGTGGACGCCACCACTGGGCAAAACGGCCTTTCGCAGGCAAAGGAGTTCAACGAGGCGTTGGACCTGGACGGCGTGATCGTCACCAAGCTTGACGGCACGGCAAAGGGCGGCATTGCCGTGGCCATATCGCACGAGCTCAAGCTTCCCATCCTGCGCATCGAGCCCACCCCGGATGCGGGCTACGAGCTTATCGACGAGGTCGTGGGCGGCGCCATTCCGCGCGGCTTCATTCCCGCCATCGACAAGGGCGTGCAGGAGACCATGAAGGGCGGCGTGC
>JAGCBF010000329.1 GCA_017652285.1 Atopobiaceae bacterium
AGCTTGCACCGGGTGGGCGCGAACGGCCCCCGGAGCAGTGCCGCCCGACAGCTTCGACCATGAGCGTCGGTGGAGAGCTATTGTCAGTTTTGGATTCCTTTGACCAAAAGTGCACGACGTCATCAAAAAGAGTCTAATAAAAAGCAGGTCAGACTGACTGCCTGACCTGCGCAAATGCTGGTGCCCCCAGGGGGATTCGAACCCTCGACCTTTTGCTCCGGAGGCAAACGCTCTAATCCACTGAGCTATAGGGGCGAACGAGCAGAGTTTAGCACTATCCGTTTCGCGCGTCTACCAACGATTTAGCCGAAAGGAGCGGTAGGGACGGGGGAGTCATATGGACGTAGGGGCAGTAGTATGTGTACGGACCGAAGGAGTCGGACGGGCCGAAGGAGCCGAACGGGTCGTACGCAGGGACTCAAACAGGTACGGTCAAAAAAGACAAGCGATCGGGGTTGCGAACGATAGCGGATTTGGTACAATTGTTCGCATGGATACCTTATTCTCTGGCATAGAACAGCGCATGCGCAACGAAAACGCGCCGCTTGCGGCACGCATGCGGCCTCAGACGCTCGACGGCTACGTGGGACAAGAGCACGTCGTGGGTCCGGGGTCATGGCTTCGCAGGGCCATCGAGCACGACACGCTCTCGTCCATACTCCTGTACGGTCCTGCCGGAACGGGCAAGACCACGCTTGCGCGCATCATCGCGCATACGACGCATTCCGAGTTCGTCGAGGTCTCGGCCATCACGGGCACGGTCAAGGACCTGCGTCGCGAAATCGAGGCTGCGGACTCGCGGCTTCTTGCAACGGGCAGGCGCACCATCCTGTTCGTGGACGAGATTCACCGCTTCAATCGCTCGCAGCAAGACGCGCTTCTCCATGCGGTGGAAAATCGTACGGTCGTGTTGATAGGCGCCACCACGGAGAACCCGTATTTTGAGGTCAATTCCGCGCTCATATCGCGTTCGCGGGTGGTGGAGCTGCAGGTGTTGGACGACGAAGCCATCCGTACTGTGGTCAACAGGGCGCTCACGAGCGAGAATGGCCTTAAGGGCATGTTCGTGTTGGACGACGGCGCCATGCAAGAGATCGTGGTCTTGGCGGGCGGGGATGCGCGTGCGGCCCTCACGTCTCTTGAGCTCGCCAGCCAAATGGCATCACCGGTCGACGGTGACGCCCTGCACGCGGACCAGCCCCTGCAAATCACGCTGGAGCACGTGCGCGAGGCAAACCCACGCCATGGCCTACCCTACGACAAGAGCGGGGACATGCACTACGACGTTATCTCCGCTTTTATCAAGTCGATGCGTGGGTCCGATCCCGACGCCGCCCTGTATTGGCTTGCGCGCATGATCGACGCGGGCGAGGACCCCAAGTTCATCGCGCGGCGCATCTTTATCTTGGCGTCCGAAGACATCGGCAACGCCGACCCGCAGGCGTTGCTCATAGCGGAGGCGGCGTTTAAGGCAACCGAGGTCATCGGGTATCCGGAGTGTCGCATCAACCTCGCGCAAGCAGTCATATATATGTGCCTGGCACCAAAGAGCAATGCGGCGGAGGCTGGTATAGACGCCGCATTGGCCGAGGTTCGCTCGGGCCCGCGTAGGGAGGTCCCCAACCATCTGCGCGACCGGCATCGACCGGGTTCGGAAGAGTATGGAGCGTATCTGTACCCGCATAACTACCCCACGGGGTGGGTAGACCAGCAATATCTGCCCGACGGGCTGGAGCGTGGGTCATTCTATGTCCCAGGCGTCAGGGGCTGGGAGGCATGGAGACTGGAGGCAACGGCACGTGATCGAGCTGCAAAGCAGCGAACTCAACCTTAATCGTCACCAAGACATACCGCCTGCTTTGGGCTAGAATAGAAGCTGTATTGGTCCACCTATAGAAAGGCATAGTGGAAGATGGACGTCCTACGCATAGCATTGGTCCTGCTGGCTGCGGCGGGCATTTGGGCGGTTGTGGAGCTGGCCCTTACGTTTCGTAAGACCCGCGACACCGTTGACGAGCTCACGAAGCAAGTGGGGGAGATCACGACCTCTGCAAACGATACGATCGAGCAGCTACAGCCCATCATAGTAAAGGTGGACGGCATGGTGACCGACCTCGAGCCTGCCGTAAAGCAGGTCGAGCCTCTGCTCGAGAAGGCGACTACGGCGGTTGACGTCGTGACCGTCGACCTTGCCTCGGTAAATGACATCTTGGTGGACGTGTCGTCTGTTACGGACACGGCGACAAACGTGACCTCCACGGTATCCAAAGCCGCCAACAGCGCGGTCAGCGGTGTCGCCGGCGTCGTCGGCAAGTTTACGGGCGGCGGCAAGTCCAGGCGCCGCAAGAAGCTTGCAGAGAAGACCGGCCAAAGCCATGCGAGCATCGAGGTTGTCGACGAGGCAAGCGTTCAGGTCGCAGAGCCCGAGCAGGAGACGAGCGAGCCGAAGTCATACTTTACCTACGGCTCCGAGTCCAAGGGTGAGTAGGTAGCCATGGCAGAATCGATCATTCGTCTAAGCGTGCCCGCCGAACCGTCGTATGCGCGTTCCGTACGCATGATGGCCGCAAACCTGGCCGTGCTCTGTTCCATGAGCGTGGACGAGGTAGAAGATGCACGTATGGCTGCGGAGGAGGCGTTTGTGTACGCCTGCGCCACCCAGCCCGAGTCGTGCGACATGACCTTTAGCGTTACGACGGAGTCCCTTGACATGTCGTTTTCTTTGGGAGGCGTTGTTCCGGCAGAAGACGAGGCGCTATCCGAGCAGATCAGTCTGGCCGAGCTGCTTCTCTCTGCCGTAAGCGATTCATACGAAGTCGCAGACGATCGCTCGGAGCTTCGTGTGACCAAACTGGTAGGAGTCGTTCATGACGCATAGCGCAGCAACTGTAACGTCGCCGCGCCACCGTATACCTCGTGGAAAGAACGCTTGGGACAAAAACATAACGCGCGAGCTCTTTCGTAGGTATATGGACGAGGGCGATGAGGATGCGCGCAACCAACTGGTGGTGAATCACCTTAACCTGGTGCGCTACTTGGCCTCAAAGTTCCTCAATCGCGGCGAACAGCTAGAAGACTTGGTACAGGTGGGCACGATCGGCCTCATCAAGGCCATCGACCGCTTTGACCCATCGCGAGGGCTGGAATTCACGACCTACGCGACGCCTACCATCATGGGCGAAATCAAACGCCACTTTAGGGACAAGGGCTGGTCGGTTCGCGTGCCGCGAAGGCTTCAGGAACTGTCCACCAAGGTTTCCCAAGTGACGGACGAACTCACGACGGAGCTGCATCGCTCACCCTCGGTGGCCGAGATAGCCGAGTGCGTAGGCACGAGTGTGGACGAGGTCCTGGAGGCCATGGAGTCCTCGAGCGCCTACTCATCCGTGCCGCTCGAAGGAGGGGGAGACGACGATGAGGCCCCCTCCATCCTCGACCAATACGCCACCGAGGACGACGACCTCAACGCCTCCGATGACCGCATGTTGCTCGAAGGCGTCATCCAGGACTTCTCTAGTCGCGAGAAAGACATCATCCGCATGCGCTTCGAAGACGGGCTCACGCAGTCCGAGATCGCAGACAAGCTCGGCATATCACAAGTGCAGGTATCGAGGTTGCTGCGTCGGACGCTTGCGCGCATACATGACAGGATCGACCCGACGGGAAGCTTCGAATAGGCCGCCCGCAACGGCAGCCCGAGTTGGCCGATTGGGGCGAGGCCCCTTTCGGCCATTTTTGTGGCATGGGTGCATGGCTTGATGCATCTGCTATAGTATTGCAACTCTACCGTTTTATGAAACACGAGGTGAGCCATGAGCACCAAGATCAAGTACATGACCACGGCGCAGATTCGCGAGGACTTCTTGGAGTTCTTCCAGAGCAAGGGGTGCAAGCGCTACCCTTCCTCGTCGCTTATTCCAGAAGATCCGTCGCTGCTGCTCGCAAACGCTGGCATGAACCAGTTCAAGGAGTACTATCAGGGCCTAAAGACCATGCACGAGGTTGGTGCCTGCTCGTGTCAAAAGTGCCTGCGCACCAATGACATCGACAACATCGGCGACTCCCGTCACCTTTCGTTCTTCGAGATGCTGGGCAACTTCGCCTTTGGCGGCTTTACCAAAGAGCAGGCGATCGAGGCCGCGATCGAGTTCTGCACCAAACCCGAGCATCTGGGGCTGCCCATGGACCGGCTGTACTTTACGGTGTTTCGGGACGACGACGAGTCCATAGAGCTGTGGCAGAAGTATGGTGCCGACCCCAGCCACATCACGCGTTTGGGAGAAGAGGACAACTTTTGGGCGGCTGGCCCCACTGGTCCCTGTGGCCCCTGCTCCGAAATATACTTCGACCAGGGCGAGGAGTTTGGCTGCGGCGAGCCCACCTGCGCGCCGGGCTGCGACTGCGATCGCTATCTTGAGTTTTGGAACCTGGTGTTTACGCAGTACGACCGCCAGGAGGACGGTTCCATGCCGGACCTTCCGCACAAAAACATCGATACGGGCATGGGCCTGGAGAGAATTGCCGCCATCATGCAGGGCCAGCATTCCAACTACGAGGGCGACGTGCTGCGCAGCCTGCTGGGCGTGGGCGAGCGCCTGAGCGGAAAGACGTACGGCGGCACCCCGACCGGGGCGGACCGCTCGCTTCGCATCATCGCCGACCACTCGCGCGCCGTGACCTTTATGATTGGCGACGGCATCCTGCCGTCCAACGAGGGCCGTGGCTACATTCTTCGACGTCTGCTGCGTCGTGCCGTCTATCACGGACGTCTGCTTGGCATCGACGGGGCCTTCCTCACCCAATATGCGGCTGAGGTTCGCTCCATCATGGGAGACGTGTATCCCGCGCTGGTAGAGAACGCGGCGCTTATCGACGGAATCATCTCTGCGGAGGAAGAGCGCTTTAACGGCACGCTCGACAAGGGTGAGGCGTTGCTGAACACAGAGCTCGAGTCGCTGGAAGAAGGCGCGGAGCTTTCGGGAGAGGTCGCCTTTACCCTGCACGACACCTACGGATTCCCCATCGACCTCACGCGCGAGATCTGTGAGGCGCGCGGTCACGCCATCGCCATGGACGCCTTCGACGCGGCCATGGCCGACCAGCGCGAGCGCGCGCGGGCGGCTGCCAACCGCGACGCCTGGGGAAAGTTCAACAACGCGTGGACGGCGCTTTCGGACGAGCTTGCGGCAACCGAGTTCTGCGGATACGACGACAGCGAGGTCAAGGACGCCAAGGTACTTGCCATCGTGCGCGCGGGCGAGTCCGTGGGCATGGCGGAGGCGGGTGACGAGGTGGAGGTCGTGCTCGACCGCACCCCGTTCTACGCCGAAATGGGCGGCCAGGTGGGAGACACCGGCACCTTGGATGCCAAGGACGTCACCGTGACCGTAACGGACACCAAGCACCACGAGGGCGATTTGTACGGCCATGTGGGGACGGTCGAGGACGGAACGCTTCGCGTGGGCGACGTGGTGGATGCGCGCATCGACGTGGGTCGGCGCGAGCTGATCCGCCGCAACCACACGGCGACGCACCTGCTCGACGCCGCGCTCAAGCAAGTGCTGGGAGAGCATGTGAGCCAGGCGGGGTCGCTTGTGGCGCCGGAACGCCTGCGTTTTGACTTCACGCATTTCGAGGCGCTCACCAAAGACGAGCTGGAGCGCATCGAGGGCCTGGTAAACGCAAAGATATTTGATGCCGAGCCCATCGTGACCAAGGTGATGGGCATCGAGGAGGCAAAGGCATCGGGTGCCGTCGCGCTGTTTGGCGAGAAGTACGGCGACGTGGTGCGCGTCGTGTCCACGGGTACCGACGATCCCGAGGCCACGCCGTTTTCGCGCGAGCTCTGCGGTGGCACGCATGCGCGTAACACGGCGGAACTTGGCCTGTTCAAGATCGTGAGCGAAGGGTCGGTGGGCGCAAACGCGCGCCGCATAGAGGCGATGACGTCTGCCGGCGCGATCAATTACGTCGACGAGCGTCTGGCAAGGATGGACGAGGTCGCCGCGGCGCTGAAGTGCCGTCCTGCCGACATCGCATCGCGCCTGGAGCAGCTGCAACGCGAGCTGCGCGAGGTGGAAAAGAAGCTCAAGGCAGCGCTCACGGGCGGTTCCTCCAACAAGATCGCAGACGCCGTGTCGTCTGCCATAGACCTTGGCGACTACAAGTTCGTCGCCGCGCGTCTGGATGGCGTAAGCGGCAAGGAGCTGCGCGGCGCCTGGGACACCATTCGCGACCAGCTGGGCGTCGCAAGTGCATGCGTGCTCGCGTCCGGGGGGGCGGACGGCAAGATCGC
>JAGCBF010000330.1 GCA_017652285.1 Atopobiaceae bacterium
CACGCCCAGGTAAGCGTCGAAGCCCAGGCGCAGGGCGATGCGACGACCATAACCAAGGTTAATTTTGATATAGACGGCACGGTCGTGTCCTTGGACCACAGCACGCCGCTCAAAGACGGCATATGGTTTGCGGCACAGGCACCCACCCTCCAGGACGGCGAGGACTGCTGCGTAACGGATGCGGACGGCAACGCCTTGCCCAGCGAGCATGCCGACGGCTGGGTCTACTTCCACGCGGACGCCCTGCCGGTTACCTACAAGGTGGCGGGAAGCAACGCAGACGTGCTCAACGTGATAAAGACGACCATCGACAACGCAAGCGAGGCAAAGGCCACCACGGAGGTCTACACCAAGGACGGCGACGTCGTGGTGCCCCTTGGAGCCAGGGAGGAGCTTGCAAGCGGCACGACCATCTACGTAAAGGCAGCGGTGGCCGACGACGAGATGGACTGCGTGCTTGCCGACATCACGCTCAACGGCGCCTCCATCATGGACGCGGACCACTTTAACACGGCCGAGGGCGCCTATGCCGTAAGCATGCCCAAGAAGTACGCCAAGCTGCGCGTCTCGTACCAGCAGGCCGTCGTAAACGCAAAGCGGGGCAACGTGGTGCAGGTTTCGGCGGGCGACGTGCTCGACGTGACCGACTACGCGGAGCTTGTGGTGGGCAAGCAGGGCGTCGGGTCGAACAACATAGGCTGGCGCGTGGTGTCCAACGACGACGGAGCCCTGGACCTGGCGGACGCCGACGGCAAGACGCTCGTCGCCACCCAGCCGGGCACGGCCGTCGTGTGGGCCGGCGCAAACGGCAACGCACACATCGGCGTGCCCTTTACCGTCGAGGTGTGCGAGAACACCGCCAACATGGTGCTGGTCACCTATGACGAGGGCGACTTCAAGATCATGGCGCAAGACGGCGACAAGACGACGCTGATTCCCACCTCGGGATACCTCGTCAACAAGGGTGCGGTCCTTTCGGTCGTGCCCATACAGACCGACGGCACCGTCGTATCGGAAGTCAAGAGCAACGGCGAGGTGGTCGCGGCCGGACAAGCCATAACCGCAACCGAAAACACGCACATCGCGGTGACCTTTAGGAAGGCGGCCATCAAGGGCATGCCGAACGTCGTAAGGATTGGCTCGAAAGACGACACCTTCCAAATCGACGCATCGGTAAGCTACGCAGGTCTGGCGAGCCTTTTGCCGGTATATGACAAGAGCATTCGCTTTGAGTCGTCCGATTCGCTGGTGGCAGTAGACGAGACGGGAAAGATCACCATTACGGGCGACGTCCCCGCAGATGGCAAGGCCGTCATCGTAACAGCGTATGCCGGGTCGAGCAACAGGAGCGTGTTTGCCGATACCAAGGTCGTCGTGGGCAACTACCAAGGCGCAAAGGTCGTGGGACGGCTTACGATTTCCGCCAGGCCAATAGTACAGGCTCAGCTCGTCTCCCATGCAGCCATTACGTTTACCACCTACAAGTGCCTGGACCTGGACGTGAGCTATTATCACTACTACAGGCCTACCGACGCATACATGGCGCTGATGGCCGACTACCGCGACAATCCGCAGAACTATCCGTCTGACCCCGCGCTCTACAACGACGACGAGCTGGGGCTGCAGGACCGCGAGTCGTACTTTGAGGAACTGAGCCAAGGCGCCGAGTCCGACCCGCAAACGGTTTCGCTTGGGTGTGGCGAGAGCATAACGTTGTCGAACTATGGATACGACGGGTCCAACCTCGTCACCATCCTTCGGGCATTGGAGAACAGCACGATATCCACGAGCCCAGCCACCCAGGCGCTCATTGCACAGATGCGCGCCTATTTGGACAATGGCGAGATCGATAACGGGCCCATGGCGTTTGACAGCCTGGTGGCCACCCTCATGGAGATGCACGCAGTCACGTCGGCAACGGGTCAAAGTCCCGCAGACTCCCATTCCGAAGGCGGCTTGGACATCAATCGCGAAATGTACAACCAGTTTAGGCGCGACGACTCCCAGATGCCCAACAACTTCTACACCGTGGAGATAACGGCAGACGAGCTGGCAAACCTGCAAAAGTATTTGGCCAACCCCCAAAACAACGTCTATGGCCTCTTTGCGAAGAACTGTGCGACGGGGTCGGTGGACATTTGGAACACCACGCTTTCCGACAGGCCGGAACTGCAGCTGACGTCGAACTACACGAGCTTGTCAACCGACCCGCAGTCGCTGTACTTCGAGCTCGGCAAGCTGCACGACGCCACAGGCAAGACGTACGAGCCTGGCACGAAAGGCAAGGAAGAAGGGGGCGGCAAGGACTTCTATCCCCGCACGGTGGCCAACTGCACCTGCGATGACGTCGTTGCACCGAAGGCAATGGAGCTTACGTACAGCGGATCCGCACAGGAACTTGTGACCCCCGGCCAGTCTCCATGCGGCACCATGGTCTACAGCCTTGACGGCAAGAGCTTCGACGAGCAGATTCCCACCGGCACGAACGCCGGCACCTACACCGTGTACTACAAGGCGCTTTGCCGCAACGGCCGCACCAGTTCCGGCGTCAACAGCGTGGAGGTAACGATTGCCAAGGCGACCATCAAGCCCAAGGTCACCATCAAGGGTTGGGCGGTTGGCCAAAAGGCGAATAAGCCCACGGTAAAGGGCAACCTCGGCGGCGGGGCGGTAACGTTTGCCTATGCCAGCAAGGGAAGCAAGAAGTTCAGTTCCAAGGTACCCACGGCCGCCGGCGACTACGTGGTGCGGGCTACCATAGCGCCGACCGACAACTACCTGGGCGGCGTTGCAAAGGCGAGCTTTACCATAGACGGGTCGGTTGCGCCACTGCCCACCATTCCCATGCCCAAGGCGCGCAAGGGACTCGTCGCCGACGGCACACAGCAGGAGCTCGTAACGCCGCCGAGCAAGATTCCCTCTGCCTACACCAAGGTGAAGTACAGCATCGACAACGGAAAGACCTGGAGCGCCAAGATACCGCGCGGAAAGAAGGCCGGTACCTACGTCGTGCGCGTTATGTATGTTGGTGACCAGACGCACGACGACTTCTACGCGCCCGATGTGGTAAAGGTAAGGATCGCCCCCATGCCAAGCGTCTCGGTGGCCACTCATGTGCAAAAGCTGGGATGGCTCAGGACCACGGGCAACGGAAAGATGGCTGGCACCGCTGGGCAGGCACTGCGCATGGAGGCGCTGCGAATCTCCCTGAACAATGCGGACGTGTCTGGCAGCATCGAGTATCGCAGCCACGTCCAGACCCTCGGCTGGGAGGAAAATTGGGTTCGTGACGGCGCAAACACCGGCACCACCGGCTCCTCCAAGCGCCTGGAGGCAATACAGGTACGGCTCTTTGGCAAGATGGCCAAGAAGTACGACGTGTATTATCGTGTGCATGCGCAGCACTACGGCTGGATGGGCTGGACAAAGAACGGCGCGAAGGCTGGTACTGCCGGTATGAGCTATCGTTTGGAAGCCATCCAGATCGTGCTGGTAAAGAAGGGCGCAGCCGCTCCCGCCACGACCTACAAGGGCATAACGCAAACGTACGGCAAGGCGTTTGCCCAAAAGTAATCGGCACACGGGGCCGTGGTTCGAAGACGATTCGGCCACGGCCCCAAAAATGTCAACAGGGGTTTGGACCTGTTTGACTTTAGCACGACGTTAAGGGTGGTGCCTCATGGCTCTGGCAGCAGTGCGGCAGCCACCTCCTCCGGACTCTCGACGGAGCCGCGCGCAGCCCACTCGTCGACCATGCCGATCCCTACGCCTACTGCTCCGAGCTGCGCCCAGCTCACCGAAGCGTCGTGGCGGACCTTCGTTATGAGTGGCACGACGACGATTGGATGGCGTTGCGCACAGACTGCCACGACCAACCGATGAGCATCTACGAGCTGCACCTAGGAAGCTGGCGCAAGCGATCGGGAGACGAGCCCTCCGACGACCCAACGGACTGGTACACCTACGACGAGCTTGCCGACTTGCTGCCCGACTACCTCACCGAACTCGGCGTAACGCACGTGGAGTTTTTGCGTCGGAAAAAGTTACGCACTTTCGGGGTCGGCGACAAGTGCGTAACACCGGCGCACGGCTTCCGCAGCATTACCGGTACCTATCGGCGCAGACGTCCGCAAGTCGCAGCGGGCTGCGCACCATGTTTTGACTACAGTTGCTTGATGTGGGTCAAACTAAGCGATGCTTACTGCGCGTCGTGGCTCGGCCTGGCGGTATCGGTCGGGTTGTGAGGCGGCTTTCTAATCCGGCGGTCGTACAGGAAGCACGAGGTCGGAGGCCCGCGCCTTCGACTTCCGCACGCTGCTCGGGGTCGGCGCTCGCCCCGCGCGTAAGGCCGGCTCGACGCGGCGGCGCGGTCCTGTCGGCGAGGAATTGGGAGATTGCCATTCTCGCCATATGGTTTGGCGGCATGCCGGAGGGCCATCTACGTCATCTTCTCGCGCGAGGCCCTCCACGCGCTGCCCTTCAGCGTGGACGAGGCATACCGGGAGGAGCTCTTCAGCTGGGAGCGGTTCTTCACGGACTGCTTGGCTGAGTTTGCGCGGGGAACGCCCTCCGAGTGCTCGAAGGCGTCTCTTGCGGGGGGCGCACACGATTCCGAAGAACGCCGAAAGGGCCGTTGTGCTCATAGCGTGGGCGGCAACCCCCTGCGGGTACGGGCTGGGCTGCTACTCGCGCCATGGCTTGCCGCGCGAACGGTTGGACGCGCCTGCCAAGGCGGCGCACCATCAAAAACGAGGCGCGAAATGGCAAGGTATTTGCGATAGTGGGCAGTTTTTCGGTCACGTTTTCCCACCGGCAGAATAAACGCCCCCCAAACGCGCAGGTAGAAGGGCATGAAAATAAAAGCCCGTTTTTTTCGAGCCGAAAGACCGATGCCCGCACCAGTATCGGTGTGGGCATCGCCTCAGTTGTTCACAAAGTGAGATTAACGGCTCAGTAGCCAGATTCGTCGATACGGTCCTCAAGCTTCTCGCTGATGCCTACCTTGTTGCCTTGGGTCGTCTTAATCTGCACGAGTCGTCCTCCGTGATCATAGGCGTCGTACACTGGATGCGACGGCTCGATCAAGTTCAGGCAGTACCGCTCTGCCGCAACGACCTCGCCCAAGCTTCCGACCATGTGGCTGTCGGGCGTAAAGCGCCTACCGGGATAAAGACCCTCGAGTTCTGAAACAGCTCGGTAGATGTCCTTGACGATAGAGCGCACGCGCTCGAGATTACCAGAACTTGGAACATCGCCCATACAGTTGGCCGTCCCGACAAACTCGCCGCCCCGATACGGTGCAAGGTGTCGCGTCTCCTCGTCACGCCTGAAATCGACTTTCTCTGCGCCTCCCGACATCTTACGTCCCGTTCCTAACCGTCAATCATGACATTGACGATGTCGCCGGTAAGGACGTACTGAGCATCGTCATCAAGCAAGCATGACGTCCGGATAACCATCGTCCCCACAAGGGCGTACGACCCTGAGTAGAGGACCGTCCCGTCAAAGCCGGAGAGGTACTCGCACCTGGCCCGTGCTTCTTCAAGTGTCTGGTAGACTTCGATGGCTCCGCCCCCGTCGACACCTTTCTGCACTGGTGTCGCCCCCTTGACGACATCCTTGCCAAGGTATCCCGTAGTGAAGTACGTGCAGGATGTGTAGCCCCCTTCTTTGCCCAGCATCCCATTCGGGTCGTTGCTGAGGGTTACGGCCTGGGTCAGGTCTATGCCATCTACTTCTTTGAGCTTTGACTTGACCCACTCTTCGGAAGGGTTCCTTATCGCATCCAGAACCGGAATCTCGTCCTCGAGCTTCTTCGCCATTTCACGTATTATGTCGGTGTCCCCCCGTATCTTCTCAGCTCTGTTGCCGCCGATGATCGCCTTGCAGATGCTGACATAGTCCGTGCCCTGGATGCTCAGCCCTTGCGCCTCCTGCACGAAGCCCCTCAGATTTCCCACGTCGACACCTGCCGCAGCTCTGTTGTACCTTGGCACGATGGAATTGAACTCCTCTACAGCATCGTTGTACTCGACCGTCGCCGCCTGGGCTGGGATGATGAACCGAGGAAACAGATAGTTGCAAGTGAACGCTATGGCAGAAATCGCAACCATAGTGAGGAGCAGGAAGAGCTTCAGCCCAAAGTGCCTTCGTCTTGGCTTTGGGGGATTGCCGTTAAGCGCATCCTCAAAGGCCGCCATCGCCTCGAGTACCGGCTTCTTCTTGCCCCGCACAACGATGCCACTGACGTCCACGCCGTCGTCGCTGGGAGTGGCCGCAATGATGGGTCCGTACGCGCTTCTGTACCCTCCAGTAACACGCGTCACGTAGATGCCCCGGTCAAGGTCCTCCTCGAGAATCGTGCCGATGTCGAGCATGGCATCCCGAATCTGGTCAAGCATCGTGGTGCCTCGCTCAATTCGCATCTGCGTCACGGTCGCCTTCTCACCGTCAAAGAAGGCAGTGAGCTTCTGCTCTAGCCGATCGTTCTTCATTGCCGCTCCAATCAGTGGATGTAGACGATGCCCTCTAGTCCGCCAAGCATTGCGGTACGAACTTCGTACTCGGTCTCGGGGAAGTTCTTGAACGCTCTGTCCTTTGCCATGTCCTCGAACATCGGCTTTATGAGGTTATCCGCATAGGCGTCGCGGTCCTCTGCGGCAAACATGTCCTTGAGGCTACCTTCGCTCAGCTTACCGTTGAGCTCATTGGCAAGCTCGCCTGCCTCTTTCTCGCTAGCTACGTACTCGAAGCAGTACTCCGAGAACTTGTCCGAGACGATCTCGTACATAGCGTCGGCGTCGTCCTTGAACACCTTGTCGCCAATCAGGTCCGCAACGGTCGTACCCAGAAAGCCCCCCAAGATTCCCCCGAGAACCATGCCCGCCTTGGTTCCGATTCCCGGAGCAAGGTGCGTGCCAACAGCGCCGCCAGCAACCGCGCCGACCTCGGTTCCCGCCATGCCGATAACGACGATTGCGAGGTTCTTCACGAACTGCCCTTGCGACATGCGCCCTTGGTACAGGTCCACGGCATCGGGAATGCTCATTACCGCAACTATCCCGGCGTTGAAGATGAGCTTGCTGTTGAGCAACCTTCCTGCTTGCTTGGCAAGCTGTGAGGACGTGAGGTTTGCGGTCTCGCCGCCCGCTGCCTTGATGATCGCCCTGCAGGCATCGTCGCCAAGCCACTCCGTTACGCTCTCCGCAGCCGGCGCCATGGCGTCAGCGAGTCCCGTCTTCATGAGCTGGCTCGATAGCATATGGCCTGCGAACACGGCAGAACCGCTCAGCATCGCACTTTTGGCAGACTCTTCGGCGGCATCCCTGGCCGACATCCCGTTGTTCGTACATACCAGGAAATCGATGGCGAAAGTGATTCCCGCAACAGGCGCCGCAATGACGACGCCGTTGGCAGCATCATACCTAAGAGAGGTCAGGTTCCCGACCTTGGTGAGGTTGACGGCCTGCTGGTAAGTCAGGTTGCCCTTCCGCACCAGGTTTTCAGCCTCCGCCGGGTCTGCCACCCCCGGGACGTGTCCCTCCTCAATCTTCTCCCGCATGAGTTTGACGGCGTCATCGTACTGGTCCGCGGGTACTTCGAGCTGCATCGGCTTCCCGTTCTTCATGTAGCGGTATTCGCCGTCCTCGAAGGCAGCGTTCACACTTCCGTCGACGCTCTTGTAGTACTTGTCCTGGACCCAAGTGACAGAACCGTCGCGGTTCACTATCTTTCTGTCGGGACCGTTCTTAACGTTGTCGTAGCCTACGATCTCGGCATCGAAGCCCTTGAGACGGTCGATGAAGTTGTTCGCCTCCTCAGCCGCGAATCCATGTCCCCGCGGTTCGGTGAAGCGCCGCTCGAGATACACGGAATGGGTTGACGCTAACTCACCAGATAGGTAACCTCCAGCCTCGCCCAATGTGAAAGCCTCGCTCGATTGATCGCTGCCAGCGTCGAGCTCATACGTGCTCTCGGTGGCACTACTCTCTGATTCCGCATAGGCTGGCGCCAAGCCAATCGCAAGGCAGTTCAAAACCAAGATCAGCAATGCCGCGAGTATGGCAGTACGGTTTGTTTGCCGAAACATCATGGAGCACCTCGTTCGTCAATAGGTCGACCCTGACAATTCTAATCCATGCATCCGCTTGACCAGTAAGTATGTCGTCTCGGGGACGACCCCTAGGCAGCGGATGAGAAAGTCAGTCCAGAAGGTCGTGCTGTCCCGCTCCCGTCACCACGGCCCACCCAGATCTTTACGAGCGCCTGGATAGCCTTCTTTGATGAAACACTCATATCGAATCCGTTCGTTTGGCAACATATACGAACATTCTAAATGAGTGCCGGAGCACCAACACCACGCCATCAATGAGGGGACGAAACCGTGCCTATGGCTGGCGAACATGTCGAGAGATGCTGCAGCCGGTGAGGATGACGATAACCTCGACTCCGTGCATGCTGTCAGTCGTTCCAGTCACAACGGGGCGAAAAGTGGTAAGCTGGTCTCAAGGTCGCGTACGATTGGTACTCGACACCAGAGCGCGAGAGACAAAGAGAATCAAAACCTCTCCTCCCGCCGGCCCCAGTCGCAGGGAAGCACGGAAATCACTCCCGACCCTGTGGGTCCCAAACATACGGGGGAATACGAGCTATTCCCCACCAGGGAATGCAAGATGCAGGGGTCCGCCACGAAAGCCGCCCGAAGGGGCACGTGGAAGGACTCCCAATGTTCACTGTTACTGAAAGAACACCGTTGCACGCATCTTACTTCAAGCTCGTCGCGGAGCAGGGCAACTACGCCGTCGTCAAATCCAAGAACACCGGAGACACCTGGCGCCTTCGCGTTGAGGACGGGTGGATAGTCACGGCACATATGCCCAGAGGTCAGAAGAGGTACCACCATCAGTGCCGCTCAATCTCCGTAGCCTCCGCCGTCAAGAAGATCCGCAAGCACGATGAGTATGTGTTACGCCACCGGCCTTGGAGGAGCAAGTAGCGAGAACAATTCAACCACGTGGCACGTCCTCGATCCAGGTGCCCTTCCCATCCCTCTCGTACTCTTTATCGTGAACTCAGAGAGAGGCAAGGGACAACGGTTGGAGTCGACCACGATCTCGCGCAGTCCGGCCAGCCGCTCGTAGGACAGGCACCTCGTCCTGGCCTTCCGTGCTGTACAGTGGCGGATTCGGAGTTCGCGTTTTCACGTGTTTATCTGCACTTTCGAGCCCCGCGCGTCACCGCAGAAGACGACCCGGTCATGGAAGCAGGACTTGCCGTTGGCGCCGTCGTCGTACCACACCGGCGGCACTCGTCCGCGCGCGCGTGTTACGGTGGCCTTGGTGTAGAATATCGTTCATGTCTCGGCGGGACTCATCAGGCTGTAGGCCCCGCGTTCGTTCTCGGGCGGGAACAGCATTGAAAATCGTGTGCTCGAATCTGACGCTCTCATCGCCGGGGCTCATGGCACTCTCGCGAGAGTCCGTCACCCCTCCCCGTCCGAAAACGCGAGCAGGCACCCGCCACTC
>JAGCBF010000331.1 GCA_017652285.1 Atopobiaceae bacterium
GCGCCGCTCGCGCAGCTGCCCACGATGCAGCTGGTCATGGTATCGGTCGCAGGCGGGCTTGCCCACGAACTGGGCCAACTCCTGGTAGCCATGCTGCTCCTTGGCACGCCCCTGGTGTGGTACGGTGCCCCCCTGCTCGAAGTCGCGGGATGCGCAACCGGTGCCCTATGCGGCATCGTGGCCTATCGGACCCTGGCACTGCTCAAAAGCGGAGAAGAGCTCGCCATGGCCACGCCGCCCACCGATGCCCAGGCAGCTCCCGCAACCGGCCCCTCTCCCCCGCCGCAACGCAATCCTTCGCCACAATCCACGGGACCCGACGCCCGTGTCGTGCTTGTCGTCTTTGCGATCTTTTGCGTGCTTACGCTGCGCGCGACACGGCTGCCAGCGCTCGCGGCTGCCAGCGCATGCGCCTTTGTCGCCTGCGTCGCAGGTCGCGTACGGCCTCGCAACGTCATGCTTGCCCTGCGCCCGCTCGTCTTTATCCTTGTGATCACCTTTTTGGCGCAGGTGATCAATACCCAACAGGGAACGGTCGTTGCCACGATCGGCCCCGCGATCATTGCGCGGGAAGCGCTCGACGCCACCTTTGCTATGTGCGCACGGCTCCTGGCCCTCACGGCAGCAAGCCTTGCGGTCATGCATCTTGCGAGCACAGAAGACCTGGTCAAGGCCATAGACTGGTTTATGGGGCCACTCAGACGTCTGGGTCTTCGCACGGATGGTTTTGTCCTCGCGCTTAGGACTTCTCTTGAGTTCGTGCCCGTGCTCGCCTCCACGCTGGGCGACCATTCCGAGCTCCTTCGCGGCAAGCTGCTGAGCCGCGAGCTCTGGACGACCGCGTTCCCCCAGATAATAGCGCGGCTTTACCTAAGCGTTTCGGCCCCATGCGCCTAAATGACCTCCGCGCCACAGCCGTTTGACTGAGTAATGACGCCGTCAACGTCCACGACCAGGCCTTCGATGCCGTCCTTGTCGTTGATCCACGCCAGCGCCTCGTCGTGGCCCATCATAAACAGCGGCTTGGTGTACCCGTCGCCATCGATTGACGCCGCCGAAACGACGGTCGCGCTCACCAGGTCGGTTTTGACGGGATAGCCTGTCTTCGGGTCAAGGATGTGCCAGTATCGCTCGCCGTCCTTTTCGAACTGACGCTCGTACAAGCCGCTCGTCACCACCGACGTGTCCCGCGAATACACCGCCGCGACCACCGAGCCGCTCACGTCGTTGGGGTCCTGGATGCCCACGTGCCACTCGCTGCCATCCGGCTTCGTGCCCACGGTCTTGACGTTGCCCCCCAAGTTGACCACGCCGCTGGAGCAGCCCGCCTCCACCAGCATGCGACACAGGTCGTCCGCGATGTATCCCTTGGCGATGCCGCCCAAATCGAGCTTGGCATCGGGATCCGCAAGCGTAACCGTGGTGCCGTCTACCCGCACGTTTGCGTAGCCGACATGCCTGACCGCCCGCGCGATGGCATCGGCCTGCGGCACCACGCCCTCCTTGAAGTCCCACAGCGACGACACCGCGCCTATGGTGATGTCGAACCGACCGTCCGACTCCTCGCAGTAGCGCAAGGCCTTCTCGATAATGTCGGCCGTCTCTGGCGCGACCTCGACCGGCCTGCCGACCGCCGCATTGATGCGCCCGACATCGCTCGTCTCCATCGTACGAGAGAAGATCGACTCGAAGTATTCGCAGCGAGCGGCAAGCGCATCGAGCGTCCTTTGGGAGCACGAGGCCGTCAGCGTCACGACCGTGTCGAAGGCAAAGAACGTGGTGGTGAGCTGCCCTTGGTCCGGCCCAGCTTGTGGCCTCGAATCCTGCGCAGCATCCTGCTTACCGGTCTTATCTGCCAAGGCGCACCCCGCGAGCATCGCCGCAGCCCCACCGATAAACCCGCGCCGCGTAATGTTGCCGTCCATGCGCATGGCCTCTCCTCCTTCGTACGGACTCATTATTCACGCCCCCGCGCGCCTGCGTTTTGGCCGAAAGGGGCCTAGCCCCAATCGGCCACTTGCTCATGCCTTCGCGCGGGGATGCGCGTTAAGGTACTCCCACCTCACGTGCGTACGGTCGATGTTGGAGTAGATCTGCGTCGTGGCGATGTTGGCGTGGCCGAGCAGCTCCTGCACCACGCGCAGATCAGCACCACCCTCCACGAGGTGCGTCGCGTACGAATGGCGCAGCGTATGCGGGTGCAGGCCCTCGATTCCCACCAGGCGACCATATCGCTCGCACACGGCATGCACCGTCTGCCGCGACAGCCTCCCACCGCGACGGTTGAGAAACACCGCGTCCTCGGGCCTCCCCACACGCGCGAGTTGCGGCCGCCACACGCGCACGTACTCCTCGAGCGCAGACGCAGCCGCCCCGAGCAACGGCACCACACGCTCCTTGGACCCCTTGCCCAGCACGCGGACAAGGCCCTCGTCTGCCATAACAAACCGCAGGTCAAGCCCGCAAAGCTCCGAAACGCGCAGCCCGCATCCATACAACACCTCCAATATGGTACGGTCGCGTTGGGCCGCTGCGGTCGGCGCGAACGGCTGCTCCAAAAGGGCGCGCGCTTGCTCGATGGACAGCACGTGCGGCAGTCGCGCAGGCTGCTTTGGCGCGGGTACGTCACGAGTGGGGTTACGGGTCGTCAAGTCCTCCGCGAGCAGGAACGCGTGCATGCTACGCACTGCCGACAACGCCCGGTCGGCAGACGAGGCCGCGTAGTCCAGCTCGGCGAACTCGGCGACGAACGCCTCCACGTCGCCGCGACCCACGTCCTCGGCATCGTCGACGCCGCGCTCGTGCAAAAACCGCACGTAGCGCCCCAAATCCCGCTCGTACGCGTCTACCGTGTTGGGCGAGCTTCCACGCTCCGCAACCAAATACGCCAGGTATTCCGCGCGCGCATCTTCCAGCTGCATGTGCCTCCCTCCGCCGTGGAACAGGGGACGGGTTTGGTGTACCACACAGCGAAGCGACTGGAACACCTAACCCGTCCCCTGTTCCAGAGTGGTACACCTAACCCGTCCCCTGTTCCACTTGCGTCGCTACCTCCAGCGCCTCACTCGTAAGGAATAACAGAGACGCCCACCACGTGCAACTCGTGACGGCCCACGCCCTCATGGCGCGCGATGGCCGCCCGCACGAACTCGCGAAACAGCGGCGCGGGAGCGTTGGGACGACTCTTGAACTCCGGATGTGCCTGGCAAGCCACGTACCAAGGATGAACGTCCTCGGGCAGCTCCACCATCTCCACCAGCTTGCCGTCCGGACTCGTGCCAGACACCACCAGCCCCGCGTCCGCCAACGTCGAACGATAGTCGTTGTTCACCTCAAACCGGTGACGATGCCGCTCTTGCACCAGGTCCGTCCCATACGCCTCGCGCGCGAGCGTCCCTTCCGCCAGCACGCACGGATACGCCCCCAGTCGCATGGTGCCGCCCTTGTCGTCCACATGCTCTTGGTCGGGCATTATGTCGATCACGGGATGCGCGCAGTCCGGTTCGAACTCGGTGGACATCGCATCCTCCAACCCGCACGCATTGCGGGCAAACTCGCACACCGAAACCTGCAGTCCCAGACAAATGCCCAGATATGGTATGCCGTTCGTACGCGCGTGCTTCGCAGACAAGACCTTGCCCTCAAATCCGCGCTGGCCAAACCCGCCCGGCACCAGGATGCCGTCGGCGCCGCCGAGCACCTCCGCGACGTCCTTGTCGACCAAGGCGTCCCCGTCAATCAGCTCGATGTCTACGTGACGACCGTAGTACACGCCCGAATGGTGCAGTGCCTCGATCACCGACAGATACGCGTCGGGAAGCGACGTGTACTTCCCCACGACCTTTATGCGCGTGACGTCGCGCAGCGTCTCGGCCTCGTGCAGCGCGCCGGTAAAGGAATACCAGCTGCTCATGTTGCTTTCGCGCACGTCAAGCCCCAGCTTTTGACACACCTTTACGTCAAAGCCCTGGTCGGCGAGATGTCGTGGCACGTCATAGATCGAGGGACAGTCGGAGTTCTCGAACACGCAGTCGGGCGCCACGTCGCAAAAGCTCGCGATCTTCTCGCGCACGGAACGCTCCACCTCGTGGTCGGACCGGCATACGATAAAGTCGGGCTGCAGGCCCATGGAGCGCAGCTCCTTTACCGAATGCTGCGTTGGCTTGGTCTTTATCTCGTGGGCGGCGGCGATGTAAGGCACCAGACTCACGTGGATCAAGCAGCATGCGCCCGGGCCCTTCTCGTTTCTGAATTGCCGAACGGCCTCCACGAAGGGCTGGCCCTCTATGTCGCCGATCGTCCCGCCCAGCTCGGTTATGACCACATCCGCGCCGCTGGCCTCCTCTATGCGGCGAAACCTCTCTTTGATCTCGTTGGTCACGTGCGGTATCACCTGCACGGTCCCGCCCAAAAAGTCTCCCCGCCGCTCGCGCTCGATGAGGTCGTGGTAGATAAGCCCCGACGTAAAGTTGGAGTCCTCGCTCAGGTTCTCGTTAATGAAACGCTCGTAGTGGCCCAGGTCGAGGTCGGTCTCCTTGCCGTCCTCGGTCACGAAGACCTCTCCGTGCTGAAACGGACTCATGGTGCCGGGGTCGACGTTAAGGTACGGATCGGCCTTTTGCATGGCCACGCGATAACCGCGCGCCTTGAGCAGACGTCCCAACGACGCTGCCGTGATTCCCTTGCCCAGGGCCGAGACGACGCCACCCGTAACGAACACATGCCTAACCATAGCAACCTCCCGCAAGACGCGCCGCATTTCTTACGGGTCTTTATGGTAGCGCCCCAACGTTACGCGCGGGTTTCGCATCGAAGAGCAGGGCGAGTTCGCCCCGCAAGTGGCCAAAAAGTGGCCGAAAGGGGCCTAGCCCCAATCGGCCACTTTTGCTCAGGCGGCTAAACGCAGTCAGGCTATGCCACGTACACCACGGCCTCGAGGGGCTGCAGGGTTCCGGCCGCGCTGGTGCCGTGCGTCGACGCTGCCACCTCCATGCCGTCCACGAGCGAGGCGTCGTAGCTCACCGCATCCTCCGTCCAGTTGGCAAGGACCACGGCCTTGTCATCACCGCAGGCGCGCTGATACGCAAAGATTTCCTCGCTGTCGGACAAAAGCTCGGCATAGTCGCCTGCGACAAGCACGGGCTGCTTTGCACGGAGCTCCGCGAGCGCGCGATACCACGCGACGACGGAGTCGGCATCCGCGTCTTGCACGCGCACGTTGCAGGTCTCGTAGTCGTCATGCACCGGAAGCCACGGCGTTCCCGTGGTAAAGCCCGCGTTTTGCGACTCGTCCCACTGCATGGGGGTACGTGCGTTGTCCCTGCTGTGCTCATGCACGCAGGCAAGCGCCTCCTCCTGCGAATATCCCTCGGCCAGCGCTTGCTCATACTGGTTGTGAGAAGACACGTCGTTGTAGTCGTCGATAGACGGCCAGGCCACATTGGCGTAGCCAAGCTCTTCTCCCTGATACAAAAACGGCGTGCCACGCAAGGTCATGAGCACCGTGCCCAGCATCTTTGCACCGGCCACCTTGTCGGTCGCCTTGGGCAGGAACTGGCTCACGGAGCGTGCCTGGTCGTGATTCTCAAAGTAGATGGGGTACCAGCCGTTGGTCGCGGTCGCGGCCTGACTGTCGCCGATCGCCGCCTTGAGCTCGGTAAGCTTCCAGTCGTACGTCTTGTACCATTCCTCTTGGCCTCCCTGCGGCACGAGGATGTGGTTGAACTCAAAGATCATGTCGAACACGCCGTCTGCGCCAACCCACTCGTTCAGCTCGCTCGCCTTGACGCCGTTGGCCTCGCCCACGGTAAAGGCGTCGGTACCCTCCATGACCTTTTGCTTGAACTCGCGCAAGAAGTCCAGGATGCCCGGGGTGTTGACGATGGCCGCATGTATGCTCGACATGCCGTCCGAGGCGTCTGGCTTGCCATCCTCGAACGCAGGCTTCTTGATGTAGGGAATCGCGTCGATGCGGAAGCCGCCCACGCCCTTCTGCAGCCAAAAGCGCGCCATGGCGTAGAGCTCGTTGCGCATGTCCTCGCATTCCCAGTTAAGGTCGGGCTGAAAGTCCGCGAACGTGTGCAGATAGTATTGCTGGCGGGTGTCGTTCCAGGTCCAGGCGGACCCGCCAAAGATGCCGCGCCAGTTGGTCGGCGCGCTGCCATCCTCCTTGGCGTCATGCCAGATATACCAGTCTGCCTTGGGATCGTCCTTGGACGAGCTCGACTCCTTGAACCACTCGTTCTCGTTGGAGGTATGGTTCATGACCAAGTCCATCACGATCCGTATGTCGCGCTTCTTTGCCTCGGCAATCAGCTCGTCCATGTCTTCCATGGTGCCAAAGCTCGGGTCGATGGCATAGTAGTCGGATATGTCGTAGCCATTGTCCTTCATGGGGGACTGATACACCGGCGTGAGCCAAATGGCGCCGACGCCCAAGCTGCTCAGGTAGTCGAGCTTTTCGGTCACGCCGGCAATGGTGCCCGTTCCCTGGCCCTTGGTGTCGCAAAAGCTCTTGGGGTATGCCTCGTACACCAAGGTGTCCTGCCACCAAGCGAGGTTGTCGCGCACCTCCTGTGCGGTCGCGCCGGTCGTCACTTGAGCGCTATCGTTGGCGGCGGCATCGGCCGAAGCGTCGGTTGTGCTGGAACCGCCCGCCTCGCTTGACCCGCAACCCGCAAGTGCCATTGCGCCAACGGCGCCGGTAGCGCCCAGAATCGTTATGGCCTGACGGCGCGTGATAAATGTGTCAACATGTGAAGATTCGTGCAAATCGTGCATGATTAGCTCCTTTCCTACACTAAGCGGCGTATTCTACGCCTCACGCTTCCCATTCGACAGCGGGGACGCTCGTCAACACACGAGCGTCACATGCACGCATGCGGACGGAACGCTGCCGTATAATGCCGCATGACAAACCACGCCAAGCGCAAAGGAGAAGCGCATGGAAGACCAGGAGCGGCGCTACGCATACGCCGATTTGGCAGACGCCATAGTGCGACTGGGTTACCCCGAGGAGTTTGCGCAGGTACTGGCATCGGAGCTACGTTCGGCCAAGGCCATGCGCAGGATGGCCGCCTACCTCGATGGCGTGCGCCCCACGAGTCCCGAACAGATCGCGGACGAGCTGCTCGCCATAACCTACGAGCGCGACCGCTGGGTCGAGCAAAAGATGAGCGAGCACGCCAACGCCACCATCACCAAGTTCTATAACCGCCCGCGCGACGAGTAAGTCGCCTATTTCCCTATTCCTGCACCGCATCCAGCATGTCGCGGGCATGGGCACGGGCGAGCTCTCCCGTATCACCCGAGAGCATGCGCGCAATCTCGGCCACGCGCTGTTCTCCCTCGATGGGCTCTATGGTCGTTTGCGGAATGCCGTCGGCACCGCCTTCCGCAGACTTTTGCACCAGATAATGACGTGCGCCATGGACTGCCACCTGCGCCAGGTGCGTTACCACGATCACCTGGTGCGTCTGCGCGAGCCGCGCGAGCACGCTGGCGAGCGCCACCGCCGTGGCTCCGCCCACGCCGGCGTCGACCTCGTCAAACACGAGCGTCTGCGTTGCGTCGGCATCTCCCAGCACGACCTTGCACGCCAGCATGACGCGACTGACCTCGCCGCCCGACGCAATGCGGCGCAGCGGTCGCGCACTCATTCCCGCAGCGGGCCGATACAACAGCTCCACGCGACTGGGCCCCGAGCCCGTCCACTGCGACCGCGGCAGGCGCTCCATGCCCACTTCGAGCTGCGCGGTGCCCATTTCCAAAAACGACATCTGCTCGGACACCAGCCTCGCGAACCTCGGAGCCTCCGCCGCACGTACCGCGTCCAAGGCGTCCGCCGCACGCGCCAAGTCCTTCTCGGCCGCATCGAGCGCCTTGCGCGAACGCTTGAGCAACTCGTCGCCATTGTGAGCGGCGGCCACAATCTCTGCCGCCTGCGCACGACGCGCAAACACCTCTTCCATGCCCGGCCCGTAGCTGCGCATGAGGCCGCGCAGCTGAGCCATGCGCGTTTGCATGCGCTCAAGGTCCTCCATGTCCAGGTCCACTGAGTCGCGATAGTCACGCAGCTCGCTGGCCACGTCCTCAACGTCTAGCAGCGCGCCCTCGAGCGTCGCGGCATACTTGGCAAGCTGCTCGTCGTAGCGTGCCATCGACCTAAGCTCGTCCAACGCAGACGAGATCAGGTCCAGCGCGCCCTCGTCGCCCGCAAGCTCGTCGCGGGCCGTCGCCGCAGCCCGCATGAGCGACTCCGCGTGCTCTGCCCGCGGCAACGCCGCCTCCAACTCCTCTAGCTCCCCTTCGCGCGGGTCGACCTCGTCGATGCGCGACACGACAAACGACGCCTCGTCCACACGCCCAGCGGCGACCTTGCACATCTCCCGCACGCGCTCAAACTCCGCGGAGGCGTCTCGCGCTGCCTTCAGCGCCTGCTTATACGCGTCCAATACGGGTCCGACCTCGTCAAATGCCCAAGAGTCAAGGAGCCCCACATGGCTCGCCTGCTGCAGCAGGCGCTGGTGCTCATGCTGTCCGCACAGGTCGATGGTCGCCCCGGCGCCCTCGGCGAGCTCGCGGACCGAAGCCAGATGTCCGTCTATGGACACGCGCCCACGCCCGTCTGCCCCCACGCGACGACGCACCACCGTGCCATCCATGTCGTCTGCGCCCAAAAAGATCCTGCCCTCGACGACGAGCGCGTCCGCACCCTCGCGCACGGCTCCGGCGTCCGCACGCTCGCCCATCAGCAACTTAATGGAGGACAACAACGCGCTCTTGCCCGTTCCCGTCTCGCCGGTGAGCACCGTGAGCCCCCTTGCCGGCCTCAACGTTGCCTCGTGGATAAGCGCGACGTCCTGCACGCGCAACTCGTCTATCATCGATTGCCCGCCTTTCCATAGAATACGCGCGACACCGAGCCATAGAAGCTCTGGGAACTGTAATCGAGCAGCAGAATGTCTCCCAGACCGCGTCGACAGCTCAGGCTGACGAGCTTGAGCCCCCTGCCAATGGGCCGGCCATCCGCAAAGACGCAGGTCTCCACCGGACGGTCTGTGTCCATGCGAATCTCCACCACGTCGGACGGCGAGGTAAGGAATGCGCGTGCCATGATGGTGTGCGGAGCGACGGGCACGCAGACCATGCCGCCAAACTCGGGCGTGACGATGGGTCCTCCTGCGGAAAGCGCATAGCCCGTGGAGCCCGTTGCCGTGGATACCACGAACCCGTCGCCACGCAGGTAGTCGATGTGGTTGCCCGACACGCTCACCTCAAACGACAGCACGTCTCCCATGGAGCCGTGGCTGAGCGCCAGGTCGTTGAGCGCCATGCGTTGCTCGGACATCGTCGTTCCGTCCGACATGTCGAACTCCGCGACGATGTCGAGCGTCGCGCGACGCGACACGTGCATCTCGCCCGATAGTGCGTCGCCAACGGTCTTGAACAGGTTCTCCGGCCCCGCGCAGGTAAGAAACCCAAGATGGCCGTACGATATGCCCACGATGGGCACGCCGCTGTATCCCACGGTGCGCGCCGTGCGCAACAGCGTACCGTCACCTCCCAGCGAAATGGCAAGGTCGAAGACGCCGGAGTCGAGCTCCTCCATCTCGCGAATGCGATTGTCGTGCACCCACACGGACTCGATGCCCTCCGACTCCAGCCAGTCGACAAGGCGCGAGGCATCGCTAATGGCATCTTGTCGAGAATAGTTTGGGACGATAAGGACCCTCATCTGCTCTCCAACCTCTTAGCTAGGACATGTGTTCTAGTCTAGCAAACATCGCGACGTTTGTCTGCAAGAATATCTACTTGCAAAGCGTACCGAGCAACAGGTACTCCTCGTTGCCCTTGCGCCCATGTATGGGCGAGACGCAGGTGCCGACTATGGTAAAGCCGACGTCACGCATGCCATGTGCGACGCGATCCAGCGCAGCTGCCCTAACCGATGCGTCGCGCACGACGCCGCCCTCCCCCACGTCCTCGCGCGGAGCCTCGAACTGCGGTTTTACCAGGGTAAGGAACCTGCCGCCTTGCTTGAGCAACCTTCGAACTGCGGGCAGTATCGTGAGCACGGACGTAAACGACACGTCGCATACGGCCAGATCGACCATGCATGCCTTAGGATGTTCGGGCAGGTCCAA
The DNA here is from genome assembly GCA_017652285.1 of Atopobiaceae bacterium. Taxonomy (GTDB): domain Bacteria; phylum Actinomycetota; class Coriobacteriia; order Coriobacteriales; family Atopobiaceae; genus RUG440. The sequence goes on from JAGCBF010000331.1 coordinate 10,146, forward strand.
CACATTTGTCCGCTCGACCAGCGTCACGCGGGGATTCTGCCTGAGCGACCAGTCAAACTGCGCATAGCCGACGTCCACCGCAAGCACCGACGCCGCGCCATGCCTAAGAAGACAGTCCGTGAACCCGCCGGTGGAACATCCCACGTCCAAGCAGTCCAAGCCCGAAGGGTCGACGTCAAATGCCGCAAGCCCTCGCTCCAGCTTGAGCCCACCGCGGCTTACATAGGGAACTCGCCCTTTTACGTGCAGCTCGATACCAGGCCGTACCTGCTCGCCGGGGCTTGTCAGCCTTCGGTCGCTCGTGCTCACTTCTCCTGCCAAAACGGCACGCAGGGCGTCTTCGGTCGACCCAAAGAGACCCTGCGCGACAAGTTCCCGATCAAGACGCCTTTTGCGCCCTGCGGCTCTGTTATTGTTCTTCGGCATCCTTCGCCTCTTGGATAACGGGCTCCAAAACGGCCTCTTCGGGCGCGACGGGAGCCGTGTCCACAAAGTCAACGGCCTTCGAGCCCAAGGCAATCGCCTCGTCAAACAAGTCGAGCGAGCTTTCGAGCGACAAGTCCTTGCGCTTGACTTCCGTGACGATCTGGTCCAGCCGATCGGTAATCTGCCCAAACGTGGTATACGAAGAGGTGTCCACCCGACGCGCCATGCGCTAGACCTCCTCTGCGTGCTGCAGAGGGGCTTCGTCTTGTGCGGCCCGCGCAGCGGCGATCACGTCGCATCCGTTGTCGATCTCGCTCGCGACCCGACCAAGAAGGCCGTTGACGAAGCGGGACGACTCGTCGGTGCCATAGGCCTTGGCAAGCTCCACGGCCTCGTCTATGCTTACCGCCGTCGCCACTTCGTCCACATACAAGATCTCGTACAACGCCAAACGCAACAAGTTCCTGTCGACTGCCGGCATGCGAGATACCGACCAATTGGTAGACGCGCGCGCGATCACGGCATCAAGATCGTCTCGAAGACCGTCTACGCCCAAAGCGAGCGATTCGCCGTATTCGTCGAGCGGGTCGTCTTGGCCAAGCGCATACGGCCCGCTAAGAACGTCGGACACGGCAAGGCCAAGTACCTCCGCCTGAAAGAGCAATTGCAGCGCTTGGCTACGTGCGAGCGTACGCCCGCCAA
>JAGCBF010000332.1 GCA_017652285.1 Atopobiaceae bacterium
GCGCTTGGGGATGTAGCTCAGCTGGGAGAGCGCAGCGTTCGCAACGCTGAGGCCGAGGGTTCGAACCCCTTCATCTCCACCATGGTATGTGGTTCCGGTGCCTTCACGCTCACAAGCGCGGGGGCACCGGTTTTTTGTGTAAGGTCCTTGCCCATCACGGACAGACGTCCGATGATCGCGGGAAAGTGCCCGACGGTCGCGGGCAGTCGTCCGACGATCACGGACAGTCGTCGGTGGCTGCGGGCAAACGCCCGATTGATGCGGGCAGTCGTCCGTGGATTGCAGAGGGAGGTTGCGATGGCACAAGACGCCATACCACTTTCTGACGAGGAGCGTCGCGAACTCGAGGAGCTCCGCGCCCAAAAGCGCGCGAGGGAAGAGGCCACTAAGGCACGCAGGGAGCGAGCCGAGCTCGAGCGGTTGCGGGCTGAGCAAGCGCATACGGCAACGCCGGACGACGCGGATCTTGCGCAAGCGGAGCGGCGCGCCCGTGCGGCGCGTGAGCGTGGCCGAAAGCTCATGGAACCGGGAGACGACCTTTCGATGCCCCTCGGCCAAAAGCTTGTGCTTATGGCGGTGTTCCTCGCGGCGGTTGGGTTTGTCGTTGCAATACTGTTTACGCGCGGGTAGCCTGTAGGTTCCTGTTTGGTTCTAGCGAGGGAGTAGCTCATGGCACTTACCGACAAAACCGTCCCGACCGATGTGGCGCTCAACACGGATCTGTACGAGTTGACCATGGCACAGGGGTTCTGGGAGTCTGGTCTTGCAGACGCACAGGGGTGCTTCAACGTATTCTTTAGAGACAATCCCTTTGACGGAGGGTATGCCGTCGCCTGCGGCATGGGGCAGATCGCCGATCTGGTGGAGAACCTGCGCTTTGACGAGCAGAGCATCGCCTATCTGGCATCCGTGAAGGCTCCAGGTGGCGGCCCGATGTTCAAGCAGGGCTTTTTGGACTACCTGCGTGACTTTTGCATGCACGTTGACGTCTGGGCCGTTCCGGAGGGAGACCTCGTGTTTCCCCGCGAACCCATGGTCAGGGTGCAGGGTCCCATCATCGAGTGCCAGCTCTTAGAGACGGCCTTGCTGAACCTTGTCAACTTCCAAACGCTGGTTGCCACCAAGGCGTCGCGTGTCGTGTATGCCGCCCAGGGACACCCGGTGTCCGACTTCGGACTTCGCCGGGCACAAGGTCACGACGGTGGCCTTGCGGTGGCTCGTGCGTCCTTTATCGGTGGCTGCGCGTCGACCTCAAATGTGCTGGCGGGAAAGATCTATGGCATCCCCGTTTTTGGCACGCACGCGCATTCGTGGGTCATGGCGTTTTCTTCCGAGCTCGAGGCGTTTCGCGCCTTTGCGAAGTCGAGCCCCAAGAACTGCTGCCTGCTGCTCGACACCTACGACGTGCACCAGGGCATCAAGAATGCCATCGTGGTCGCAAAGGAGATGGAGCAGCGTGGCGAGCGCTTATCGGCGATCCGCATCGACTCGGGAGATTTGGCCAAGCTTTCCAAGCAGACGCGCGCCGCGTTTGACGACGCGGGGCTGCCGTACGTAAAGATATCGGTGTCGAACGACCTCGAGGAATACACGATTCAGTCGCTGTTTGCCCAAGGCGCCCCCATAGACTCCTTTGGCGTGGGAACGAAGCTGGCGACCTGCGATCCGCAGCCTTCCTTGGGCGGGGTGTACAAGCTCTCGGCCACGCGCGCCACGTCGCAGGAGCCGTGGAGGCCCGTGATGAAGCTGTCCGAGCAGTACTACAAGCGCACGATCCCCGGCATCCAAAGCATCCTGCGCTTCGTGGACGAAAGCGGATGCCCCGTCGGCGACATGATCGTGGACGCGGACTCCGACACGGGCGACCGCACGTCCATGGTCGACATCGTCGACCCGCTTACCTCCTACCGCCTGGACGGATTCGGTGCAAACGAGCTGTTGGAGCTGGTGGTGGAGCAAGGCGTGCGTGCCAAGGAGCCAGACACCATCTATCAGGCGAAGGCGCGCTGCAAGGACGCGCTCATGCGTCTTGACCCGGTACACAAGCGCTTCCTTAACCCGCAGACTTATCCCGTTGGCCTGCAAAACGGCTTGTCGGAGCTGAGGCAGCGCCTGGCAAAGGAAGAGTTGGGTGCATAGCGGCACCAAACTAACGATAATTGGCAAGAGAGGATGACCTGGATGTCGAAAGTGCTCGAAAACTTGGTGAGGGAGGCACTTAAGGCCGCGCAGGACGCAGGCGAGCTGCCTGTGTTCGAGGTTAAGGACTTTGGCTTTGAGCGCCCGGCTGACTCGTCGCACGGCGACTGGTCGTCAACGGTCGCCCTGAGGTCGGCAAAGCTCGCGCATTGCGCGCCCCGCAAGGTCGCGGATGCGATCGTGGCGCACCTTGCAGACAATGGCATGCTTGAGCGCGTGGAGGTCGCAGGGCCTGGATTCGTCAACTTCTACCTTAAGGCCGCGAGCAGCAACGACGTGTTTCGCGTGGTGCGCGAGCAAGGTCAGGAGTATGGACGAACCGACGAGGGCAAGGGCCTGTCCGTGCAGGTGGAGTTCATCTCCGCGAACCCGGTGGGTCCCATGCACATCGGCCATGGTCGCTGGGCGGCGCTGGGGGACTCGTTGTGCAACGTGATGGAGCATGCGGGCTACGCGGTGCAGCGTGAGTATTACATCAACGACCACGGCAGCCAGATGGACGTGTTCGGACGCTCGGTAGACAAGCGCTACCTGCAGCTCTTTGAGCTCGTAGACAAAGGCGCCACGCTTGACGAGGCATATGGGCGGCTCCTGGCCGATCGCCAGGCCTTTGTGGAAGACGAAGAGGACGAGCGTCCCGATACGCACCCGCTCACGAACGACTTCCTGGCCAGCCTGGGAGAGAACTCCTATGGCGGCGACTACATCATCGACCTTGCGTTGGAGTTCGCGCGCGAAGACGGCGAACGCTTCGTGTCGTTGCCCGACGACGATCGGGTGGCGGAGTTTCGCGAGCGCGGCTACCAGCGAATGATGGAGTCCATTGCAAGGACCTGCCATGAGGCGCGCTGCGACTTCGACGTATGGTTTTCGGAACGGTCGCTCTACGTTCCCGACGAGCAGGGCGTGGATCCGGTCCATCGTGCCTTTGACCAGCTCGACAGGATGGGGCATCTCTACCGTACCGACGACGGCGCCCTGTGGTTCCGTTCCACGACGTTTGGGGACGACAAGGACCGCGTGTTGGTAAAGAGCAACGGGGAGTACACCTACTTTGCCTCGGACGTCGCCTACCACTGGAACAAGTTCCAGCGTGTGGAGCATGTCATAGACATTTGGGGCGCAGACCACCACGGCTACATAAAGCGTGTGGACGCGGCATGCGAGGCCCTGGGCTATCCCGGAAAGTTCGAGGTCTTGCTGGGGCAGCTGGTCAACCTGCTGCGCAACGGCGAGGCCGTGCGCATGTCCAAGCGCAAGGGCACGATGGTCACGTTTGACGAGCTTCTCCACGAAGTCGGGGCGGACGCCACGCGCTACACGCTGGTGTCGAAGTCCTCCAACCAAATGATCGACTTCGACATCGAGCTCGTCAAGCTCCAGGACAACACCAATCCCGTGTATTACGTGCAGTATGCCCATGCGCGCATCTGCTCCATCCTGCGCAAGGCCGCGGGCGTCACGATAGAGGAGGCCCAGGGCGTGGGCATGGACGCGATCGCGCAGAAGGCCATAGGCGATGCCATCGACCTTGGATTGCTTACCGACCCAACGGAGCTCGCCCTTTCTCGCAAGCTGTCCGAGTTCCCAGGGCTCGTGGCGGGATGCGCACGCGATCGCGCGCCGTTTAGGCTCACGCATTTTGCGGAGGACATCGCCGGCGCGTTCCATTCCTTCTACACGCAATGCCAGGTGCTTCCCAGCGAGGGACGACCCGTGCCGGCCGAGCTGTCGCATGCGCGTCTTGCGGTTTGCGACGCGGTGCGCATCGTCTTGTCGCTGACCCTTGCCCTCATTGGCGTGTCTGCCCCCGAGCATATGTAAGCTCGCGAAACGGCCTTCTTTACGTTACCGTTCAACACGATTGCGTAAACTGGACACACCAATTGGACTGCACATCATCATGGCCGCGTATCATGGTGATGTGCACAACTTTTTTATGAATGTGCCACGAAATATCGTTTTTTCGTAGTATAGTAAATAGTACTTTAATCTATTGGAGTGACTACCCCCAAGGAGGGCGCGTGGAACTGCGGGAGTATATGTCGGTACGTAGGGCGTACAACCTTGTTAGACAGGAGACTGACTCGTCGCGTCGTCTTACGTTCGAGGAGTTCGCCATCTTGTGTAGGCTCGACACGGCAGACGAGCCGCTCAAGACTTCTGCGATTGCCGAGTATCAAGGTGCCTTGCGTCCCACGATGACGCATAGGACCAATCACTTGGCCAAGCTAGGTCTCATTGACAGGGGCGAGGGGCAGGTAGATCGGCGCAACATCGTATGCCAAATTTCTGATGATGGCCGCGAGCATGTTCGAAAGCTGTCCGAGCTCACCAGAGCCCAGATCATTGCGGGTCAGCCGTTGGCTCGCACTTCCGCGGAGCGCGTGCGAAAGTATGTAGACGCCATGGGGGCGGTGTATTGTACGGCGGGCGAGTTGGTGCTGCTTGCGCTGTATATGGACTCCGAACGTGAGTGCACCGTAACGAATCTGGTGGAGAAGCTCGGCTTGCTGCAGCCGACCGTCTCCATGTCGGTTAGCTCGCTTGCGCAGAGCGGACTGGTCACTCGTAACCGCGGCAAATCTCCCACTGCGTCATCGTCCTTCATATCGCTTACGCCCGAGGGGGCGGACGCCGCCCAAAAGATCGCCGCGCGCATCGCCGCGATCGTTGTTCGCCGGCGCTCCCGGGCATAGAAGGCGCACAAACGTATACGAGGGGTGGCTCATGCAACGTATGGGCCGCCCCTCGATTCATGACAAGGGGGCGTTCTAAAAACACGACGCTCGTGAGTTTTATTTTGGACATAGACGTGGTATAGTAAATAATCGTGTGGATAAACATTGATTGTATGATTACATCTGCACCTTTATGGCTTCCTAATCTGTTACTCCCTTACCAGGAAAGCGACATGGTCGCAAATAGCTAGGTCAGTGCCGTATGCCGTATCGGCACGAAAAACTCGCCAGAAAGGCAGGGCCACATGGCCGAAAACACAGAAGAGATACTCGACGTTAATCCTACCGAAGAGGCCAATGCTCCCGTGGCGGACGAGGCGCCAAAGCAAAAGCGACGCAGGCGTTCGCCCAAGCGTGAAGAAGAAGCGCCGGAACCGCAGGGCGAGCAAGAGGATGCGTCCAGATCCAATGCGGAGTCGGATGCCGATGCGACGCCTGCAGAGGCGGAAGGCGGCGAGTCCTCGGAAGAGTCCGTGCCGGAAGACGCCCAAGGAGACCAAGCTCAGCAGCGCGGCAAGCGCAGGCGCCAGAACGGTTCTGCCAACGGCAACGGACAAGCGCGTGCAAAAAACGGCGGGCGCAATCAAAACAACTCCAATCGACGCCGCAACAGGCGTAACGGACAGGCAGAGCCCGTTCCTGAGCCCTCTCTAAAGCGAGAAGACCTCGAAAAGCTCAAGGTCGTCGAGCTTCGCGCAAAGGCGGCGGAGCTCGAGATTGACTATGTGGGCATGCGAAAGGCGGCCTTGATCGAAGAGGTGTATCGGGCGGCAGCCATGGCAGAGGGCTTCAAGTCTGTCTCTGGCATACTCGACATCCAGAACGAGGGATACGGATTCTTGCGGACCGGCAATTACATGAAGGGTGAAGGCGACGCGTTCGTCCACCAGCAGATCATTCGGCAATACGGTCTTAGAACGGGCGACAAGCTGGTCGGTACGCTCTCGCCGGCACGGACGGGCAACAAGTATCCGCCGCTCGGCAAGATCGAAAGCATCAACGACCGTTCCCCGGAAGAGATACGAAATCGACCCAGGTTCCGAGACCTCACGCCCATCTATCCGGACCAGCGCTTGCTCATGGAGCATGGCAAGGATTCGATAACGGGGCGTGCCATCGATTTGGTGGCGCCGATCGGCAAGGGACAGCGTGGTCTTATCGTGAGTCCTCCCAAGGCGGGCAAGACGACCGTACTCAAGCGCATCTGTCAGTCCATCGCGGCCAACAATCCCGAAGTGCATCTGTTTTGCCTGTTGGTCGACGAGCGTCCCGAAGAAGTCACCGACATGGAGCGCTCCGTGCGCGGGGAGGTCGTCGCCTCCACGTTTGACATGCCCTCCGACAACCACACGGCGGTGTCCGAGCTGGTGATCGAGCGCGCTAAGCGCCTGGTGGAGTTGGGCGAAGACGTCGTGGTCGTTCTTGATTCCATTACGCGTCTTGCGCGTGCCTACAACTTGGCCCAGCCCGCGAGCGGGCGCATCTTGTCGGGCGGCGTCGACTCCGCCGCGCTGTATCCTCCCAAGCGGTTCTTGGGAGCGGCGCGCAACATCGAGGGCGGCGGGTCGCTTACCATTCTCGCGTCCGCTTTGGTCGACACGGGCTCAAAGATGGACGAGGTGATCTTTGAGGAGTTCAAGGGAACGGGCAACATGGAGCTCAAGCTCGACCGGGACCTGGCCGACAAGCGCATCTTTCCCGCAATCGACCCCGTGGCGTCTGGCACGCGCAACGAGGAGTTGCTCATCGAGACCGATCTGCAGCCGTTCGTGTGGGGAATCCGCAGGGTGTTGGCAAACATGAACAACATCGAGCGCGCGGAGTCGGCTCTTGTCAAGGGCCTGAAGCAAACGTCGGATAACAAGGAATTCCTCATCAGGTGGGCAAAGAAGGCTCAGATGGAGTACGCATAGGGTAGCGAGGAATTCGGCAACCGCTGCGTTTTTTGCGCAGAAGAAAAAATGCATACTAGTTGATGCGTTTTGCGTAGCGGCACGTGGTTCACTGGTATACTTGGAAGCTGCGTATACATTTAGAGATGCAACGTATATCGAACCGGAGCAAAGCATGGGTGTAACAGAACGTCCAAAAGGTTATAAGATGAGGGTCGCCTCTGTGTTGACCATGGGCGGGCCGTTGGTGCTTCGCGTGTCGGTTGCCCACGCCGCAACTCTAGACGATGTCATACAAACGGTTACGTCCTCATCTGCCCTCACCTTTGGAACCGGCGTTGCCGCAGGAGCCGTGTGTGCCGGACTGGTTGCCCTGTTGCTGCACGCGCGCACAAAGAAGAAGTTTAGGGCCAAGGAAGAGCAATACCAGCAAGCCGCCCACACCGCGAGCGAGGAGATTCGCCTTGCGAACAAACGAATTGCGGCGCTCAAAGAGACGGTGAAGCTGCAAGAAGACGAGCTCGACGATCTTCGCGAGCGCGAGGAGGCGTATGGCAAGACGCAAGTGCTTCCCATACTAGAGGCGGACGAGCTTGGAGAGACGGCGGTCACAGGCGTTCTGCGAACAGACGAGCAGGATCAAATGGATCAGCCGACGCCTGATGTCGATCAAGACGACGAGCAGCTGGACGAAACCCAACAGATCGTCTCCAACGAAGAGGAACAGACCGATGTGGCTGACGAACAGCCAGAAGACGTTGAGGAAGTCCTGGACGAGGTCGAGCAACAGCCGAACTTCGACTTTGTGGCAACGGATGCCGAGGAGCTTGAGTCGGCCGACGTGCTCACGAGCTCGGAGGACGACGAGGAGTCGCCATACTTTGCAGAAGAGTTCATGCCCGAGGAAGACGCCGAGCTCGGATTTGAAGATCAAGACGTGCCGATACGTAGAAACGTACGTCTGGTGCTCGACGAGCGTCTGACGCCCGATGCCTTCAACGAGAGCGGTGGCATGCGTCGAGCAAGTATGCGTTCCTCCGACATACCGGCGTTTCTCAGTCATCGTCGTGCGCGTCAGTATGACCCCGTCGTCAGGGCGTCCCTCATCGACCAGCGTGTCCCGCGCTTTGACGAAAGCCTATATCCCGATACCGTCACGCATATGCATGAGGAGCTCGATGTGTTCGAGACGGCCATGCGTGCATTGGAAGACACCTTGCAGCACACGGCGGTGCTTGGCATAGAAGAGGACGACGACATCTTGTACCTGCATCCGGAGGACCGTATGGAAATCGTGGATGCGGCCGCATACGTTGACTATCTCATCCAAGACGAGATAGAAAAGACTATGAGCGGTGAGCCTCTGCCCACGTCCCATGCGCATCTAACCATGTTCGAGGGCACGGGCGACCTCAATATTTCGAAGAAGCTGGGCAAATATCGTCCACGCCATATGCGCGCTGCGTCCAGGGAGGCGTGACCGTTTGCCCATGCGAGGCACTCCTTTTGCGCCAACGCGCGCTCAGCGTAGATGGACCATAGCGTTTGTCGTGTGGCTGTGCGTGGTGTGGGGGCATTCCCTTATGTCTGGAACTACGTCGTCGGCCGAGTCGTCCTTTGTCGTGACATTGTTGCGCCCGATCTTTACGGCGTTCGGCATCACGGACATGCAGACGATGTCCTTTTTGATACGCAAAACGGCACACTTTACCGAGTTCGCAATACTTTGCGCATTGGGACTCAGGATGTCGGTGGAGTGGTTTGGTAAAGTCCGACGAGCTCTCCTATTGGCGATTGCCATATGGATCATTGCGCCATGCGTGGACGAGTCCATCCAGCTGCTCATCCCCGAACGGGCGGGGATGCTCCGAGACGTCCTCATAGATATGAGCGGTGGCGTGCTGGGCATGCTCTGCATGGGCGCATGGATCTTAAGGACCTTCCGCAGCAGATGACCCGATGCGGCGTTGCGCCTCACTTACGAAAACACGCGAGCGCAGGCGCTCTCCACAAAGGCGCACATCTTGTCTTGGTCGCACACGTCCGTATGGAGCTCCGCGGCGTCTCGCAGACCCGACAGCTGAGCGGGCGCAACGGTCCCGGTGCGTCGTGCAAGCTCGTCCATGCAGGCAAACCCGTCCATGCCTTGCGTGTTGGCGCCGAGCGCCGCGAGCACGTCCGAGGAGAACTTGTACGGCGACGCCGTGGAAAGGCAGACGCGCGGACGGCCTTCGCTTGCGCGGGCATCCACGACCGCCTTGCCAACGGCCGTGTGGGTGTCGATGAGCACGCCGAGCTCGTCCCAGGTCGTGTGGATCGTGCGCCGTGTGGCGTCGTCGTCGGCAAAGCCGCAGTCAAACGTCTGGCGAAGCTTTTCCATCATGTCGCTCGACACGGTGTAGGCCCCCGTTTGCGAAAGGTCGCGCATGTAGGCTGCCACCAGCTCGCAGTCACCGCCGGACAGGTAGTACAGAAGACGCTCAAGATTGGAAGACACCAAGATGTCCATGGAAGGCGAGATCGTCTTGTGGAACGGGCGACGGCGGTCGTAGGTCCCGGTGGTGATGAAGTCGGTCAGTACGTTGTTGGCGTTCGAGGCGACGATGAGCTTGCCAACGGGCAGGCCAATCTGCTTGGCGTAGAATCCTGCCAGTACGTCGCCAAAGTTGCCCGTGGGCACGCAGAAGTCGATGGGATCGCCCTGTGCCACGGCGCCCGCGCGCACGAGCTGCGCATAGGCGTCAAAATAGTAGGTCACCTGAGGTACCAGGCGGCCGACGTTAATGGAGTTTGCGCTGCTCAGCACCGTGTTGTTTGCCAAAAGGCGCGCGGCGACCTCAGGATCGGAGAAAATCTTCTTTACGCCGGTCTGAGCGTCGTCAAAGTTGCCGCGAATGCCGCAGACGGCCACGTTGCCCCCGCGTTGCGTTACCATTTGCAGGCGCTGCACGTCCGACACCTTGCCATCGGGGTAGAACACGGTCACGCCGGTGCCCTCGACGTCGGCAAAGCCGTCGAGTGCCGCCTTGCCCGTGTCTCCCGAGGTCGCCGTAAGGATCATGACGTTGCGACCGCCGCCTGCCGTATGACGCGCCGCGCTCATAAGACGAGGGAGCATTTGCAGCGCCACGTCCTTGAAGGCGCAGGTGGGGCCATGGTACAGCTCGAGCAGCCAGTCGTTGCCCAGGGGAGTGAGCGGCGTGATGGCGTGCGTGTCCCACTGGCTCCCGTAGGCGCCTTCCACGCAGGAGGCGATTTCGTCCGGCGTGTAGTCGGGGAGCAAGGTACCCAGCACGAGGCGCGCGTTCGCATGATAGTCGTTGCCGCACACGACCGTGAGGTCAAGAGAGGTCCGCGAGATCTGGTCCGACACGAACAGGCCGCCGTCGGGCGCGATGCCGGTAAGAATGGCCCGCTTGCTGGTGTAGGTCTCGGTATTGCTGCGCGTGCTGTGGTACAACGTCTCCACGGTTCTGCTCCTTGCCTATGGGTGGAACGGGAAGTGCTCGAACCAGTATAGCCGAAATGCCCGACGGGACTATGGCCGTTTGCAAGAGACGGCTTGGCCTTTATGCCAAGACTTCAACATGTAACATCGCGCCAGCGACTTTGGTGTATTCTAAACTATTGCAACATAGTTCTGGACAGCTGATCGAGAGGACGTATATGAAGATTGCCCTGTTGGGTCATGGAACGGTGGGACGTGGGGTGGATGACATCATTCGCGATCGCGTGCCGGGGATCGAGGTCTCTAGGATTCTTGAGCTTCCCGATCGGTTGAGCGACCCGCGCATGACGGCGGACTATTCCGACATTGTCAACGATCCGTCCATCGAGCTCGTCGTCGAATGCATGGGTGGCATCGAGCCCGCCCACACCTTCATCTGTCAGGCGCTTATGGCGCATAAGCATGTGGTCACCTCCAACAAGGCGGTCGTCGCCGCGCACTTTGACGAGTTCGCGCGCCTTGCCCGGCAGGCGGACGTGGCCTTTCTTATCGAGGCTTCGGTGGGTGGCGGCATACCTTGGATCGCCAGTCTTGACAAGATACGCCGCATCGACGACGTCATGTCCTTCTCTGGCATAATGAACGGCACCACCAACTACATCATCGATTCCATGCGTCGCGAGGGGCTCGACTTCGACATTGCCCTGGGGCGTGCGCAGGAGCTGGGATATGCGGAGCGCGACCCTTCGGCCGACATCGATGGCATAGACGTGGCAAACAAGACCATCATATCCGCATGCGTCGCATTTGACGTCGACTGCGTGCGCGACCTGCCCGTCACGGGCATTCGTACGCTCACCAAAGCGGACCTGGACCTGTTTGCCTCGCGTGGGCTGACGGTCAAGCTCTTTGGGCGCGGCGTGCGCAGGGATGGCCGCTATGCCGTGGCGGTGGAGCCCGTTGCCATACCGTCCGTCTCGCTCGAGGCTTCGGTTCCCTCTAACTTCAACCTCGTGTCGTGCGAGGGTTTTACGGTCGGGCCCCTTAAGTTCTATGGACAAGGCGCCGGCAGCCTGCCGACGGGAAACGCCATCGTGCAAGACGTGATCGACGTCTCGCAAGGCCGTCGTCAGACATACGACTTCTCCAAGGGATATGAATACGACCCCTCGTTGCTGACGAGCGACTACGTCATCAGGACGCGGTCGTTGAACGTGCGTTGCGACGCGTGGGGCCCAAATGCCTGGTGCGTGCACAACTACAGCGCGCAGCAGGCGCGGCAGCTCTTCGAACGCGTAGTGAAGGAAGATGCGTCGGCCTTTATGGCGGCGCTCTCACAGGAAGGTTAGGCACGTGATTAAGGTATCGAAGTTCGGTGGCTCCAGCGTGGCGGATGCCTCGCAGTTCAAAAAGGTAAAGGAGATCGTGCTTGCCGATCCCGAGCGCAAGTTCGTGGTCGTGTCTGCGGCGGGCAAGCGCCACAAGGAAGACAACAAGGTCACCGATCTGCTGCTGCTGGTAAACGCGCACATAGAGTATGGCGTCGACTGCTCCGCGCTGCTCGCCACCATCGAGCAGCGCTTTATGGACATAGCGTTGGAGCTCGGCCTGTCCTTTGACGTCCCGGGCGAGTTCATGCGCCTGGTAGAGGGGATCGAGGGCCGCACGCCAGAGTACATCGTGTCTCGCGGCGAGTGGTTTACGGGCAGGCTCATGGCAGAGTACCTGGGCATTCCGTTCGTGGACGCGGCCGACGTGGTGATGTTCCATCACGACGGCACGGTCGACATGGAGCGCACGCAGACCAAGCTGAGGGAGGCCGTGGTACACACAGGCGGCACGTTCCTGCTCCCCGGCTTCTATGGCGCCACGGTCGACGGCCAGATCAAGCTCTTCAAGCGCGGCGGTGGCGACATCACGGGAGCCATTCTCGCCCGATGCCTGGACGCCGGCCTGTACGAGAACTGGACGGACGTGTCGGGCTTCCTCGCGGCAGACCCACGCATCATCGAAAACCCACGCGCCATCCATCGCATCACGTTTGAGGAGATGCGCGAGCTTTCGTACATGGGGGCGTCCGTGCTGCAGGAAGAGGCGATCTTCCCCGTGCGCGAGGTCAACATCCCCATCCAGATCAAGAACACCAACGAACCTGACGAGTTCGGCACCATCATTCGCGAGACCGCCAACGAGCATCTGCGCGAGCACCTGATCACGGGCATCGCCGGCAAGAAGGACTTTGTGGGCATCTATGTTCAGAGGGCGCACATGTCCAACGAAATCGGCTGTATCCGCCGCGCGCTGAGCATATTGGAGCGCTATGACGTGTCGGTGGAGCACATCCCGACGGGCGTCGACTCGTTTGCCATCGTGGTCAACGGCGCCGACGTAAAGGACACGATCTATGCCATCGTCGCGGACATGCAGCGCGACATTCGTCCGGACTCGATCAACGTCTTGCCAGGGCTTGCCCTCATATCGGTCGTGGGCCGCAACATGAGCCGTCGTGCGGGCACGTCGGGCCAGATCTTCGGCGCCTTGGGAGAGGCGGGAATCAACATCCGCATGATCACCCAGAGCTCGCAGGAGATCAGCATCATTCTGGGCGTGCAGAACGAGGACTTCGAGAAGGCCATCCACGTGATATACGATAGGTTTGGTGACGCGGTGGTCATAAGCCAGCAATAGCGTAAGCTCTGTGGCCATACGGCCATGGCAGAGAGGAGAACCCCATGAGCAACAAGACCGTCGCAGTTTTGGGAGCCACCGGCGTCGTGGGCCAGCAGATGCTGCAATGCCTTGCCGAGCGCGACTTTCCCATCAAGGAGCTCGTACCGCTTGCGAGCGCGCGTTCCGCCGGAAAGACGATGGCGTTTGGCGGCAAGGACGTGACGGTGCGCGAGGCGACGCCAGAGGCCTTCGAGGGCGTGGACATCGTGCTCGGCGCGGCAGACGACGGCACGGCGAAGCGCCTGCTTCCCGAGGCGGTCAAGCGCGGCGCGGTGTGCGTCGACAACAGCCATGCGTTCAGGCTGTACGACGACGTGCCTTTGGTGATACCCGAAATCAACGCAGATGACGTGAAGTGGCACAACGGCATCATATCCAACCCCAACTGCGCCACCATTATCGCGCTCGTACCCCTGTGGCCGCTGCACCAGGCGGCGGGCATGAGGCGACTGGTCGTCTCTACCTATCAGGCGGCGTCCGGCGCTGGTATGCCCGGGCTCACCGAGCTCGAGCGCGAGATGGGCATAGTGGCTGCTGGCGGCGAGGTGGGGGAGACCAAGCCGTTTGCCTACCAGCTTGCGGCAAACCTCATTCCCCAGATCGGCGGCTTTAACGACGAGGCCTATACCTCGGAGGAGATGAAGCTGCAAAACGAAGGTCGCAAGATCTGCCATCTTCCCGAGCTGTTGGTCAGTTGCACCTGCGTTCGCGTTCCCGTCATGCGCTCTCACTCCGAGTCCATTACGGTCGAGTTCGACAACCCCCTTTCGCCCGACGAGGCTCGCGCGGCGCTCGAGGCGGCGCCTGGCGTGCGCGTCGTGGACGACCCCGCGCAGCTGCGCTATCCCATGCCGCTCGAGACCAGCGACCAGGACCTCATCTTTGTGGGACGCGTGCGGCGTGACCTTTCGGCGCCCGAAGGCGTGAGTTCGCTCACGTTCTTCTGCTGTGGCGACCAGATCCGTAAGGGCGCGGCCACCAACGCGGTCCAGATTGCCGAGCTCCTGGTGTAACGAACAGGGCCTAGCGCCGAGGGCAGCCCCCTTGCCGAGCGTGGTTACGTGCGGCAAGGGGGCGGTCTTTTAGGTTAGGCCTCATGCGCCATCGCGCATGTCATGCTTGTTGTGGTACATGCGCTGGTCTGCGCGATGCAGCACCTCTTCGACCGTGCGGTCCTCGCTTGGGCGGAAGGTGGAGATTCCCTTGGCGACGTCGACCTTTTGCCATGGATCGCTTACGCGGATGTTTTCCATGTGCGACCGTATGTCGAAGTCGCGGAGGAGCTCGAACCTGTTGGAAAAGTCGCGGTCTTGCAGCACGGCGACGAACTCGTCGCCTCCTAAGCGAAACACGGGACTGTGCGAGAACACCTGGCAGATCTGCTTGCACGCGGTCTGCAAATAGAGGTCGCCCTTGTCATGGCCGTATTCGTCGTTAATGCGCTTGAGGTCGTTGCAGTTAAATATGATGATTGCGAACTACACCTGTTGCAGGTCGCTCGTCCTGGCGATTCCGTCGTTTAGGCGTGCGGAATAGA
>JAGCBF010000333.1 GCA_017652285.1 Atopobiaceae bacterium
CATGCCCTGCGTGGCGTCGGCAAAGTAGCCGAGCAGACCGATGACCTCTCCGCCGCGCCGCAAGGGGATCTTGCTCGCCACGATGTCGCGCACCTCGCCCTGCGCAATGCAGGTACCCTGTGCGTTGAGCACGGACTCTCCCTGCAGCACGCGCAACTCGTTGTTCATAAAGGGATCCACGTCCACGTGCCAGCCCATGTCCTCGTCGGTCTTGCCCAACACGTCGCGGACGGAGTTGAAGTCGTAGAACTCCAGGAAGTTCTTGTTGACGCCCACGAATCGTCGATCCGCGTCCTTCCAAAACACGCCGGCCGGGACAAGTTCGAGCAACGTGTCCCACAACAGCGACTTGGGAATGGCGTCCTCCCCCATCATGGTGGCGACCACCTCGGCGTTCGATCGGCGCGAGCACACGAGCGCAAGGCGACGTCCCGAAACCACCAGCGGCACGAGCTCGACGGTGATCCACGAATACAGCCCGTTGGGCTGCAGCGCGCGAAATCCGTCGACTATAAAGTCCCTGTCGCTGCAAGCCACGCGCTCGTCCAAGGTTTCCATGTGCATGAAGCTAAGGTAGCGCGAGACGTCCTGAGGATGCAGGAAGCGCTTTGCAAAACGCCTCACATGGTCGGACACGTTGGTATCCTGTGCTATGACCGGGAAGAACGTATTGCCCCGGTACAGGGTAGTGATGTGCGAATCGTGCATGTCGACCGCGTTGACCTCGTCGTATACGGCATACAGGTAGCGCAACGCAATGTTGATGCGGTTCTGCTCTCCCACGTCGGAAAATCGCGTCACGTCCATGATGGAGACCAAAAACGCCTGCACGCTGTCGTGAGACGAGACCAGCCTCACGCGAAACATGCAGTGGTAATGCTCGCCAAGGATGTCGACCGACTCGATGCTGCCCGAAACGCTGGCGGTGACGAGCGCTTCTCGCATGATGCGCCCATGTCGACCCTCGCTTCGCGATATGACGCGCGCCAGGTCGGCCATGGACCCAAAGTCCAGGTTGGCGAGCAGCTCCTCGAACGCGCCGTTGTTGGTCACGAAGCGATACTCGTCCAGCCCACCCTCCAGGATGGCCAACGGGAGCATCTCGCTAAACGTATGCTCCTTGGTGGCGGAGTCCCAAGGGAACTCGAACGGTGTCGCCGACAGGGAGTTGACGCTGCCGAGCCGGTCGTAGTACCCATGCAAGCCGCTGGGCTCGATGACAAGCTCGCCCGACTCGATGCGGCGGCTGTTCTCTGAGCTTGGCGATGGCTTGCCAATGAGGAAGCCTTGCACGAGCTCGCAGCCGATGCCACGCAAGAAGTCGAACTGCTCTGGCGTCTCCACGCCCTCGATGAGCGTCTGCATGCCCAACTGCTTTGCCATGTTGACCATCGTGGCAATGATGACGCGCGACTTGGGACGCGACTCGAACTCGCGCAAGAAGGCCATGTCGATCTTTACCACGTCAAACACGTAGTCTTTGAGCGTGTTGAGCGACGAGTAGCCGCTGCCGAAGTCGTCGAGCCAGACCTGATAACCCGCTTCCCTAAAGCGTTCGATGGCCACGCCAAGCAGGTGCGCGTTGTCGTTGAGGGCGCTTTCGGTAACCTCGATGTGCAGCATCTGCCGGGGCACGTCGTATTCGCTCGCGGCATCGTCGACCAGCTTGAAGACGTCGCACAACTCGAAGTCCAGGCGCGACAGGTTGACCGACATGGGCACGCGCCAAGCGCCCAGCAGGCTCAGCCGCCTCCATTCCTTGCAGGCCTTTCTTACCACATGGGCATCGAGCTTGTGGATGAGGTGAGACTCCTCCAAGACCTCCACGAACACCGCCGGCGACAAGAGGCCGTAGCGCGGGTCGTTCCAACGGGCAAGCGCCTCGAACTCGCAGACCTCGCCCGTCATGGAGCGCACGATGGGCTGATAGTAGACCTCGATCCAATCGTTGGCGATGGCCTGGTCAATGTGGTTCACCACGTACTTGCCGCGCTCGATGCGCCAGTTGAGCGCCTCGTCAAACCATCGGAACGCGGCGTCATACCTTCCGGATATGCTGTCGCAGGCAATCTTTGCGCGATCGCAGGCCACCCCGATGTCCGGCATGTCGCCTTCGATTTGGTAGATCCCCGCCTTGAGCCCCACGTTTGCGTGGCGCCCGTAGGAGTGGATCTCGGCATGGGCCTCCAGGATTCCCCGCTCTATGTCCAGACTCTGGCAGACCAACAAGAAGTGATCGCTGGAGAAGCGCGAAAGCAAGAACCCGGGGAACGCGGATTGGATGGAGACCCCCATGAGCCGAAGGAGCTTGTCACCTTCCTCGAACCCGTAGCGCTCGTTAAAACCGCTGAAGTTCTCCAAGTTAAAGTACACCAAGAAGACGTCGCGACCAAACCGACGCGCAGTTCGAACGTACTCGCTTGCGTATCGCCGAAAGTACATCATGTTTGGAAGGTCCGTCAGCTCGTCAAACTCCAAGTGGCTGTGCGAGATTGGCGACATCCTGTCTCATTTCTTAGCTGGAATTCTACTAAATCTAGCATGCCATAAAACGGCGCCCGACGCGAACCGTGAGGACCCGCATATCAAAAAACACCAAATCTTGCTCGTAAGCACGCCGCGTTACGGATTCTTATCTTGTTCCGCCAAAGCGCGCATATGGCTTACAATGCACATGTACGACGCAATGGGGAGGAACGGATGCTGATCAGAAGAGCACGGCTGGACGACATGCCCGGCATAGAGGACCTTTTGGATCAAGTCCTGGCGGTGCATCACGCCGGCAGGCCAGACTTGTTCAAGCCCAACACACGCAAATACCGTCGCGAGGAGCTGGAGCGCATCATTGCGAACGACCAGCGCCCCATTTTCGTGGCGGTCGACGAGGATGCCGCCCCCGGCGAGGTGCTTGGCTATGCGTTCTGCATCTTTCAGCAGCACAAGGATGACAACGTCCTTACGGACGTGCGCACGCTCTACATCGACGATCTGTGCGTAGACGAGTCCGCACGGGGCAAGCGCGTGGGAACGCGCCTGTACGAGCACGTGCTTGCGTTCGCGCGTGCAAACGGCTTTTACAACGTGACTCTCAACGTATGGGCGCTCAACGAGTCAGCCCTGCGCTTTTACGAGCATTTGGGGCTTTCCCCGCAAAAGTACGGGATGGAAGTAGTCCTGTAGCGCGAACCCCCGCACATCGCATCTGACAAGACCGACCAAAGGATGTCCATGTCCGTAAACAGCCCCTACCAGACCCGCGCCGACTCGAGCACGCATCCCGCTGCGCTCGCCGCGCTCTTGCTTGCGGTCGTCGCCTTGCTCGTGCTCGACGTCGTGGTCGGTGCGAAGTTCTTTTGGGCCTTACAAGAAAACGAGGCGAAGGCGCGCACGAACGAGGGAGTCGTGACGTCGGCGACGAGCATGGAGGCCATGATGATTGGCGACGTGGGCCTGCAAGACGAGATCGTGCAGAGCGCCCAGCAAAGCGACGGCTCGTATCGGTTTGACTTCGTCTTTGACCACATTGCCGACCAGCTCGACGACTGCAACCTCTGCATCATCGATCAGGAGACCGTGTTGGAGGCATCCGATACGAAGCGCACAAAAAAGCAAGAGCCGGCCAAGCGAATCATGGACGCACCCGAAGCCCTTGCCGCCACGCTGGACAAGCAAGGCTTCAACATAGCGATGAAGTCCAAGGACACCGTTCATCTGTTTGAGCGCAACGGCCTTAAGGTGGGTGTGCTGACCTACGCCTCGCTCTTGTCCGATGACGACCAGAATGCGGACAAGCAAGCTTCCGCCGACGGCCAGAGCAAGGTGGCGAACACCGCGCTTCCGCACGAGGACAAGATTCGCGAAGACGTCGCAAAGGTGCTTGACGCGGGGGCCGAGATGCTCATCGCGTGTCCGCGCTGGGGAAACGACTACGACACGCAGCCGTCCGACGAGCAGCTGGCCTATGCCAAGCTCTTCTGCGACCTTGGCGTCGACGTCATCTTTGGGTGCCATCCCCACATGTTGCAGCCGGTGGAGCTCTTGCAGAACGCAGAGGGACACAGGACCGTGTGCTTTTACTCGGTTGGGACGTTTGTGACGACAGACGATGCGCAGATCGAGTCCTACATTGGCGGCATCGCCCGCGTTTCGCTCGAACGAGACGATCACGCCGCGTACACGGTAGGCGCGGCAAGCCTCATCCCCACGGTCACGTGTCGCACCATTGGCCCGCACATGAGCGCATACCAGCTCAAGGACTGGACCTACGCGCTTGCGGAAGAAAGCTACGCGTCGTCGCTCACGCCCGACTACGTCCACGCCTTTTGCGCGCAGCTGCTGGGTCGCGGCTTTGACGACGCGAGCGGCGTCTATGTGCTCGACCTGACCGGAAGCGCCCGCATCGTGTAGGACGTGCCGGTTATGAAGGCACCGCAAAAACCCGCAATAAAGTTCTGCCCGCCCCCTTCTATCGTGTAGAAGGGGGCGGGCAAAAAGGCGGGGTAATAAGGTGGATGCACCCTAAATGAACAGCCCTACCAAAAACGCGCAGAGGCCGCCAAGGAACATGGTTGCCGGCAAAGTGGTGACCCAAGCCCTTACGATGCTGCGCGCCACGCCCCAACGCACCTTCTTGGCGCCCTTGGCGCTTCCTGCGCCCATGATCGCCGTGGTAACCACCTGCGTGGTGCTCACGGGTGCGCCAAAGGCGGTCATGGTCTCGATGGCGATGGCAGACGAGGTCTCGGATACAAAGCCCACCACGGGCTCGAGCTTGGTGACGCCGCCGCCGACCGTCTTCATGATGCGCTGTCCGCCAATGGAGGTGCCCAGCGCCATGGTGGCCGCGCAGAACAGCTTAACCCACAGGGGGACGCCGGACCCGGCGGCAAGCTCACCGCTGCCGATGAGCGCCAGCGTAATGATGCCCATGGTCTTCTGCGCGTCGTTGTTGCCATGGCTGTACGCCATAAACATCGAGCTGGCAATCTGGGCCTTGTGAAACAGGCCGTTTGCCTTGGCAGGCCTCCAGTTTGCAAAGAGCTCGAACACCAGCTTCATGAAGCAGTACCCAAGCAACAGGCCGATGACGGGCGAGGTGAACAGCGGAATCACGACCTTCCACAGCACCCCTTCCCAAATGATGTGCTGCAAGCCGCCCGAAAAGACGATGGTCGCCCCAATCAGGCTGCCGATGAGTGCGTGAGAGGAGCTGCTCGGGATGCCTTGCCACCACGTAAACAGGTCCCAGATGATCGCGCCGAGAAGCGCCGCGAGGATGACGTAGAGCTCCAGCTGAACGTCCACCAGACCATGCGCGATGGTCATGGCCACCTTCTCGCTCATGAGCGCGCCGATAAAGTTCATGGTAGCGCTCATGAGGATGGCCACACGAGGTGGAAGGGCCCGCGTGTACACCGTCGTGGCGATGGCATTGGCCGTGTCGTGGAAGCCGTTGATGAATTCGAAG
This sequence comes from Atopobiaceae bacterium, assembly GCA_017652285.1. Lineage (GTDB taxonomy): Bacteria > Actinomycetota > Coriobacteriia > Coriobacteriales > Atopobiaceae > RUG440. The sequence continues at coordinate 5,468 of JAGCBF010000333.1, forward strand.
GTAAACGCCGCGACCAGCACGGCGATGAGCAGCGTGCTAAGCATTTTTCATTACCACGCCCTGGACGATGTCGCAGGCATGCTCGCACGCGTTAAGGGCCAACTCCATGCGGTCATAGACGCGCGACCACTTCATGATCTCCAGCGTGGGCACGTCCTCGCGGAACAGGTCCGCCAGCGCCATCTTATACACGGCGTCGCCCTCGTCCTCGATCACGTCCACGCCCAAGCAGAGCTCCATGACGCTGGGGTCCTTCTTAAAGTTTGGCAGCCGGTCCATGATCTTTGCCAACTCGCCAATTGCCTGCACGGTGATCTCGGCCAGACGCACCGCCTCCGGACGCATCTCCGTCACCGCAAACAGGTTCATGCGGCTCGCGGCCGCCTCCATGTAGTCCACCACGTCATCCATGCGCTTGGTAAGGACGCTGATGTCCTCGCGATCGAACGGCGTGATAAAGGAGCTGGACAGCTCCATGAATATCTTCTTTGCCTGGTCGTCGCAGACGTTTTCGTAGTCCTTCATGCTAGGAATCATCGTTCTTGTCGTGGGATACTCGGCCGAGAAGATCCTTTTGTACACTTCGCCAGTGGAGACGATCTTCTCGCCGTACTCCCTAAACAGGCTATAGAACACGTCTTCCCTGCGTTTAACTCTACTCATGAGTCGTTACCGCCTTACTTTGAGGGGCAATAATAAAAAGCACCTGCATTATAGGGAAAAAAGTTATGACTGTCAGCTAGATTGCCCTTCGATGGAAACCGTGTGCAGCCTAACGGTCACCCAAACGTACTGTCATCCATAATTGCACCACATACATGAATTACACGACCGCGCGGGTCCCCGACCGCGCGTGGTCTGTGAGGAACGGCCGGCACAAGCTATAATGGGGCGCATGGTATACATCGCAAGGAGGTAACATGGCAACGGCAAAGGGAAACCTCATAGCATTCGAGACAGCGCTCGACCAGCGAGAGATAAAGTATCGTGAGCAAGAGAACTCCAAGCTCCCGTCGGTTCGCATTGGCTATTCTCTGGAAAACATCAGCCATCTGGACGTGTTCTTTTGGTTTGACGAAGACGGCACCACCTGCCACTATGCCACGGGCGTGATCGCCCATGTGCCAGAAAACAAAACCGACGCCGCCTTGCGCGCGGTCAACGACCTTAACGTAAAGTATCGTTGGCTCGCCTTCTTCTTGGATGGCGACAACGACATCCTTGCCAACGGCGACGCGATCCTTCCGTCAAACGTGGTGGGCGACACCTGTCACGAGCTGCTGCAGCGCACCATCAACATTTGCGACGAGGCCTACACGCACCTCATGAAGTGCATCTGGGCCGACTGACCCGACTACATGCGGGCCCTGCACCCATCTGCGCAGGACCCGATTGCCAGACGTCCGAATGTGGCCGATTGGGGCCTAGCCCCAATCGGCCATTTTTTGTTCGTCAGTTGTTTTGCGCGCGATTGACGAGGTCGAGGAACTCGGCACGGGCGGGATCGTTCGTGTTGGTCACCAGCGAGCGCACGGAATCGTAGCTGGACGTGCCCTTGAACTCGGAGTCGCGCAGCAGCATGCCAAACTCGGTCACGGCCGCGGCAAAGCGCCAGTCGTCGCCAGGGTCCTCGGACCAGGTCTCCTGCGTGACCACCGTCTCTACCTGCTGCACGTCTCCCCCGCCGATGGGTTGGTAGCGCAGCTTGGCCGTAAGCCATTCGCCCGGCGTCGCGGACGCGTTGCCCGCGCCATACTTGAGCTCGGGAACGGGAATGTTCATCGCCGAGTCCGCACGCACGATCTCGTATGCCACGCTAAACTGGCTCTCGGGCCCGACTTCGCCCGCGTCCTTCTCGTCGTTGGTAAAGTCCTCCGCCGCCATGGTGCGGTTTTCGTAGCCGATGAGCCGGTAGCCCTTGATCTCGGCGGGGTTGAACTCCACCTGGACCTTTACGTCGTCGGCAAAGGGAATCAGGTTGGCGGTCAGCCGCTCGCCAAACACGCGCTTGGCCTCGGCCTCGCAATCGATGTAGTGATAGGACCCGTTGCCGTGGTCGGCAAGCGTCTCCATCTTGGAATCCTTGTAGTTGCCGGCGCCAAATCCCAAAACAGACAGGTACACGCCCTCACCGCGCTTTTGATCCACAAAGTCGTGCAAGTCGCTTTCGCTGGTCATGCCCACGTTGAGGTCGCCGTCGGAGGCCATGACGATGCGGTTGACGCCACCCTCGATACGATATTTGCCCGCAAGCTCGTAGGCCATGCGCAGGCCCGCCTCTCCGTTGGTCGACCCGTCTGCCTTAAGGCTGCGCACGGCACGCATGATCTCCACATGATTGGCGCCGCTCTCCCCTTCCAGCACGACCGACTCGCCGCCGGCGTACGTCACGATGGAGACGCGGTCCTTGTCCGTAAGCCCCTCGACGAGCTCGCCAAAGGCGCTCTGCAGCAGCGGGAGCTTGTCAGGGTCGTCCATGGACCCCGACACGTCGATAAGAAAGACCAGGTTGGAGCCGTTCTCGGCAACGGAGGGGCTTTCGTGAGGCGTCGCGAAGCCCAGTACCAGCAACTGGGTGTCTGGGTTCCACGGACAGGCGCCAACGCGCGCGGTGGTCGCGAAGCCGGCGTCTCCCTCCGGCGTGGCGTAGTCGTAGGTAAAGTAGTTGAGCATCTCCTCTATGCGCACGGCGCCCGACGGAACGCTTTGGTCCATGTCCGCATAGTAGTCATAGTACCAATAGTCGTCGCCCTCGCTCGCTTCCTTGGCTGCTCGCTCCTCCGCGCTCAGCACCTTGTAGCCAGAACTCAGCATGCGACGAAGGTTCGCGTAGCTCGCAGTGTCGACGTCTGCGGACACCGTGGACAATGGCGTGGCCATGGTGGACACGAAACCCGCCTCGTCCACCGATGCGTACTCCTCGGTATTGAATCCCCCGTCGTATCCATAGGGCATCAGCGATCCCGCAACGCCCTCGAACGGCTCTTCCGTAAGCACGTACTCGTCGGCATATGCGCCTTCCGTCGCGTCCGTCTTGGCGCTTGGCTCGCTCTGCGAAGAGCTCGTGTCGGGTGCCGCTGGCGCGGGCGTTTGGACCTCGGTGGTCTCTTTGCCGTTTGCAGGCGATTCCATGGGCTCTGGCGTGATTCCGCAACACGCCAAGCTTACACACAGGGCCAAGGCGGCGACGCCGATGCCCAGATTCCTAAAGGTGCTGGTCATGTCTTCTCCTTCCGCGATTCCCGTATATCAAACATACGTGGCCGAGGCGCGTTTTGGGGCAACATTTTTCCCAAACGACAAAAACTATGCGCAAGGGGCCCGGCACATGCGGCCGGGCCCCTCTTTCGCTAGAAGCGATTGATGTCGGTTAGGTCGAAGCGCGGGATCTGCCGCAGCGCGTAGTACAGCACGCCAATCGCAAACGTGCCGGCGCCTACGGCACCCACGACTGCCGCGATCTCGTTGAAGCCCTTGAGGTAGTAGCCGAGCTCCGGTTCGAGCGAGTAAACCGTTATGCCACCCATTATCGCGCCCACCACGATGCCGAACGCGATGCCGATGACGGTAAGCGCGATGGAGTCGCGATAGATATACGCCTGTGCCTCCCTGGCCGAGAAGCCATTGATCATGAGCACGATCAGCTCGCGCTTCTTCTCGCTCACGAACATCATGTCGAGGTTGAGCAGCACCATGAGCGCCATCAACGCCGAAAGCGCCAGGTAGATGTACACCACCGTCCTGAGCACGTCCTCGATCTCGCCAAAGGCGTACGACGCGACCTCGCGGTCGTTGACCAGTGAGCCGTAGCCCTCCACGTCGTTGAGGTGCTCCCTCAGTCGATTGAGGTCCTGGCCGTCGGAATCGATGAGAATGGCGTTTGTCTGGGGGGTCTCGCCAAAGGCCTGGCGATACTCGCGCTGGCTCAAGACGAATTCGTGCCGCATGAGGTAGTAGTTGAAGAATCCCGCGATGACAAAGGTGTGCGTCTTGCCGGTGTCGTCGGTCAGGATGATTTCGTCACCGGGCTTGACGCCCATGTGCTCGCCGTAGGCGGCAGACACCCACAGGCCGCCGTTTTCGACCTGCGCCGCCGACCCGTCGGTGGACGTCACGCGGTAGAGCTTGTCGAACGACTCCTCGTTGGTGGGAACCACCAGCGTCGCCACGGCACGCAGCCCATCCGACTTGCGGACCTGCATCGAACGCTTGTAGACGGGCGTGCTCGTGACGCCGCGATTGTACAGCGCCATGCCCACCGACGCTGCCGACGCTTCGCTCTGATCGGTGAGGTAGACGACTGAGTCGAACGAATAGACGTCCGTGTAGTGCCTTTCCAGGCTGCGCGACACGTTGCTCGAAAGCGTGACCGCCGTGACGATGAGGGCCGTGCAGCCAATAACGCCCACGAGCGTGCCCACCACGCGGCGCTTGTCGTTAACGCAGTTGTTGACGATCGTTTGGGAGTAGAGCGACATGCGCTGCCACAGCTTCGTGTTTTCGTAGAAGTGCGCCTTGGCGTTTGCGGTCGACTCGCCCTTGAGCAGGTCGATGGCGTTGCGTTTGAGCATCCCGTGTATGGCAAACCACGTGGCGCCCAGTATGAGCGCAAGCTCGAGCCCGCCCAAAGCCAGCAGGTCCACCAACGAGAAGTACGGCCCGTACGGCACCATGTCAAACTGGTTATAGGCCTTGGGATTGACGATGCCCTCTATCAGGATGATGGCGAGCGCGAAGGAGATCAGGGCGCCGAGGACGACCGCCAGGCCCGAGAAGAGCAGGTATTGCGATGCGATCTCGCCCTCGTGGAATCCCAGTGCCTTCTTGGTGCCAATCTGCACGCCCTGCTCGTGCACCAGGCGCGAGATGGCCGAGTAGCACACGAACAGGCCGACGATGATGAACAGCGACGCCATGGCCCATCGCATCTGAAGCATCATGTTCGACACGACGTTCACGCTTTGGATGCCGCCGTTTTCCAGGCGCGACAGCACGACCCACTCATACTTCTTGAGCTTGTCCAGTTGCGCCTTGCCATCCTCGAGCTTGGCCTTTCCCTCGTCGAGCTCCTTGGTCTTCTCGTCGAGCGTCGCACGGCCTTCCTCGAGCTTTTGTTCGCCATCCTCGGCCGTGGCCTTGGAGTCATCGAGCCTGCGCTGCCCCTCGTCGATCTTTGCCTGACTCTCTGCCACCACGCGGTCATACTCGCTTCTTCCCGCATTGTACTCAGACCAGCCGGCATCGAGCTGGGCCTTGGCGGTGTCGAGCTGTGCCTTTGACTCCGCGAGCTGGTCGGACACGAGCTGCAGGCCACCCGGGACGTCCGTGAGCGTAATGGTTATGCCGTTAACGGTAAGCGAGACGCTCATAAGCCGGTCGATGTCGGATCGCACGCCGTCGATGAGCTCGCGCGCCCGCGCCAGTTCGCGTTCGGCGGCGTCTGGGGTCAGCGTCCCCGGCAGCTCGAAGGAGCTCCGGTCGTCGAGGGAAAGGGGGACGCCCATGACGCCGCCGAGCGAGCCCAACGGCTGTCCCGTCTTTCCCAAAACGGACTTGACCTGCGACAGGGGGCCAAGCACCTGGCCATAGGCCGTGCTGACCTTGTTCCAGGCCGCTTCCTTGCGCGACTCCCACTGCTGCCGTTGCTCGTCGGTCTCCTCGCCATTTGCGTTCTTTACCTCGTCGTCTATGCGTGCGACCTCGTTCTTGTACTCCTGATACGCTCTTTCTGCGGCTCCCACCTCGGTCTCATAGGTGGCAAGCACGCCCCGCAGCTCCTCCACCGTTTGCAAGAGATGCTCGTAGGCGTCGCGCACGGAGTTGAACTTGGCGTTGACCTCGTTGAAGAGCCCGGCGGCGGTGTTGTACTGCTCCATGCCGGCGTCGTACTTTGCCTGGCCTTCCGCAAGCTGACGGTACGCATCCGCGAGCTTTTGCGTGTTCACGACCTGTTGGCTCGCAAGCTGCTGCCTTCCGTCGACGAGCTCCTTCTCGCCCGCCTCGATCTGCTGCTTGCCATCCGCGAGCTGCTGCTCGCGCTCCTCCAGCTCCTGCTTGCCAGCCGCGAGCTGCTCCTCGCCCTCTTGCAGTTGGCGCTCCGCGTCGTCGTACTCGTCCTGTGCCTTGCCATGCACGTCGTTGTAGCGAGCGGTGCCGAGCTTTCTGCCCAGGTCGGTGATCGAGTTGGCTATGGGCTCGACGCCCTGCTTGTACTCGTCCGAGAAGGTCTGCAGCCCGTCCAGTCCGGAACAGCGCACATAGACCACGGGGTACCCGTCTTGGAACTTGTCGGTGTCGAACGCGGGCTCGGTGACGAACGCCACGCAGTCGATGCTGCCGGACGCGATGTTGGACACGCCATATGACGTGCTCTGCTTGAACAGATAGGCGGGGCTCGTGACCAACGCGGTGATCGTGTAGGTGTCCGCGGTCAGATACTCCATGCCGTCGGTGTCGTCCGACGAGGACGCGTCGTGCCTCAGCCTTACCGTGTCGCCAATGGCGAACCCGTGTGCATTTGCCCACGTGCCGAGCACGGCGACCTCGTTGGGCTCCATGGGCACGTTTCCCTTGACGGACGTAAAGACGTCAATGGAGTCGGTGATCGTCTGGATCTTGAGGGTGTGGCTGTTGTTGCCATCGATCATGGAGGCGAAGCACGAGTAGCCCGTCTCCAAGTCCGTGACGCCCTCGACCTTTTTGAGCTCCTCGACGTCCGAGGTGGTCAGCCCATAGGGGAACTGGATGCAGATGTCGTTGAGCCTACCGGTATCGATCTCGTTTTGGACGTTGCTGCGAAGAGCATCCGACGACCACTGTATGCCCACGTACAACCCGATGCCTAGGCTCACGAACATGGCGATGGACACAAAGGCGATGATGTTCGCCTTGATGTTGCTGAGCAGTTCGACAAATCTGATTGGCTTCATGCGGGCCTCCCGCTACCACACGAGGTCGGTCGCGTGCGCCTTGCGACGATTGACGGTGACTTCGTGCACCCGGCCGCCCCTCATGCGCACCACGCGGTCCGCCATGCGGCAGATCTCCTCGTTGTGGGTGACCATGATCATGGTCGTGCCCTCCGACACGATCTTTTCCATGACCTGGAGGACCTCGATGGAGGTGGTGTAGTCAAGCGCCGCGGTGGGCTCGTCCGCAAGGATGATGCGCGGCCGCTTCATGAGGGCGCGCGCGATGGAGACGCGCTGCTGCTGTCCGCCGGACATCTGCGAGGGATAGTTGTACTTGCGCTGACCAAGGTTGACGATCTCGAGCGCCTCGTCCGCGCTCATGGGGTTGGGCACGAGGCTCGCGATGAGCTCGAGGTTTTGCGAGGCGTTGAGGTTGGGCATGAGGTTGTAGCTCTGGAAGATGAAGCCGATGTTGTCCCTTCGATAGTCCGTGAGCGTCTTTTGGTCCGCGCTGGCAAACTCCTGTCCAAAGCACTCGAACGAACCGCTGGTGGGATGGTCCATGCCACCGATGATGTTGAGCAACGTGGACTTGCCGCAGCCCGACTCGCCCAGAAGCACCAAGAACTCGCCCTCGTACACGTCCAGGTTGACGCCCTTGAGCACCTTGGTTACCACGTCGCCGTTTGTGAACTCGCGCGTCACCCCGCGTACGCGCATGATGGTCTTTCCCGGCTTCCATTCGGGCTCGGCAAAGGTGGCGTCCCCCAAGACCATGGCCGCGATCATGGCGACCATCTCGCACACGTCGGCCTCTTCCTCGCTAAAGCGCGTGCCGTCGGCCTTGTTTATGACCTGCACGCAGCCCAAGTTGTCGAGCTTGGTGGAAAACGGCACGCAGATCATCGACGTGATCTCGATTTCGGGAAAGTCGGCCACCGTGACGGGGTCGTCCGCGGACACGAACGTGAAGTAGCGCTCCGCGACCTGTCTGTCGTACACGCGACCGACGGCGCCTTCGCCCGGCATGTGCGCGCATGCGGTAAGGTCAGACGGCGCGATCCAGTAGTAGGGACGCAGGCAATAGTCCTCCATGTCGTCCGCGTACCAAATGGCGCCCATCTCCGCGTTGCAGTTCTCCAGGATGATCTTGAGAGACTCCCTGAGCGCCTCGTCAAGCGTTTGAGCACGAGAAATCGCAGCCTGCGATTCATTGAGCGCCCGGTATGCAGAAACAATCGATGCGTCCACGACGTGTCCTTCCTGCGCAAAATCTATAGGTAGCACTTAAGGATACGCCAAAGAGCGAGGATTTGGACGACGCTTTAAAGATTAGTCAAATTTGCTCAGGTCCATGGGTTGCAGATGGGCGTGCGAGGCGACCTCGTCCCAGGCGACCGTGTATCCCGCCCCGTGGCGGCAAAAGACGGAATGCGGGGTGTTCTCAAGATCGGCCACGGGGTCGTAGCCGGCCTGTGCCACGACCTCCTCCGCGTTGTGGCAGACGTCGTACCCGTCGAACTCGAGCGAAAGGCTTCCCGTGCCACGCGTATAGGCACGCACGTCCAGCGCGTAGTCACGTATGGTGGCAACAGGAACGCGGCCCTCGAGCACGGACATGTCCGCGTGGCCTGTGGGAATCCCCAGGGTCGCGCTCATCCTTTGCAAGTCCGCCATGGCGCGCCCCACCTTGTCTTGGGGTACCTCGAGCACGTAGTGATACCACGGTTCGAGCAAGACGCCCTGTGCATGCATGAGTCCTTGTCGTATGGCCCTATACGTGGCCTGTCTGAAGTCACCGCCCTCGGTATGCTTGGGATGCGCCTTCCCAGCAACCAACGTTATGCTGACGTCCGTGAGCGGAGCGCCCATAAGGGTGCCGCGGTGCTCCCGCTCGAGCATGTGGGTGCGTATGAGCCGCTGCCAGTTTCGTGCCAAGACGTCTTCGCTGCAGGCAGACCCGCAGACGACCCCCGTCCCTCGCTCGCGTGGCTCTATGAGCACGTGGACATCCGCATAGTGGCGCAGCGGCTCGAAGTGGCCGATACCGAGCACGGGAGCCGCTATGGTCTCCTTGTACAGCACCGAGCCCGCGTCAAACGTCACGGACAGGCCGAACCGCTCCTCCAGCGTTTGCTGCACGACCTCTTGCTGGATGGCGCCCATGAGCCTCATGCGAACCTCTTGCAGCTCGTCGTCCCACGAGGCAGCCAGGAGCGGGTCCTCTTGCGCGAGCTCGCATACGGCGGCATACACGTCGTGGACGTCGCAGCCTCGTGGCTCCACCCGGTAGTCGAGCACGGGAACGAGTGATGGCATCGCCTGCGTTTCCAGCGCGCCGAGCCCATCTCCGGGCATGGCATGCGACAGGCCCGTGGCCGCGCACACCTGACCGGCCGGCACCTCTCGCACGACCTCGAACTGGCTGCCGCTATACACGCGCAGCTGGTCGATCTTGTCGCTCCAGGGCTTTCCGCCACGTGACCGACCGTCCACGAGTTGCTTGGCCGCGAGCACGCCGCCCATGACCTTGAGCCAGCAGATGCGCTCGCCCGACTGGCCGTGGCTCACCTTGTAGACGCGAGCGGCGAAGTCCGTTTGGCCCGCACGCGGCCGCGCATAGCTCGCAAGCAGGTCCAGCAGCTCGTCGACGCCCTCCATCTTGAGCGCAGAGCCAAACAGGCAGGGAAACACCTTGCGACCGTACACCAGCCGGCGCAGGGTGCTTGCAGCCAACCGTCCGCATTCCAGGAATTCGTCCAGGGCCTCCTCGTCCGCGAGCGCAACCGATTCCTGCGCCAAAGGATCGCCCAGCGACTCTGCGGGCAGGCAGTTGGGATCCAAGTGCTCCTGCAGCCTCAGCAAGACCTCCGACCTGTCCGTACCCGCAACGTCCGTCTTGTTGACGAAGACTACGGTCGGTACCCCATAACGCTCAAGCAGGCTCCACAACGTCTTGGTGTGTCCCGTTACGCCGGCGTGGGCACTCACGACAAGGACGGCGAGGTCCAGCACGCCCAGCACGCGCTCCGCCTCGGTGCCAAAGTCCACGTGCCCCGGCGTGTCCAGCAGCATGAGCAAGGCGCCCTCGTGGGTTATTCGCGCCTGCTTTGCAAACACCGTGATGCCGCGCGCACGCTCGATCTGCTCGAAGTCCAGGTGCGCGTTTCCGTGATCGACCCTTCCCGCCGTACGTATGGCTCCGGAGCAAAAGAGCAACGCCTCTGCCAACGTGGTCTTCCCGGCATCGACGTGCGCGAGAAGACCAACTACCGCCTGTTTGTTTGTCGCATCGGCCCTTGGGGAAGGCATGGCACCTTATGAATCCTCGGAGGAAGACTCAACCGTAACGGCGCTGCCGCCGGAGCCGTCGGAGCTTCCGGACTCTTCCGAGCCGCCACCTTCCACAGCCGTGTCGGTACCACCGGAACCACCGGTGCCACTGGAACCACCAGAGCCGCCGGCGTCTTCGGTACCGGCGCCACCGTCGCCTCCGCTGCCGCCCTCGCTGCCGGAGTCCCCGGTGCTGCCGGAGTCAGTGCTGCCGGAGTCCCCTGTGTTGCCGGAGTCAGTGCCGCCGGAGTCACCGGTATTGCCAGAATCGCCCGTGTTGTCGCCGCCCGTACCGCCGTCTCCCGCGGGAACGTCGGTCGTGCCCGTGTCGGTCGCGTCCTCACCGTCGTAGATGTTCGTGTCGTCGACGAATTCGTTGTCGTAGGTCTCGTCGTACGTGACCGTAGTATTGTCCTCGACCACGGGGGCCACCGTCTGCTGCTGCTGCTGCTGCTGCGTTTGCTGCTCTTGCTGTGTGGCGGTTTGCTCAGCCATCTCCTGCTCCCGCTTCTTCGCCTCGGCCTCTGCCGCAGCGCGTGCCTGCTTCTCGGCCTTGGCCTTTGCCTCCACTTCTGCGACGGCATCCGCCCTGCGCTTGCTCGCGGCCTCCAGCAACGCGTCGGCACGATCGCTGCGCTCCGGATCCTTGGCGGCCCAATCGTATGCCGCGTTGATCTGTGCCAGCGTCGTGTCTTCGGCGGCAATCTCGGTAAAGGTGAGCTTTTCGCTCGAGTTCTGCGTAAAGACCAAGCCGTCCACAAACGTGATGGTGATGCTCTTTTGCGGTATTAGATAAATCACGCCATCCGCCGATATGGGCGAGCCCGCCGCATAGACCTCGTAGGTTCCCACCTCGAGCTTGAGACCGTTGCCCGAATGGGATATGTAGGCGTCCTCGTTGACCTCCACGCCGCTTTCCGTCTGGCCGCTCACATGGATGGGAATGCGCGAGCCCCGAGCGTCCAAGCTGGGTATGTTGACGGGAATGGCGACCTTGATGCCAGAACTCGTTTGCATGGACGAACCGTCGCCCTCATACTGCACCGCGCCGCTCTTGCTGGGCGGGGCAAGCAGCAAGAAGGCGAGGATCGCGAGCGATATGACGCCGGCCACGGCACAGCATATGGCCACCACGCGCGTGGTGTTGTTCTTGGATTGCGTTGGCTGCGTGGCCACACGCTGTTCGCGGCGCATCGAGCTCCAGGCCACGCCCGTCTTGCCCGTCTCCGCGTCCGACGCCGAGTCGGCGATGGGCGTCGCGACCTCGGTTTTTACGGCAGACTCGCCCGCATAGATCTTCGCTTCGCCTTCGGGATCCACGAACAGCCCGGAGTCGTCTGCGGGGTACTCGTCCTTGTCTACGGCCGGAGGCATGTTGACGACCATGTTCTTTGGCGTGGGGCGCGGACGTCCCACCACCGTGGCGTCGTAGTCCTCGATCGTCTTCTCTTTCTTGTCGTCGGACACATGCACTTCCTTGACGGCGGCCACGCCCGTGTCCACGTCTGGAACAACCTCCGAAGGCCGTGGCGCCGCCGCGTCGATGTGCTCCTTGCGCGAACGGATGACGACACGAGTGGCCTCGTCCTCTTCCCTTTCTGCCCTGCTAGGAATCACCGTCGTCTTGTCGGCTCCCACGGTCACATCCACCGGAACAGCCGACGCATCGTCCGTGGGTGCCCCACACATGACGCAAACCTTGGCCCAATCAAGCAGCTCAACACCACAATGCCTGCAGTACATCCTACCCCCTGACAGTCCAATCCAAATCGCTAAGATTTCGCATGTAAGACTCTATCACAGTGCTTGCAAGTAGGAAGGGCACAGAGAGCTTTTTCATACCAATAATCGTCATTGGCGGACCTCGCGTACACGCGCAGTGCGCAGAGCGCGGACGAGGGACACGCGGTCCCTCGTCGCGTCCCGTGCCCTTAACGACGCGGGCCTTACGCCAAAACCTGCCCCAGCATCCAAAGGTCCTTGTAGAGCTGCTCGATCAGCGTGTCGGCAAACGCGCTGATGAGGTAGTTGTCCTCGTCGTCTGCCAGCTTCTTGAGGTCCACGACGTCCGCAAGAAGTACCTTGAAGTCGTCTCGGACGCTCTGGAAGGCGGCTTCCTGCGACACGTCCTGGTCGCTCGCCTCGCCAATCGTCGCCTGATCGAGCATGTCGCGCATCGTCGCGAGGGGCTTGCCTCCCAGCATGAGGATCTTCTCTGCGATGAGGTCCACGTTTTGCAAGGCCTGTTCGAAGAACAGCTCGAGCTTTTCGTGGTCCACGTAAAACGTTGCGCCGCCCACGTACCAATGATAGGTCTGGAGCTTGTGGAACATGACCTCGTAGTTGGCGAGCAGGGCGTTGAGCTTCTTTTGCAGCATGGCGTTTCCTTTCTCGTCGGTGCCTGCGGATGCCCCTTTCCTACCCCGTCGCGCGGCTCTTATGCGGCCGACAAAGAATATGATGAAACCGTTGCGGGCAGGTACAATGAAGGGGAGGCGCGACGCGCACGCCGTGCGGAAGGCACGCCTCGTTCGCTCCAGCAAAGGACTCGACGAGGGAGACTCATGGACGACGCAAGATTCGAGCAGGCAAGCTATGGGGCGCGTTGGTGGGCGATCGTGGCGCTCGTCTGCCTGGCCGCGCTCATGGTCGTGGGAGTCCGCCGCATCGCGTCCCAACGACGGTGCAAGGCGATGAGCGCTGCGCGCATTGGCTGGTTCGTGCCCTTTCCCGTCCTTCTTGCCGGCATCTTCCTGTGGTATGCATGTGGGGCGGGAGCCCAGAGCGCCTTCGACCTCGTCCTGTGCTGCGCACTCATAGCCGCGTGCGGCATCGCGTCGTTGTGCCCCCGCGAGCTCGTTGCGGCCATGTCGGGTCGCAGGACCCTGCGCATGGGCACGGGCGTGGCCGTTATGGGCACGCTGGCGCTCGAATTCATGTGGAACGACAAGGTGTCTTCCGTGGGTCCTCAGTTCGCGCTCATCGAGCTTGCGCTGGTGGGCGGGCTGCTGGCGGTGCTGTGGCTTGCCTGCGGCAGGCGCGGCATAGGTCCTGCGCTGGGGCTGGGGAGCCTTGCCGTCCTGGGCGCGATCCAGCACTACGTGCTGGAGTTTCGCGGTACGTCGATCCTGCCCTCGGACCTGTTTGCCGCAGGCACCGCGATGTCGGTGAGCGGCGGCTACACCTACGGGCTTTCCGACGGCATGCTGGGAGGACTCGCGGCGCTTTCCGCGGGCTTGCTCATGGCGTCGCTCATGTATCCGGCACGCCAGCTCGACCTGGCCGACGGCAAGGGCCACGCCGTCCTTGCGCTGAGGCCGCTCGCAAGCATCGGGCTTTTGGCGGCGACGGTGGCCGCCATGGCGGCCCTTGTGTGCGTACCCGACTACGGGACCACGTTTGGGGCCGACCTGGACTACTGGTGGTCCAAGGATTGGTACGAGCGTCAGGGGTTCATCCCCTCCTTCGTGTATGCATGGCAGGACATGGCAATCCGCGCCCCGAACGGCTACACCGACGAGCTGGCGCAGGCGGCGGAGGACGCGTTGTCGGCGCGCTACGAGTCGGATGCGGACGTCCAGACACGGCGCGCAGCATCCACGGAGCAGTTTGTGGGGAGGTGCCCCAACATCATCGCCATACAAAACGAGACGTTTTGCGACCTCTCCAACTTTGACGGGCTTCGCAACGGCTACGCCGGTCCCGCGTTTTGGAACGAAGGCATGACAGACGCCCTCATGCGAGGCTCGTTTGCCGTGTCGGTGTTTGGCGGCGGCACCTGCAACACGGAGTTCGAGTTCCTCACCGGCAACGCCCTTGCCTTCGTGGGAACCGCCAAGTACCCCTTTACCATGTATGACCTCGGCACGACCGACAGCCTGCCGCGCCAGCTTTCCGCCTGCGGCTATCATACCCTGGGCATGCATCCCAACCTCGCGTCCAACTGGAACCGCGACCGCGCCTACGAGCAGCTGGGCTTTGATGAGTTCTTGAGCGAGGACGACTTCGCGGGTGCCGAGGAGTTTCACACACACGTGTCTGACTGGGCGACCTACGAACGCACGCTCGATCTGTTGCGCGCCACGGACAAGCCCCTGTTCGTGTTTGACGTCACCATGCAAAACCACAGCGGCTACGACACGGGGAGCATTCCGCAGGACATGCTGCGCAACTATGCGATCGACGGCCTGTCGGCGGACGACACCTTCCAGCTCAACGAGTTTCTTGCCTGCATCGACGAGTCGGACCGCGCGCTGCAGCGGTTGGTTGCCGAGCTGCGGCAGCTCGACGAGCCCACCGTGGTGATCATGTACGGCGACCACCACCCGTGGTTCTCTGCGGCGCTCAACGACGTGCTGTTTGCGGGCGAGGACGACCTGACGCATGCCGAGCGCATTCATCAGACGTCATACGTCGTGTGGGCAAACTACGACGTGGCGGGCTGGTCACGGACGTCGGACACGGACGACACGAGCGCGGACCTGCTCGCAGCCATGACGCTCGACGCGATCGGCGCGCCGCTGAGTCCGTTCCAAACCGCGCAGCTTGGTGCGCGCCAGCAGATCCGCTCCCTCAACGCCAACGGATTATTGGGCTCAGACGGAGCGTGGCACGCCCTGGACGACCCCGGCGAGTACGCGCAGACGCTCGAGGAGCTGGCGCTTGTCGCACACCGCAACTTTGGCGCTTCGCTGTGACGCGACCCCGCGCCGTCGAAACGCCGCGTTTGGCAGGACGGTGCGCCAACGCTTGCGCGCCTACCACACCTTGAGCCCGCGCGCCACGATGGTGATGAAGTCCTGCACGTTGGTGACTACCGTGGTGGCCGAAAGGCTGCCGCGGTCGAGCAGCTTGTTGACCACGAACTCGTCCGCATCGACCGCATAGAAGTACACCGGACGAATCGTGCCGTCCTCGAGCACGCGAAACGATGGCACCATGTTGCCCGTGGCAATGGTGTGCAGCATGGTGGCCAAGCAGATCACCGTGGTGGCGTCGCGAACCATGTCGCGCATGGTGCTCTGCCCCAGGTACGCGTCGCCCACGACCTCGGGCAGCGGCCCGTCGTCGCGAATCGAGCCCGTGAGCACAAACGGCACGTTGTTTTTGACCAGACTGTACATGATGCCGTCTTTGATATCGTGATCCTCCACGAACTGGGCGATCGAGCCGCTGCGACGCACCTCGTTGATAACGTCCAGATGATTGTAATGCCCGTTAGGCACCGACTCCTGGGTATATATGTCTTGTCCGAGCGCCGTGTGGAGCATGGCGCCTTCCAGGTCGTGCGTGGCCAGGGCGTTGCCTGCCATCACGCCATCCACGTAACCCTCCTCCACCATGCGCTGCATGGCAAAGCGCGCGTCGTGGTCGAAGGCGAACGCCGGGCCCATGACCCACACCACCTTGCCGTGCTCGCGTTCGTGACGCAGCAGCTCAAACAGACGGTCGTAGTCACGGGCAAAGGCGGTCTCGCGGCTGCGTCCCTGCCTGAACACGAACTTGTCGGCCCCGCGCCCGCGCGTGGGGTCGACGAAGCCGTCCGTGTGCACGAAGATGCCCTCGTGCCCGTCTTCGGATCGGCCTAGGATGACCTGGTCGCCCGCCCGGAGGTTGCGATTCTCCACCACGTCGAGCCTACCCGTGGGACGAAGCACCACCGACGAGTCCATGCGGCTCTCTTCCGCAAGGCGCCATGCTCCGTCGATCTTGAAGTACTCGGGATACATCGACGTGCTGTGGTATCCGCGCGGAGCCACGCCGTCCCGTTCCGCGATGCCGATGGCCACGTTGGGCGCAGACGCGAACGTGGGGTCGGTAAAGGTGGGCGGTACGTAGGTTGGCATGGAAAACAGCATGGGCGGACCTCCGTTGGTTGACAGAGCCATCATTATGCCACATAGCGTGCCCGTCTGCAGCGCTACAAGAAGCGATAGCGCACCTCACGCAAGCCCCAGTCGTCTGCCGAGAAGAACCCGAACGCATTGAAGACGGCCGGCGTAAGGTCGAGCCCGCGCGCGCCTGCCGCCATATACCCGCAATCCGTCACCGTCGCGATGATGCTCATGCCCTGGTACTCGATCTGAATCCTCGAACCGTAGAATCGCGCCGGGTCCATGGACATGGGCATGGCGACGGTCGGAACGGACTCGTCCAAGGGGATGCCGGACGCCGTGGCGGTGGAGCCAGGCGGGTCGTTGTCCGCAATGGTGTATGCAGAGGCGATGCAGTAGATCCAGTCCGCGTCGGAGGCCGTGTCCACCGGGTCTGGCTGCGGTTCGCTCTCGGGGCTTTCGGACGGCTGCGTCTCCTGCGCCGCGGCCTGCTCTTCCGCCGCCCGTTGCTCCGCCGCCTCGGCCTCCTGTCGTGCCGCCTCCTCTTGGGCTGCCGCCTCCTCTTGGGCCGCTGCCTCTTGGGCTGCCCGCTCTTCCGCTTCCTTGCGCTCCGCCTCCAAGCGGGCCTCCTCCTGGCGCGCTGCCTCCGCCGCGGCCTGCGCCTTGGCCTCCTCTTCCTTTCGACGCTTCTCCTCGAGCTTTGCCTGCCGCGCGATCTGCTTTAGGCGGGCCTCCTCCGCCCGGCGCTCCTCTTCCTCAAGGGTCGCCGCACGAGCGAGCAGGGTGTCGATGTCGTCCTCCAACGCGGCACGGGTCGCATCCAACGCGTCGAGCGCCTGGTTTCGCTCGTCGCGTGACGCCTCGATCTGCCCCATGGTCTTTTCGAGCTCGATCTTGTCGGCTTTGAGCGCGTCGATGCGTTTTGCATGCCAGTCGGCCACCTTTTGCGCGTAGTACAGGTTCGCGACGAAGTCCTCGAGGCTCTTGCTGGCAAGCATCATGTCCAGCATGGAGGGGAGGCCTCCCGACCTATAGGTCGTGGCGACGGTTTGCGCCAGGCTCTGGCGGTCTTCGATGAGCGTCGTCTGCAGGTCGATGGACTGGTCCGCAAGGTCGCCGATCTGCTGGTCGAGCTGATCGACCTCTGCCCTGCCTTGCTCCATCTGCTCCACGAGTTCCAGCAGGCGCTCGTTTTCGATTGCCGCCTCGGCACGCACCTCGTCCGACCTCTGCGCAAAGGCGGCGGAGGGGCAACACAGTGCCACGACAAGAGCCGTCAGAACGACGAGCCTGGTTTTTGTTGCTCCCATGGGCCCACTCCTTCGCCATCGCCAATCACAGGGAATTCTAGTATGGCACAGCTACGGCGATGCGGGCGGAAACACCAAAACGTCACCAACGCGTGATCAAAAGGGACCTGGCGCAGGCGGCCGAGGCCCCTTGGCCCTTATCCGTTGAGCTCGGCCAAGAAGTCGGCGCCGTACGTCGCCAGCTTCTTTTGCCCCACGCCCGGGACCTCGAGCAGCTCCTCTTCCGTACGTGGGCCCATGCGCACCATGGCGCGCAGGGTCTTGTCGGAAAACACGATGTAGGGCGGCATGTCGGCCTCGTCCGCAAGACGTTTGCGCAGGGCACGCAGGCGTTGGAACAGTTCCTCGTCCGCTTCCGTGACCTCGTCAAACGCGTCCGCCGTCGCCCCGGTCGCCACAGAGGCCCCTTGTCGCCGCAGGCGTTGGTACCGCACCATTTCGTCGTCGCCCGAAATCACGGACCTACGCGGCACGGGCTCTTCCCATCCGCAGGCAGAGCAGGTCTCGCACGAGCCGTCCACGCCATCGAGCTCTTGTCCAAAATACCGCACGATGCGCCGACGCAGGCACGTGTCGCTCTTGGCATAGTCGATCATGTCGCCAAGCAGCCGCTTTCGGTTGGCGATGAGGCTGTCGCGCTCGTAGCGCGTGGCATCTGGCGAAAACTCGGTCCGGTCGATAAGAAAGCGCGCCGTGCGAATGTCTGCCTTGCTCCACAGAAGATGGCATTGCGCCACCTCGCCGTCGCGGCCGGCGCGGCCCGCCTCCTGGTAGTACTCCTCGAGCGACAGGGGCATGCCGTCGTTTACCACGTAGCGCACGTTGGACTTGTCGATGCCCATGCCAAAGGCGTTGGTCGCCACCATGACGTGCGCGTCGTCGTTGGCAAAACGCTCCTGCGCCGCCGTGCGCTCTTCGTTTGAGAAGCCCGCATGGTACATCGCTACCAAAAAGCCCTCGTCCATGAGCGCCTCCCCCAGCTCTTCCACGCGCCTGCGCGTCATGGCATACACGATGCCCGACTCGTCCCGATGCCGACGCACGAACGACTTGAGCCAACGGACCCGCTTGCCTGGCGTGAGCTCGTGCGTGGCGAGCCGAAGGTTCGGCCGGTCAAAGCCGCTTATCTGGACCACGGGGTCTTGCAGGCCAAGCAGGTCGACGACGTCTCGCTGCACGTGGCTCGTGGCCGTGGCCGTAAGCGCGCACACGACCGGACGCTGCGGCAACGCGTCAACGAAGTCGCGAATCAGCCGATACGACGGTCGGAAGTCCTGGCCCCATTGGCTCACGCAGTGCGCCTCGTCCACCGCCACAAGCGGCACCCTGACCTGCGCCGCGAACTCTTGGAACTGAGGGTCGTCCAAGCGCTCGGGCGCCACGTACATGAGGTCGTACCAGCCCTCCCGCGCACGGCGCAGCACCTCGGGACGCACATACGGCTTGAGCGTCGAGTTGAAGAACGAGCCACGTATGCCAACCTCCTTGAGCGAGCGCACCTGGTCGCCCATCAGCGATATGAGCGGCGATACCACGAGGGTGAGGCCCTCGAACAAAACCGAAGGCACCTGATAGCACACGCTCTTGCCCGCGCCTGTGGGCATGACGGCCAAAGAATCGCGTCCGGCCAACGTGGCCTCTATGACGGCCTCCTGACCCGGCCTAAACGTCTCGTAGCCAAAGCGCTCCTTGAGCACGGCGCGTGCGTCCTCGATCGTGGGCCACGGCATCCCATCGCCCTCCTCCCCTGTCGGCCAAATCCGTGACAGTATCATAGCGCAGGAACGCGACGTGCCGCCTGTGGCCGCTCGCTCGAACAGATTGGGCCAAGCCCCTTTCGGCAGCAAACCCTTGCTAAACTAATGATATACTTGCGCACGATTGTTTAAGTACATAGGAGGTGCAGGCACCATGAGCCAAGACACGGATCCGCAGACCATGCCCGGGGACTTTGACCCGCTTTCGCTGGACAACCAGCTGTGCTTTCCGCTGTATGCCGCATCCAAGGAGCTGACGAAGCGCTACAAGCCCTTTTTGGACCCCCTGGAGCTCACCTACACGCAGTATGTCACCATGATGGCGCTGTGGGAACACGACGAGGTCTCCGTCAAGGAGCTCGGCAATCGCCTGTATTTGGAC
>JAGCBF010000334.1 GCA_017652285.1 Atopobiaceae bacterium
CCGCAACTTGGAGGACGAACTCCACAAGCGCGTGGTGGGGCAAAACGACGCCGTAGCCGCCGTGGCCTCTGCCGTGCGTCGCAGCCGCGCGGGACTGTCCGACCCCAACCGCCCCATCGGCAGCTTCTTCTTCCTTGGGCCAACCGGCGTGGGCAAGACCGAGCTGGCAAAGGCCCTGGCACAGAGCCTGTTCGACGACGAGCGCGCGCTGGTGCGCATCGACATGAGCGAGTACATGGAGAAGCACTCCGTGGCTCGTCTGATCGGCGCACCTCCCGGATACGTCGGCTACGACGAGGGCGGCCAGCTCACCGAGGCCGTGCGCCGCAGGCCATACAGCGTCATCCTGCTGGACGAGATGGAAAAGGCGCACCCCGACGTCTTCAACGTGCTGCTGCAGTTGCTCGACGACGGGCGCCTCACGGACGGCCAGGGTCGCGTGGTGAGCTTCAAGAACACCATCGTCATCATGACCAGCAACGTGGGCTCGCAGTTCATAGCCGCGGCCAACATGGCCGAGAATCCCGAAGACGTGCAGCGACAGGTCAACGACGCGCTTCGCCAAACCTTTAAGCCGGAGTTCCTCAACCGCATCGATGACGTCGTGGTGTTCCACGCGCTGGGCCTTGGCGACATCGAGCGCATCGTGGACATCCAGCTGCAGGACGTCCGTGCGCGGCTCGAGAAGGAGCGCATCACGTTGGTACTGTCTCCCGCCGCCGTGCAGTCGCTTGCCTTCGACGGCCTCGATCCCGTATACGGCGCGCGTCCGCTCAAGCGGCTTATCCAGCGCCAGGTGGTGGACAACGTCGCCAACCTCATCATTGCCGGCGAGGTCGGCGAGGGCGACACCGTGCTGGTGGACGTGGGCGCAGACGACCGCCTGTTCGCCACGCGCGACGCCTGCCCCATGGCATAGCCGCCAGCCGAGCCGCCAACGGCCAGGGCCTCTATGGAACCATCGTGCCCCCAACCCCAAAACGGGCGTTGGGGGCACCTTGCTTTGCCTCGTGTCGCGGGGATGGTACACTCATAGGGAACGCAGCGGAACGGAGGTTCCATGGAAAACGAGCAACTGCAGATGCCGGACGATGACTCCAGGCCGGACAACGGTCCCGAGCCGGACACGAGCGTCACGCCGGACAATGAACTAATACCCATAGAGACCATCGACGCCGCAGGGGGCTGGGAAGACGGGGTCTTCATGCCGCACACGCTTGACGACGACCCCATATCCGGCGATGGCTCGACGGGCCGTGATGGCGTCGCAGTGAGCCCTTGGCGGCTGCACAAGCTGTCGGAGGACCGGCTGCGGAGCATGTTCGACCCCTCTGGCCAAGACCGCTGGGCGCGCAAGGTGCGTCGCGTCCACGAGCAGTCGCGCAAGACGCGCGAGGCGAACCGACGCACCACGCGCATGTATGTGAGGGTCGCGGTGGCGTTTATCGTCGTCGCCGTCATCGTTGGCAGCACCGTCGCGGGCGTCACGTATGCGCTGCAGATGTGGGGCGGACGGCGCATACCCTACGTCATGGGCGACACGCTGTCCAAGGCGACGCAGCTGCTGGAAGAGCATGGCTTCAGCGTATCGGCGGTGGAAGAGGTGTCCGACACCATGGAGGGCCATGTCGTCGCCGTCGAGCCTGCCCAAGGCAAGCGGGTGGAGGAGGGCTCAAACGTCACGCTTACCATAAGCCAGTCGCGCATCATGCCGGAGGTCGTGGGCAAGACGCGCAACGAGGCGCTCGCCGCGCTCAAGTCGGCAGGGGCAAAGTCGATTCGCTACGAGACGCGCATCTCCATGGACGACCGCGACAAGGTCATGGAGTCGCGACCTGCGGCCGGGGCGCTCTTTATGAGCACCGAAGAGATCACGTTGGTCGTTGCCGAGCTGCCGGTGGTGCCCGACATCGTGGGCGAGGAGGAAGGTCTGGCCATGCAGCACCTGGAGCGAGGCAGCGTCCCCGCGCACGTGCAGTACGAGCGTGCCAAACCGCAGGACCGCGGACGCGTCATTCGCACGGCGCCCGAGGCAGGCAAGGACGTTGGCGAGGAGGGCGTCACGGTGTTCGTGGGAGACTCGCTCATCAAGGCAACGCGGCTTTCGGACTACTTTGATGCCACGGGCGCGCACATCACGGAGTTCTTGCAGGTCGAAGGCTATACGCCAAAGATGGGACACCTCACGCCCGACGGCCATGTGCTCGCGCGCTTCGTCAATGGCGACGACGTGTCCGTATCGTTTGCCAAAGACCCGTGGTCGCCTGCCGTGGTCAAGGACCAGACGCCGTACCAACAGGTCATGAACGAGCAGACGCGCGTGGAGGGCGTGCGCCTGACCATGCCCGTCAAGGCCGTGGTGGAGACTACGGGCAAGGACAAGAAGACGAGCAAGACAACCACGTCCGTCATGGGCATCAACAACCCTGCGGTCGACGAGAAGACCGCGCAGGAGATCATGGGACTCTGCGGCTTCGAGGAGGCCATTGGCTCGTGCACGCAGTCAAGCATCATCCTGCCATCGGGCAAGGCGCGCCAAACGACGCCGTTCTACTGCTGCTACGGCGATGTCGGAAAGTACGTCTGGACGGTGCTCATAAAGGGTACGACAGGAAGCGATGGCAAGGTGACGGCAAGCGAGATCGTCGCGACCTGCGTTCCCAAGTCTGCCTATGCAGAGATCGACCTCAAGGCCAGCGGAGAAAAGGTCTGCGATTACGTGGCGTACCAAGACGTGTATGGAGGGTAGGTGAACCATGGACACAAGCGATGAGTCCAGGGAGGACAAGCGATTCGTACGTGCGGAGAACGAGGACGACGACGGATACGACCCGTATTCCGATCGTCCGCCCATGCCAGAGCCCCTCTTCGAAGAGGATCCCTGGGACTAGCCGCGCCAAAGACACATGCATCCGCAATCGCCCCTTTTGTTCCAACGCAAACAAAAGGGGCGACCCATTTCCATCGTTTTTTTGTTGTGGCGTCTAGGCGTTTCTCATGAGCAGCTGCCACGCGATAAAGGCGACCACGATGAGTATGATCACGATGACCGCAGTCAAAGCACGCGACTTGATGGCGGCAGAGCGCTCCCTGGAAGAGAAGATCTGTCGCCTGCCCTTCGGTATCTCCAGATACTGCCCGTAGTGAAGGCTGCGCTGCAACTGCGGCATGCTCCCGCGCGACCTGCTGTACACCGTGCCCGAAAGCGGGTTGCGGCTTCGTACGGTCACGTTTGAGTCGTGGGTGAACCCCTGGGCGTAGGACTCGTCCTGCTCGAGGTCGTTGATGGCTTCCTGCGTCCTGCGTGGACGCGGCTTGCGCACATAGGGCGTGCGCTTGGTCTCGTGGCTCGTGTCTTCGCTGTATGTCATATCAAAATCGTCCATGATGAATGCCTCCGGACGAGATGGTCTCTTAAGCGTCTCTATCATAGTTCCCCAAGGGCGCTTTTTCTTGCATGGCGATACAAGTTATCGCAAACGTTCACTCAGGGGAAGACCCAATCTTGTTTTTCTCAAATATGCGTCATAGGCACTTAGATTTGATGAGTTTATGTAGCTAAGAAAATCTTGGTGTGTCGGTTTACTTCCTACGGATACGGGGAATAAGAAGAGCGTACCAAGAGGAGCACCCAATACCGGGCCGCCTCCAAAAGCAAAAGGAGTGATAGTAATGGCAAGCATGATTCCTTACGATCGTTACGGTCGCGCACTTCGTCGTGGGCTCACCTTCGAGGACCTCTTCGACGACCTGTTCTCGTCCCCGCTGGTCTCTTCGTCCAGCGACGCCGCGTTCAAGATGGACGTCGTTGACGAGGGCGAGGCCTATGTGGTGTCCGCACACCTCGCCGGCGTCAATCGCGACGAGATCGACGTGGAGCTCAACGAGGGTCGGCTCTCCATTTCGGTGGACAAGAAGGAGAGCGAGGAGACCAAGGGCAAGAACTACCTCCACAAGGAGACTCGCGAGTGGAGCGCAACGCGTGGCGTGTACCTCAAGGACGCGGCGACCGAAGGCCTGACGGCCCGCCTGGAGGACGGCGTGCTCACCGTCAACGTTCCCAAGCAGGTCGAGAAGCCCAACGTCACCAAGATCAGCATCGACTAGGCATAGACAGCAAAAGAATGACGGCCCCGGCGTCGCAGTTCGTCCTGCGGCGCCGGGGCCGTTCCCTTACGGGCCTACCACACCGCCAGAGGCTTGTGCTGCGAGCTTGCGCATATGCTGAGCAGGCCGTCGGCCGTTCGAGCCTCCGTATAGGTGTCGTTGGCTTTCTCGGCGCCAACCGCCTGCGCGAGGGCGCGCACTGCCAGGCTGGGGCGGTTGTTCTGCTCGGAAAGATGCAGGGCGACCACGGTCTCGGTGTCGCGCGTCACCAAATGCGGCAGCGCCGCGGCCGCCTGGTCGTTGGACAGATGCCCGGAGTCGCCCGCGACGCGCCGTTTGAGGTAATAGGGGTAGGGTCCGGACGCCAGCATGCGCGGGTCGTGGTTCGACTCTATGCCCAGCACCCTGCACCCGTAGAGCGCGTCAAGGGCCTCGTCGGTGAGGTAGCCCGTGTCGGTGACCCATCCAAGGGCGTCGAGCACCTCGTCCTGCCCGTCCTCTCCCTGGTCCCGCACCTCGAACCTAAAGCACATGGGGTCGTTGACGTCGTGCGACGTGGGAAACGCGGTCACGCGCATGCCGCAGAGCTCGAGGGTCGCGTCGTGGTCGATAAGGGTAAACCGTATGTCGCTCAGGCTCCTTCTGCCCGAAGCGGTCCCCGCGGTGGTGTAGACGGGCCCGTCAAAGTGCCTGCGCAGTACGGGAAGCCCCGTCGTGTGGTCGCCATGCTCGTGGGTCAGCAGGATGGCACGCACGCGGCCCAGGTCGCATCCGATCTCGTCGGCGCGCGCGTGCAGCATCTTGCGAGAGATGCCGCAGTCCACGAGAAGCGAGCCCTTGGGCCCCTCGACCACGGCGGCATTGCCCTTCGATCCGCTCGCGAGTACGTACAGGTGAATGTGTGGGTACATGTGGCCCCTTTCTTTTGCGTTTGGTCACAAGTGTAGCGAGTTGGCGTACACTATCGCCAGCAAATCTTGCAAGCGAGGACTTGTTGGGCGCGCATCCGCATGCTAGACGAGCGCCTTGCCCCGGCATCGTTGGTCAGGAGATGGCTATGCCAAGTGTCAGTCGTCGATACGCCGCCCCCGAGGTGCGCTTTCAGAGGCCTTCCGGCTACGTGGATCCGGAGCTTCGTGCTCCCGTCGTCCTCATGGTGTCGGGCGGGGCCGACTCAACGGCCTTGCTCGTGCTCGCGGCCACCTCGGCGCTCGACATAGACGATGGCCGCGGCAAGGCGCGCATCGCGCGCGAGCGGTTGCACGTGTTGCACATAAACCATCAGCTCAGGGGATTGGACGCGCAGGAGGACGAGGAGTTCGTCCGCGACCTGTCCGACCGCTTCGGCATACCCTGCACCATACGGCGCGTGGACGTGGCGGCTCTCGCGGCGGCGCAGGGGGCAGACGGCAACGAGGAGAACGTTGGGCGAGAGGTACGCTATGCCGCCGCCGCGGAGCTTGCCAACGAGCTGTCGGAGCAGTGGGGAACGCCACGTTCGGCCGCCCGCATCGTCACCGCCCATACCGCCAACGACCGGGCCGAGACGTTTTTCATGAACGCGATTCGCGGCACGGGGCCGGCGGGCCTGAGCTCGATTCCTCGTCGCCGCAACCGCATCGTGCGCCCGTTGCTCGAAAGGACCCATCGCGAGCTCTGCGACCTCCTGCGCATGCGTGGCATCGTGTGGCGGGAGGACGAGAGCAACCAGGACACGCGATACCTGCGGGCCTACGTGCGCCACGAGGTGATGCCGGTGGTGGAGCGCCGCAACCCGCGTGTCATGGCGAGCCTGTCCACGACATGCGACATCCTGTCCGACGAGGACTCCTACCTCCACGCGCAGGCATCGCGCACGTTGCGCGACCTCACTCGAAGGACCTCCGAGCACATGATGGCGCTCGACGCCCGTCGGCTGTCGGCGGCCGAGGTGGTCATTGCGCGACGCGTCGTCCGACAGGCCATACTGCTCGTGTGTCCCGACGCCCGGCTCGAGGCGCGTCACGTGGAGGCCGTCCTGCGCCTGGTGGCATCCGGCCACGGGTCTACGGCCTTGCCCATGGCGGTCGATGCCCGCGTGGAATACGGCCTTCTCTTCATCCGTGCCCATCGGTCGACGACGGGCCTGGAAGGAGCCTGGCTCGACGTCCCCGGGCAGATCGAGCTCACGGGCGGACGAACGCTTCGCTGCAGGTGGCTTGCCGTCGGACCCGACAAGGACGTGGTGGCACTCGCCCGCACGCATGGGAGCGAGTGGGCGGGCGAGTCGGTTCTTCTGGACGCCGACGCGTGCGGGGTGGACCGCACCTCGGGCGGGCGGCTGTGGGTCGACGCCCCGCAACGCGGGGAGCTCCTGTGCCCGTTGGGCATGCACGGGCAGTCAAAGCTCCTGTCGGACCTGCTCAACGACGCAAAGATACCCTCGGCAGACAGGGGAGACGTCGCGGTCGTCCACACGGGTCCGCGCGGTCCCGTGATCTGGGTGGCGGGCATACGCGCCGACGAGCGTGCCAAGGTGACTTCTGCCACCCGCGCCCTGCTCGAGCTCACGCTGTGCTGACGGCGCCGCAAAAATGTTTGAGAATGTCTTGAAATTGTCCCTAAAAGAGCGTTATCCTATACGCCGTATGACTAGAACGGTCATACGCCAGTATCTGTTGGCCCCCGAGTACATGTTGGTTTCCAAATAACTGTTGGCAGCGATCATGACGACCGGGGCCCCGTTTTCGAAAGGGGTCCACTTTTGAGTGAGATTCAGAACACGTCCGTCTTCTCCTTTGATGACGTGTCCGCCGATGAGATGGATAGTCTGATCGACGGCACCATCGCCAACTTCGACGAGGGCGATATCGTCACAGGAACCGTCGTCAAGATCGAGCACGACGAGGTCCTTCTGGACATCGGCTACAAGTCCGAGGGCGTCATCCCTGCGCGCGAGCTCTCCATTCGCAAGGACGTCGATCCGTCCGAGATCGTTGGCCTGGGCGACCAGATCGAGGCTTTGGTCCTGCAGAAGGAGGACAAGGAAGGCCGTCTGATCCTCTCCAAGAAGCGCGCGGAGTACGAGCGCGCCTGGAATCGCGTCGAGGAGCGCTTCCAGTCTGGCGAGAACGTGGAGGGCGAGGTCATCGAGGTTGTCAAGGGCGGCCTGATCCTGGACATTGGCCTGCGCGGCTTCCTGCCCGCCTCGCTGGTCGACCTTCGTCGCGTCAAGGACCTTACCGCATATCTGGGCACGCGCATCGAGGCTCGCGTCATCGAGATGGATCGCAACCGCAACAATGTGGTCCTTTCTCGCCGCGTGGTGCTCGAGGAGGCCCGCAAGGCCGAGCGTCAGGGCATCATCCAGCAGCTCAAGGCCGGCATGCGCCTTACCGGCACCGTTTCCTCCATCGTCGACTTCGGCGCCTTTGTCGACCTTGGCGGCATCGACGGCCTGGTGCACATCTCCGAGCTCTCTTGGAACCATGTCAACAATCCCTCCGAGGTCGTCAAGGTCGGCCAGGAGGTCGAGGTCGAGGTTCTGGACGTGGACCTCAACCGCGAGCGCATCTCGCTTGGCCTCAAGCAGACCACCGAGGATCCTTGGCGCACGCTCGTCAAGAAGTACCCCGTGGGCCGCATCGTCGAGGGCACCGTCACCAAGATCGTTACCTTTGGCGCGTTCGTCGACCTGGGCGAGGGCGTAGAGGGCCTGGTGCATATCTCCGAGATGGCCAACAAGCACGTCGAGCGTCCCGAGCAGGTCTGCG
The DNA here is from genome assembly GCA_017652285.1 of Atopobiaceae bacterium. Lineage (GTDB taxonomy): Bacteria > Actinomycetota > Coriobacteriia > Coriobacteriales > Atopobiaceae > RUG440. The sequence continues at coordinate 7,860 of JAGCBF010000334.1, forward strand.
CCGTGGGCGATGTCGTCAACGTTCAGATCATGGAGATCGACCTCGACCGTCGCCGCATCTCGCTGTCCATGAAGGCCGCTGCCGACACCCTGGGCATCGACGTCGTGGTCAAGCCGCTCGAGGGCGAGGAGGCCGCCGCG
>JAGCBF010000335.1 GCA_017652285.1 Atopobiaceae bacterium
AACGTATTGTGTGGTATGAATACGTTCTCACACGGGTGACCCTTGCAAAACGTAGTTTGCAAGGGTCGTTTTTTTATACGTGAAACTACACCGAAATTACGGCAGCAAATTGCCAAAAACTACGAAGGACGTCTTAGTTCCATCTAATAAAAACTGATTCGTGACAAAATTTATGTTTACAAATAAGTTGTTAAGGGTATAGAATGTCACTTTGTGTAGGGCTTGTGGAGAGCCCGGGGGAGTTCGGCCGTAGGAACGTCCCCTTTTCGAGCACGGATAGTAGAAGAAGGAGGGAACGTATGGTAAGTATCGTCCTTGCAAGCCATGGGGCGTTTGCCGAGGGCATAAAACAGTCTGGCCAAATGATCTTTGGTCCGCAAGAGGCTGTTGAGGCCGTTGTGCTAACACCCGAAATGGGGCCGGAGGACCTGCGAGCCAAGATTCTGGACGCCATTGCGACGTTTGAGAATCAAGAGGAGGTACTCTTCCTCGTCGATCTGTGGGGCGGAACGCCGTTCAACCAGATCAGCCTGCTTTTGGAGGAGCCCGGTCACGAGAAGTGGGTGGCAGTAACTGGCCTTAACCTGCCCATGGTTCTCGCGGCCTATGGCGAGCGCTTTGGAGACGGCTCTGCCGCCGACATCGCCAAAGCCATCTACCCCGAAGCACAGGGTGGCGTAAAGATCAAGCCCGAGAGCATCCAGCCCGCGAGTGCTGCCGCTCCCGCAGCCGCCGCTCCTGCCGCTGCTCCCGTTGGCGCCATCCCCCCGGGAACGGTGCTCGGCGACGGTCACATCAAGATCGCGTTCGCCCGCATCGACACGCGCTTGCTGCATGGTCAGGTCGCGACCACCGTTACCAAGATGGTCAACCCGGACCGCATCATCGTGTGCTCCGACGCCGTCGCGCATGACGATCTGCGCAAGTCCATGATCGTGCAGGCTGCTCCTCCTGGAGTCAAGGTGCACGTCGTGCCCATTTCCAAGATCATCGAGGTCTCCAAAGACGTTCGTTTTGGAGACACCAAGGCCATGCTGCTGTTCGAGACTCCGCAGGACCTTCTCCGCGCGCTCGAGGGCGGCGTGGACATCAAAGAGGTCAACCTTGGTTCTATGGCCCACTCGCAGGGCAAGGTCGTCGTCACCAATGCCGTTGCCATGGACCAGGCCGACGTCGACTGCATCGAGAAGATCGCGTCCATGGGCGTGAAGTTCGACGTGCGCAAGGTTCCGGCTGACAAGCCCGAGCCGTTCGACGCCGTGATGGCCAAAGCTAAGTCTGAGCTTGCGGCCCAAGGTTAAGAAGGAGGGAATAGCAAATGGGAGGAATCTCTATCGTTCTGGTCGTCCTGGTGGCCTTTCTTGCTGGTATGGAAGGTATCTTGGACGAGTTTCAGTTCCATCAGCCGCTGGTGGCCTGCACGCTCATCGGTATCGTGACGGGTCATCCTACTGAGGGCATCATCCTTGGCGGCTCCCTGCAGATGATCGCGCTTGGCTGGGCAAACGTAGGCGCCGCCGTGGCACCCGACGCCGCCCTCGCCTCCGTGGCATCGGCCATCATCATGGTCAAGGGCCTCGGCGATGGTTCTGCCGACGTCCAGACTGCCATCAGCACCTCCATCGCACTCGCCGTGCCCCTGTCGGTGGCCGGCCTCTTCCTCACCATGCTTTGCCGTACCATCGCCATCCCGATGGTTCACTTTATGGACGCTGCCGCCGAGAAGGGCGACTTCCGCGGCGTCGAGATCTGGCAGCTTCTTGCCATCGGCCTGCAGGGCATCCGTATTGCCATCCCGGCCGCGATGCTTTGCCTGATTCCCGCAGAGGCTGTTACCACGATGCTCAACTCCATGCCCGCATGGCTGTCCGGCGGCATGGCCGTTGGCGGCGGCATGGTAGCTGCAGTCGGTTACGCAATGGTCATCAACATGATGGCGACCGCAGAGGTCTGGCCGTTCTTCGTGCTCGGCTTCGTGCTCGCTTGCATCGGTGACCTTACGCTCATCGCTCTTGGTGCCATTGGCATCGCTCTTGCCCTTATCTACATCGGCCTGAAGGACCTCGCCAAGCAGGGCGGTGGCGCAGGCGGCGGATCTGGCGATCCCCTTGGCGACATTCTCAACGATTATTAAGCCGAAAGGAGTGTGAAAGATAATGGCAGAGGTTAAGCTTACTCAAAAAGATCGTATGGCGGTTGCATGGCGTCATCAGTTCCTGCAGGGTTCTTGGAACTACGAACGTATGCAGAACGGCGGCTGGTGCTATGCCATGATTCCCGCCATCAAGAGGCTCTACTCCACCAAGGAGGAGCAGTCCGCAGCACTCAAGCGTCACCTTGAGTTCTACAACACGCACCCGTACGTGTCCGCGCCCATTATTGGCGTTACCTTGGCACTCGAGGAGGAGCGCGCCAACGGCGCACCGGTCGAGGACCAGGCAATCCAGGGTGTTAAGGTCGGCATGATGGGCCCGCTCGCCGGCGTCGGCGACCCCGTGTTCTGGTTTACCGTGCGCCCGATTCTTGGCGCTCTTGGTGCTTCCATGGCCATGGGCGGCTCCATTCTTGGCCCGATTCTGTTCTTCGTTCTGTGGAACCTCATCCGCATGGCCTTCCTGTGGTACACGCAGGAGTTTGGCTACAGCGTGGGTTCCGAGATCGCCAAGGACCTCAGCGGCGGCCTGCTGGGCAAGGTAACCGAGATCGCTTCCATCCTCGGTATGTTCATCATCGGCTCGCTCGTACAGCGCTGGGTATCCATCAGCTTTACGCCGATCGTCTCCACGGTCTCTCAGTCCGAGGGCGCCTACATCGACTGGAGCTCGCTGCCCGCGGGCACCGAGGGCATCAAGAGCGCTCTTGAGCAGTATGCCGCGCTTGGCCCCACCGGCCTCAACATCGACAAGGTCACCTCGCTTCAGGACAACCTCAACCAGCTCATCCCTGGTCTTGCCGCCGTGCTGCTTACGCTGCTGTGCTGCAGGCTCCTGAAGAAGAACGTCTCCCCGATCGCCATCATCCTCGCGCTCTTTGCCGTGGGTATCGCGGGCAGGCTTCTTGGCTTCATGTAAGATGGTGTAAGCGAAAGTATCGCAAACACTCAGACGGGGGATGCGCCTCTGCGGTGTGTCCCCCGTTTTGCGTTCTTAAGGAAAGGAAGCCTCCTATGGCTCAATCAATGAACACCAAGGTTGACCTTACGATAAAGGCCACGTCGTATCACAGCTTGGCCACCTACGGCGACATGATGATTGGCGACAAGGCCGTGGAGTTCTACAACGAGAAGAACGTTGAGGACTACGTGCAGATACCTTGGGAAGAGGTTGACCACGTGGCTGCCTCCGTCATGTTTGGCGGCAAGGTCATCCCGCGTTTTGCCGTGTTCACCAAGAAGAACGGCAGCTTCTCCTTTTCTACGCGCGACAACAAGAAGACCCTGCGCGCCATGCGCCCGTATGTGGGAGAGCAGAACCTCGTGCGTTCGCCCACCTTCTTTGACATCCTCAAACGTGGCGTCGTCGCGCTCTTTCGCAAGGTCTTTCGCCGCGAATAATTCGAACGTAGCAGCCAACAGGTGACAGAGGACGTGTTTGCTGTCACCTTTGGCCAATAGGCGCTTGTTCACAGTTGCCAAAACGGGATGCTTTTTTCATGCGTGGGTAAGCTAATCTGGTACACTTACGAGGTTACAGCAGTGGTCGCAAGGATTGGCCCACAACACGAAAGAAGGAGCACATGGCAACTCTTGGCATTACGGATCTTAAGGTTGGCCTTGGCGTCAACATAAAGGGCAACGACTGCATCATTCTTGAGGCACAGCACGTCAAGCCGGGCAAGGGCAACACCTACGTGCGCACCAAGTATCGCAACATTCGCACCGGTCGCGTAAACGAGGAGAACTTCCAGCAGTCCGCCAAGTTCGAGAGCGTAAACATGCGCACGCTACAGATGCAGTATCTCTACAGTGATGGCGACATCTACTACTTTATGGACATGGAGACCTACGAGCAGGTCGAGGTCGGAACTGAGCTGATTGGCGACAATGCCAAATGGTTCAAGGAGAACGACATCTGCCAGCTCCAGTATGCCAACGACGTGCTCTATGCGGTGCAGCCGCCCATGTTCATTGAGGTGGAGATCACCGAGACCGATCCTGGCTTTAAGGGCGACACCGTCCAGGGCGGCACCAAGCCGGCGATCATCGAGACGGGCGCGACCATCCAGGTGCCCATGTACCTTAACGTGGGCGAGCGCGTAAAGGTAGACACGCGCACCGGCAAGTTCGTCTCGCGCGTATAGCCCAGCTGCATACCGTATTTGGCCTCGCAAGATTGGAGAAAAGCTCATGGAAAGCGAACTCGTCATTTCGGGCATCGGCGTTTCCAGAAGCGTCGTGTCGACCATAGTATCGATGGCTGCCGAGCATGTGGAGGGCGTCGCCTCGGTGGGCGAAAACGCCATCGCCTCTGGTCTTATCTCGGTTTTTACGGCAAAGCCGGTATCTAACGAGCCCGCGGTCGAATCGGACGTAGTCGATGACAAGCTCATCGTGTCCGTTCGCCTCTCGGTCTTTTACGGCTACCCGTTTACTAAGCTTGCGGCCGACGTGCGCTCTGCGGTTGCGGCAGCGGTAAAGAGCCAGATGGGTGTTGCGGTGGGTAAGGTTGACGTTTGCATAGACAACCTCGTGTTTCCCAAGGAGTAAGTTCGATTGTCCACACGTAAGTTTGGCGGGCGTACGCTCGCACGTAGCCAGGCGCTGCAATTGCTCTTTCAGGCGGAGGTACTTGGCCTTGCCGTGTCCGACGTTCTTAGCGGGCCGTATGCGCTTGGCCAAGACGACCCGCTCGACGAATATGGCGAATCGCTCGCTTTGGGCGTAGACGGTCTTCGAGACGATCTTGATGCCGTGATCGCGCGCGCGTCTACCAATTGGGCGGTATCTCGCATGCCGGCAGTCGACAGGAACTTGTTGCGTTTGGCGTTGTACGAGATCTTGTATGTGGACGAAGTGGCGACGGCGGTAAGCATAGACGAGGCCG
>JAGCBF010000336.1 GCA_017652285.1 Atopobiaceae bacterium
AAAAGGGGTCTGGCGCAGGCGGCCAACCTAGCAGGCGGCCTCGATGCGACGCCGGAGCTCGTCGATGCCGGTGCCCTTTTCGGCAGAAGTGATGACCATCTGCGAGCGGGGGATTCCAAACTGCTTGGCCAGGCGCGCTGCCTGCTGGTCGGCCTTGGCGCGGCTGAGCTTGTCGGCCTTGGTGAGCGCCACCACAAAGGGCAGCTCCGCGTCGCGGAGGAAGTCGAGCATCTGCACGTCGAGCTTCTGCGCGTCGTGGCGAATGTCCACGAGCGCGACCACCAGGTTAAAGCTGCGCTCCTGGTCAAAGTAGCCGGCGATGAGGTCGGCCCAGCGCTGCCGCTCCTTGCCAGACACCTTGGCATAGCCGTAGCCGGGCAAGTCCACGAGCCGGATGCCGTCGGCCAAATAAAAGTTGATGTTGGCCGTCTTGCCCGGCTGGCTCGAGGTGCGGGCGAGCGCCTTGCGCCGCACCAGCTTGTTGATGAGCGACGACTTGCCTACGTTGGAGCGGCCCGAAAACGCAACCTCGGGCGTGGTGGATTCGGGCAGCTGGTCTGCGGTGCCGTACGCCGCCTCAAAGCGGGCGTCCTCAAACTTTATGGCCATGGGCTTCTCCTTTGACGTGTTGGGCTATGGTACCACGAGCGGGCAGACCCACGACACTCCGTCGTTCTCTCCGACCACAACGTCACAGCGGAGCCCCGCACATTTCGTTAACAATCTGCGTGCATATTCTGACGTTTTAGTTACGGTCCCGCATCATCGCTAAACTAGTGAGGATTTACGTCGGCAACCGCAGAAGGGGGCATGACCCTATGGCAAAGCGTACGGACGTCCACAAGGTAATGATCATTGGATCCGGTCCCATCATCATTGGCCAGGCATGCGAGTTTGACTATTCCGGCACCCAGGCGTGCAAGGCACTGCGGAGCCTTGGGTACGAAATCGTGCTGGTCAATTCCAACCCCGCCACCATCATGACCGACCCCGGCACCGCAGATCGCACCTACATCGAGCCGCTCAACGTAGAGCGTCTGGAGGCCATCATCGCCAAGGAGCGCCCGGACGCGATCCTGCCCAACTTGGGCGGACAGTCGGCCCTCAACCTTTCCAGCGAGCTGTCCAAGGCAGGGATACTGGACAAGTACGGCGTCAAGGTCATCGGCGTGCAGGTGGACGCGATCGAGCGCGGAGAAGACCGCGAGGCCTTTAAGGAGCTCATGGACGAGCTCGGCATCGAGATGGCCCGCTCCAAGGTCGCCTATTCCGTGGAAGAGGCCGTAGACATTGCCCGCGACCTGGGCTTTCCGTGCGTGCTGCGCCCCGCCTACACCATGGGCGGCACCGGTGGCGGCCTGGTGTACAACATCCACGAGCTGCGCACCGTGGTGGCGCGCGGCCTGGCGGCAAGCCCCGTGCACGAGGTGTTGGTCGAGGAGTCGGTCCTTGGCTGGGAGGAGCTGGAGTTCGAGGTCGTGCGCGACAGCACCGGCCACATGATCACCGTCTGCACCATCGAGAACATCGACCCCATGGGCGTGCACACCGGCGACTCGTTCTGCGCAGCTCCCATGCAGACCATCGACCAGGCCGTCATCGACCGCCTGCAAGAGAAGAGCTACCGCATCGTGGACGCGGTCAAGGTCATCGGCGGCACCAACGTGCAGTGGGCGCACGACCCCGTGACCGACCGCGATATCATCATCGAAATCAATCCGCGCACCTCGCGCTCGTCCGCGCTCGCGTCCAAGGCGACGGGATTCCCCATCGCGCTCATATCCGCCATGCTGGCAAGCGGCCTGACCTTGGCCGAGATCCCCTGTGGCAAGTGGGGCACGCTCGACAAGTACGTGCCGACCGGCGACTACGTGGTCATCAAGTTCGCGCGCTGGGCGTTTGAGAAGTTCAAGGGCGTGGAAGACAAGCTGGGCACCCAAATGCGCGCCGTGGGCGAGGTCATGGCCATCGGCAAGACCTACAAGGAAGCCTTCCAAAAGGCGATTCGCTCGCTGGAGCAGGGCCGTTACGGCCTGGGCTTTGCCAAGGACTTCCACGAGAAGACTGTCGACGAGCTTATCGCCTTGCTGCGCTTCCCCACGAGCGAGCGCCAGTTCGTCATGTACGAGGCGCTGCGCAAGGGCGTGAGCGTCGACTTCCTGTTCGAGCTCACCCGCATCAAGCGCGAGTTCATCCAAGAGATGGCCGAGCTCGTGGCGGAGGAGGAGCAGATCCTGGCCTTTGTCGCGGCCAATCCCGGTGTCGCGCTGCCCGACGACATGCTGGTCCAGGCGAAGAAGGACGGCTTTGCAGACAAGTACCTCAGCCAGCTCACCAACCTGCCCGAGACGGACATTCGCGCGCAGCGCCTGGGCCTGGGCGTGACCGAGGCGTGGGAGGGCGTGCACGTGTCGTCCACGCAGGACTCCGCCTACTACTACAGCACCTACAACGCGCCGGACGCCAGCGAACCGCTCGCGGGCAACAAGGTCATGATCTTGGGCGGTGGCCCCAACCGCATTGGCCAGGGCATCGAGTTCGACTACTGCTCGGTACACGCCGCCATCGCGCTGCGCAACCTGGGCTTCCAGACGATCATCGTCAACTGCAACCCCGAGACCGTGTCCACGGACTACGACACCTCCGACAAGCTCTACTTTGAGCCGCTGACCACGGAGGACGTGCTCTCCATCTACCAAAAGGAGAAGCCCCTGGGCGTAATCGCGCAGTTTGGCGGACAGACGCCGCTCAACATCGCAAGCGAGCTGCAGGCGGCCGGCGTCAAGATCTTGGGCACAACGCCCGAGGTCATCGACTTGGCGGAGGACCGCGACGAGTTCCGTGCCATGATGGACAAGCTCGGCATCCCCATGCCCGAGGCTGCGATGGCCGTTACCGTGGAGGAAGCGCTCGACGCGGCGCACGAGATCGGCTATCCCGTCATGGTGCGCCCGAGCTACGTGCTGGGTGGCCGCGGCATGGAGGTCGTCTACGACGACGACAACCTGCGCGCGTACATGGCCGCCGCCATCGGAGTGACGCCCGACCGGCCCATCCTCATCGACCGCTTCCTCAAGCACGCGCTCGAGTGCGAGGCGGACGCCATCTGCGACGGCACCCACGCCTACGTGCCGGCCGTGATGGAGCACATCGAGCTTGCCGGCATCCACTCTGGCGACTCGGCCTGCGTGCTGCCGTCCATTTCCATCGACGAGGAGCACCTGACGACGATCAAGGAGTACACGCGTCGCATTGCGGAGGAGATGCACGTCGTGGGCCTCATGAACATCCAGTACGCCATCGAGGACGGCAAGGTCTTCGTCATCGAGGCCAATCCGCGCGCGAGCCGCACGGTGCCGCTGGTCTCCAAGGTCTGCGGCATAAGCATGGTGCAGATCGCGACCGACGCCATTACGGGCGAGCTCACGGGTCGTCCGTCACCGGTTGCGGGGCTCAAGGAGGCGTCGTACGAGTTCTATGGCGTCAAGGAGGCCGTGCTGCCCTTCTCCATGTTCCCCGAGGTCGACCCCGTGTTGGGTCCGGAAATGCGCTCCACGGGCGAGGTCTTGGGCTTGGCGCCCACCTTTGGCGAGGCGTACTTTAAGTCGCAGGAGGCCACCGGGTCGCCGCTTCCCACGTCCGGCACGGTGTTCATGAGCGTGAGCGATCGCAACAAGGACGAGTTGCCCAGCGTGGCGCGGGAGTTCGTGGACGCCGGGCTTACCATCGTGGCAACGCGCGGCACGGCAGCAGCGCTGGCAGATGCGGGCATTCCGTGCTCGGTCATCTTCAAGCAGCGCGAGGGTCGTCCCAACATCACCGACGCCATCGCCAACGGCCAGATCGACCTGGTCGTCAACACGCCCACGGGCGACGCGCACTCCGTGACCGACGGGTCGGACATCCGTCGTGCCGCCATCCGTGCGCACATTCCGTACATGACCACCATGGCCGCGGCGCATGCGTCTGCCGTGGGCATTCGATCCAAGGTCGACGGGACCGACTCGGGCGTCAACGCCCTGCAAGACATCCACGCTGCTATCAAATAGGCAACGATTTGACACAAAGCGAAGGGAACTGTTCCCTTCGCTTTTTTGATACACCGCGTTAGTCGATGCGTAAGGGAAGGACCATGGAACGCTCGCAACCATCAAGGCAAAGAAGGATGACTGGCTTGAGGATTGCAGGAACTTCAACGATCCATCGTACGACTACTTCTTCTAGGCCGAACTGCACATGCGCGATACGCCTACGATGAGGGCGACTAAACCCCGTGGGACATGGGAAAGCGAACCTTCCCATGCCCCACGCGGTTATCAATA
>JAGCBF010000039.1 GCA_017652285.1 Atopobiaceae bacterium
CATGCCAGACGACCTAGCCGAAATCACGCGCGAGTTCTTCCGCTTTGGCGCCGAACAGGACGCACTCTACGAGGCGATCACCTGCGACCCCGAATGGGACCTGATACAGAGACGCATGCAGGACGACGCGAGCGGTGAGCGTGGTGAGCTGGTGCCCGACGGGTGGGGCCCCGGCCGCTGGCGGGTGTTCTACGCATACCAGAGCGCCGCGGTGCTGGCGATGTATCGTGCGTGGGTCGCCGACGGCAAGACAATCCCCGTCGAGGAGATGGCAGAGCTTGCCGCTGGACTCGTCTGCAAGGGAGCAACAGAGATCGCGTAGCCTGAACGTATCGGCCCCTTCTCGACATACCCGAACAAGACGGATGTCGCCGCTTGCCCATTTGGCGCGAGGTCTCCCGTAGGATGGGAGTCACCCCGGTGACCATCTGGGACCGCCTCTCGGGACCGCGTTGGATTTCGCATAAAAACAGTCGCTCTACCTGCGGCTGAAATACAAGGTTGGGTAATGCGCATTACCCAGGCCAGGTTCTTGGGTCGTGGAATTGGTTTCCACCTCTCAGCCGGGCCAAATCCCCAGCTCCCCTTTCGGAGGTTATTGTAGCGCAAAGCCCCTTCAATGCGAGCGGCACCCATGACATCGTGTCATGGGTGAACCTGCACCCAATCCATTTGGTGACGGTCCCAAGAGCATCCATGCGCCTCACCGCTGAGCACGGGATCGAGCATCCTTGCAGCGAGTCGCTCGGCAGCATCCAGACTCGAGAGCGCCTCGTCCAGCTCCGTTCCTCTCACGAGCTTCTCGAAGCTCTTCGAGTAGTGCTCCCGCCATGCCCTTGGCACGGAGAACCTTGGCGGAAGCTCAATTCCCCTCACGCGGGCCTCCAGCCTGCACCAGTGGCACAGATCGTCGCCGTCAAGGTCCTCGTTCGTCGCGTAGACGAGGAGGTCTACGAGGTCCTTCACGCGCGACGACGTCCTTCCGTCATGCGTCTCGATGATTCCACAGAGCTTGTCGGCTATGGAGTTCGCAATTGGGTAGACGCGATAGTCGAAGACGGGAACCCCCTCGACCTCAATCCTGTCCGCAGGCGTCAACACCTCGGGCTCCCCGCAGGGAATCTGGTCGACCACCAGATCGACCGACACCGGCTGGAGCCTCCTCGCGCCGAGCAGGGGCACGAACGTCACCTTGAGGCCTGATCGGTACTCGTCCTCTGCCTTTATCGGCTTCGATCCCGCAAACTCGAAACGCACGAAGTCTCCCAGGTCGAGAGAGGCCAGCTCCCGGAGTTCCGAGAGCGCAGCACCGAGATCGGTCTCCTGCGAGAGCAGGTCGATGTCTCGCGTTGCGCGAGCGGACGGCGTTCGAGCGAGCATCGACTGCCCACCCTTGAGGAGGAACGGCGAGTCGGGCACGCTGAAGACGCGGCAGAGCAGCCGGTGGAAGTAGAAGCCCGAGGTGGCGCGTCCGACATCCATCCCCGACTTGCGCGCCGCGGCCGTCACGGCCATCCCCAGGGCCTCGGGCGTCCTATACCGCATCACCAGCCCCCTTCTCCAAGCAGCAGCCTCCTCGCCACCCCAGCCTTCGATCGCCCGCACTCGCTTCCGACGAGCCCCTTGAGACGGGCCGCATCAAGCCCGCTCCCCCTCGCATCTTCGAGCGCGTCGGCGACGAGCGACGGGTCCTCGTCGTCTAGGACGAGGTCGACGAGTGTGCGCTCCAATCTCGTCACGGGAATCCCCTCGGAGAAGGACACGTCCTCCCACTCGACACTCCTCGTGGCAAAAGTGGCGCTCAGCGCGTTCGACCTCATGCGACGCGGCGCCACGAGGCGGTAGGGCGACAGGTAGAAGTTGCCGATTCCAAGTACAGACGCAGCGGTGCTGCCCGAGACAGCGATGCCATCCCAAAGCTCGCGACTCGCCCGCTCGTGAAAGAAGAGGGCTGACTTGGTGAGCTTCCAGACCGCGATGAGCTCGTCGAGCTCCGTCGGGGGCACGCCCGCCATGCGGTACGCGCCATGCGCGATTCTGACCAGATTCCCAGAGGCGCATGCCTTCGCCAGGGCGTCGCGGGGGACGCCGAGCCGCTCGGCCTGGGCGGTGGTGAACACCCGCTCGGAGGCCGACAGCTCATTGATGGCCGCGATGTTGCTCCTTCTACTCATGGCATGATTGTAGCAGATATCCATACAATTGTGCCATAGCTGCTATTTGAAGAGCTCCTTAGGCAAGGCTGTCGTCGCCACCCATCGCGAGGCGATACAGCACGCCGCACTCATCGCGCCCTCCCCAAGGATCGACTGGGCCCTCGTCCGTCGCCTCGAACCCACACGACTCGTGGAGCCTCCTGGATGCCTCGTTGCCCTGGTAGATAACGCATGTCAAAACGCGCGCACCGAGCGAACTTAGGTACTCCGTTGCATGCAACAGCAGGAGCCGGCCGTAGCCCCGGCGCCTAGCGCCGGCATCGGTCTCTACCGCCTCGATGAACCAGTGTCCGCCGCCGCATGAAACCGCGCGTCCTACCGCTCGCCGATTCGCCGTGCACGCAAGACTGGCGCAGGTTGCCCCAGTGACCGTCTGTGACTGCCCTTCGGGACTGCGTTGGATTTCGCATAAAATTAGCCGCTCTACCTGCGGCTGAACTACAAGGTTGGGTAATGCGCATTACCCAGATCAGGGTCGGTCGGGCACAGGTGCCCCTCTCAGCCTGCCTCGCCGCAAGCTCCCGTCTCGGGTGCCATTGTAGCGCAAGAACAGATGTGAGGAGCCGTCACCCATGACATCGTGTCATGGGACCGCTGGCTTTGGCTCGGCATAGCCGTTGCCTGTTTCGCAAAAACGTACTAAATCCCCTCTTGCACTGTGGGTCTGTTTCCCGATCTCGTCAGCCCTTTGAGCTGCCCTTCTGCTTGTAGAAGTCACGATAGCGCAGCGTATTAGGGAAGGACATTGCCCGGTCGAGCACCATGGCGGCCTTCTCGAGCCTGTCCTCGGGCGGGTTCATCATCACCGAGAAGAGGTCGAGCCACCCGCTGAAGTTGGAGCGGTCGAAGCCGGTATGCCCGTCGAGGAACAGCCGCAGCAGGAAGCAGAGCCGGTTCACCTTCCAGAGCGGGTTCTCTTTGTCAGGCAGCCTCTTGATCTCGCGGGAGTCGTGGGCCTCGCTCACGAGCCCGAGCTCCCTCACGACCGCGTTGTGGGAGTTCTCCTTGTCGTGGACGAGGACGAGACCGGGCGAGAGGTGCGGGCAGTACGCCGCCCTGGCCCTCGCGCCGCTGGGCTTGCCGAGGCCGAGCACGCGGAAGACGGAGGAGCCCCGGTCGCGCTCCTCGCAGGCGATGGCTATGCAGGTGTTGTTCCTGGAGTAGCCGCCCGCGCGCCTGCCGGCGAGCGCGGGGTCCCTGTCCGCGGTCGGCACGGGGTACATCATCTCGTCGGCCTGGACCCGCCCCTCGAGCACGACGCCGTCCTGTATGCCCCCGAGCACCGCGAACAACTTCGCGAGCTGGTAGGGAGGGGTGGTCGGCGACCTGCGGTCGCGCCTGGCGATGCCGGCGAGGCTCTCGAAGGACATCAGGCCCATCAGCAGCTCGAACCAGCCCTGCACC
>JAGCBF010000337.1 GCA_017652285.1 Atopobiaceae bacterium
ACCATTAGTGTATCGCCCCAGGGCGATTCACAAACTGGCTCTGACAATCCGGTCGATGCCGCGAACGCGGCAACTCCGCCCGCCGACGGGGCGCAGTTCAAGAGCCAGAAAGACATTGACGCGGCGTTCGGCAAGCGCCTCGCCAAGGAGCGTGAGAAATACGAGCAGAGCCCCGAGTGGCAGCTCGGAGCCCTCTACCTTGACGAACGTGCGCAGCGCGACGGAATCAGCCGCAACGAGGCATACCAGCGCATCCAGCAGGAGCGCCTTGACGCGAAAGCCGCCGCATACGCCAGAGACCCCAAGCAGTTCTACAAGGACCTGCTCAGTGGTAACGCAACCCCACAACAGAGACAACCCTCTTTCCAGCCAACGGAAACACCCGAGGCGCAGGCACAGCGCGTAGGCGCAGAGCTCGCCAACATGTACAAGGCGGGTCAGCTCCCGCAGGGCTTCGACATCCAGCAGAGCCTCGACCAGGACACGTACAACAACATCGTTGAGTACGGTGCCCCGGCGGCCATGCGCATTTGGGCCGCTGAACACGGCCCCGCGCAGGAGCTTGCGAGGCGGCAGTCCGGCCCCGCGCCGATGCGTCCGACCTCTTCCAACAAGCAGAGCGCACCGACGGACTACTCCGCCGTCAGCTCTGCCGACTACTTCAAGAAAAGGGCGGAAATCCGCCAGGCCGTGCTGAATAACAAGAAGGTTCGTCTCTCCTAAAAATCTAATCACAAAGGAGAAATAACCTATGTCCACCCAGACCACTATCAACACCGCCGCACCGACCACGTATCTGAACAAAACGTGGTATGACCGTACCCTGCTCGAATGGGCCAAGGCGCAGCTCGTCTACGCCCAGTTCGGCCAGAAGCGGCCCATCCCCCGCAACAACGGCAAGACCGTCGAGTTCCGCCGCTGGACCCTGTTCACCCCCGACAAAGTGACCCAGAAGCTCACTGAGGGCGTGACCCCCTCCAGCCAGTCCCTCGGCCAGACGAAAGTCGAGGCCACCATCGAGCAGTATGGTGCCTACGTCGAAATCTCTGACCTGCTCGACCTGACCGCCTACGACCCCGTCATCGACGACGCCGCAGAGCTCCTGGGCGAGCAGCTCGGTATCGTCGCCGACAACGTGACCCGTGACGCCATGATTGCCGACGCCTCCGACCAGTTCGCTGGTGGTGGCGCCAACGCTGGCACCGTCACCGCCACGTCCTACCTGACCGTGGACGAGATTCGGAAGGCCGTGCGCACCTTGAAGAACAACAAGGCCCGCCGCTTCTCCGGCAACGGCCGCTCCGGCCACTTCGTCTGCATCGTGGACCCCTATGCCACCTACGACCTCCAGAGTGACTCCCTGTGGCAGGACGTCAGCAAGTACAGCAACGCCGAGCAGATTTACTCTGGCGAAATCGGTCGGCTGTTCGGCGTCGTGTTCGTGGAGACCACCGAGGGCAAGGTGGACACGCAGAGCGTCCTCAACGCCGTCAACGCCAACACCAGCTCCAGCACCACCTTCGTGCTGAAGAATGACCCCACCGACGCTGAGGTTGCGTACCTGAGCACCGGCGGCAACAAAATCATGATTGGCACGACCGAGTACACGCTGGCTTCCAGCGGCTCCTACACTCCCGCGACCAAGACCGTGAAGCTGTCCGCCGCCGCGTCCCTGACTGCCAACGCCATCGTCTACTCCACCGACTGCGGTGCCATTGACGGTTCCACCAAGGCTGGCGTCACGCTGCACAACAGCCTCATCTTCGGTGCCGACGCCTACGGCGACATCGACATCGCTGGCTCTGGCGTGCTCCAGACCATCATCAAGCCCCGTGGCTCCGCTGGCACGGCTGACCCGCTCGACCAGCGCAGCACCGTCGGCGCGAAGATTCTGGGCTACACCGCCAAGGTCCTCAACCCGCTCTGGATTATCAACATCCACCACGCGGC
The DNA here is from genome assembly GCA_017652285.1 of Atopobiaceae bacterium. Lineage (GTDB taxonomy): Bacteria > Actinomycetota > Coriobacteriia > Coriobacteriales > Atopobiaceae > RUG440. The sequence goes on from JAGCBF010000337.1 coordinate 1,951, forward strand.
TCATGCGTAATAACTAACCCAACATCTCTCAGACCCGAGGGGAGGGGCAGGGGTTCTTGTTGCCTCCTTCCCCCTCCCCTCCCCTATTATATTTAGCAAAGCTAAAGGAGGCTAAGTGAAAAGATGGCAACGACTAAGAAGACCGAGACCAAGAAAACGACTCGCGCACCCAAGAAGGTCGCTCCCGCTCGCACTGCCGAGCAGATTGAAGACGCTATCCCGACCAAGCCCGAGCCCATAGAGCCAGAAGAAACCGTCAGCTATGTCATCCCCCGCGACCCGTCGCTGAGTTCCGGCGACCAGTTCTTCGAGTATTGCCTCAACGGCATCAACTACCGCTTCAAGCGCGGTGAAGTCCTCACGCACCCGAAGAGCCTGTACGCGGCCATCAACGATGTGCTCATGCGCCGTGAGCGCAAGAGCCCGTTCATAGCTGAGTTCCAGAATACCAGCAAGAAACTGAACTAAGGAGAGATACATGAACCTGAGAGAAATTATCGAGGCGACGCTTATTGAGCTCGACAGGGGCACCGAGGCGGACACCGTCGCCATGTACGCCAAGAAGTTCACCATGTACGCCAACGAGGCCGTCAACGAGATTGCTCGCAGGTTCAAGGCGTGCATGATTGATTGCACCCAGCTCCTGGGCACCGAGTACCCTGGCTTCGACATCACCTCCGACGACTTCACCCACGCCTGCAAGCGCATCACGAAGGTGCTCCCCGCCGACTACAACAGCGACGATTTCTCGTTCACCGTGCTCTGGGACAAGAAGCCGCTGCATTTCGAGCAGTTCGTCCACGGAGCCCCCTTCATCCATGTGTGGGGAAAGGACGGCGCTAAGGCTGGTGACTACGTGGCCGTCGAGTACCTGTACGTCCCGAAGCCGATGGACGCAGATTCGTTGAACGCTGTGGACCCGGAGACCGTTGATTCCCCGGACCTGCCCCCGCACCTCCACGAGCTCATCCCCCTGTACGTTCGGGCCCGCGAGCAGTGCGGCCAGGACCCCTCCTTGCAGGGCACGTCCAACGCGTATTTCAGCCTGTTCAACCAGAAAGTCTACCAGCTCCAGCGTGAGACGCTGGCTACGCCCGACAGCTTTCAGTTCAAGAACTACCACTTCGAGTAAGGAGGGCATACCTCATGGCC